>CAWUTT010000117.1:0-22415 GCA_963925635.1 uncultured Pseudomonadales bacterium | reverse complement strand
CATATCAATCACTGCCTGCATAGCCCCAATTACACTGGCAGCGCCACACATATCGTACTTCATCTCGTCCATTGCCGCGCCTGGCTTAATGCTAATGCCGCCAGAATCAAAGGTAATGCCTTTACCCACTAATACATGGGGCTGGGTGCCTTCTTCACCGCCTTGGTAGTTGATTACGATTAGTTTGGAGGGTTCGGCACTGCCCTTGCCAACAGAAAGTAAGGAGTGCATTCCTAAGGTTTCCATTTCCGCCTCTTCAAGGACTAGGGTGGTCACTTTTTGTGAACCAGCAGCCAACTTGTGGCCTTGCTCAGCCAAGAAGCTAGGGGTGCAAATGTTACCTGGCAGGTTGCCTAGGTCACGGCATAAGTTCATGGCTTCAGCAGTGGCTACAGACTGGTCCAGCTGAGCTTGTGAATCAGTATCAGCCAGCAAAATCATATCAGCATTAGGTGGGGTTTCTTTTGTGGTGGTTTTGAACTGATCAAAACGGTAGCAAGCCTGCACTATGGCTTCGACCGTCAGCCGAACTTTACTTTGCAGATCCAAGTTGTTGGAGTCTGCAGCGGTTAATTGGTTGACCACCAAAGCCCCAGGGTTCGAACTAATTTGCGACCAAGCCGCCTGCACTAACTGGCGGTACTTGCGGCCACTGAGTTGGTCTGCAGCACCAGTGCCGATCACTAAAATGCGGTCTGGACCAGCGCCTGCGTTAAGGAATAGCTGACTGGTTTTGAACTTGCCAGACAAATCGCCACTGCTAATGGCGTGGGAGATGGCTCCGTTGAGTAACTTATCCGCGGCGATGAGGCTTGCAGTTGTTAGGGTATCACTACCGTCTTTGGTTTTGGCTAGGGGTAAAATAACGCTAGACGCCGAATCAAGTTGCGTGGCATCGTGCTGTAAAGAAAATTTCATGCTGTCTCCGTGACAAATTGACCAATGAATGGCCTCGTGTAATTCAGGCCAATGGCAAAATTCTACGCCAAAACGGAGCATGTCTCTAGGGATGGTTGGGTATAATGCGGCTTAAATCTTTGTTTTGCTAAAAATCTGATACACTTAGAGCCATTGTTAGCCTTAGATCGCTATTAGCCCGTTAAGAAGCCAGCCAAGTGTCCTTAATTACCCGTTACATCAACAAAGAAGTGCTAATAAGTGCATTAGCAGTGAGCTTAGTTTTGCTACTGATTATATCGAGTAGCCGCTTTGCCCATTATCTTAGTAAAGCCGTTACTGGCGAGCTTGACGCCCAAGCGGTGTTGGCTATTATTGTTAATTTGCTACCTGCATACTTAAGTACATTATTGCCCTTGGGAGGTTTTTTAGGGGTATTGCTCACCCTAGGCAAGTTGAGTGTCGATAACGAACTTACGGTGCTGTTTGCTAATGGTGTAAGCCAACGGCAACTGGTGCAGGTAGTGCTAGTACCCCTCTCAATTTTAGCCGTACTAGTGGCGACCTTGAGTCTTTGGCTGGCTCCAGAAACGTCACGTAATGTTGAAGAAATTCTCTATCAACAGTCCCACACAACGGAGTTTGATAGCATCGTTGCTGGGCGGTTCCAGGGCAATATTGAACGCCAAGTTATTTATGCAGAAAGCCTCACCGATGACCGTCAGCAGTTACTTAATGTGTTTGTATTTAATCGACCGACCTTAAGTGCAGTGCCAGTGTTACTCAAGGCAACTTCAGCTCGGCAAGTGTTTGATGAAACCTACCAATCACGTTATCTAGTTCTTAAGAAGGGCTCACGAACTGAAGGTCAACCAGGGCAGTTAGACTATACCGTGACCCAATTTGAAGAGTTGGCAGTGCGTTTGTATACAGAAGAATTACAAATTAATATTACTCGCGGCTTTACCCTGCCTACATTAATGCTCATCGGTTCTGATGTCCCTGACCACAGGGCCCAGCTCTATTGGCGTATTTCTCTGCCATTGATGACGCTTATTGTGAGTTTTGTGGCGATAGCTTTAGGTCAAGTCAATCCGCGCAAAGGCCGGTTTGTCAGGCTATTGCCAGGTATCTTATTGTATTTAGTGTATTTGTCGGTGTTAACGAGTTTGCGTGATGAAATGACTAAAGCCGTGGCTAATACAGATGTAAAAATATGGCTGTTACACGGCTTTTTCCTATTACTGGGTTTGGGTTTATTATTTGGACCCCAATGGTTTAGACAGTGGTCTAGAAGAGGAAAAATTAATGCGCCTGCTTGATCTACATATTGCCCGCCATATCTGGGCCTCTGTAGCCATTGTGCTCTTAGTTATTCTCGGATTAGATCTAATGACAGCATTAGGCAGTGAGTTAGATGCACTAGATAATGGCGCAAGCTTTAAGCAAGTCATGACTTATATTGTCTTGACGGTGCCCCGAAGGGTGTATGAGTTTATGCCGCTCACGGTGTTGGTAGGGTGCTTGGTGGGTTTGGGAGCTCTAGCTAATAATAGCGAACTCACGGTCATGCGGGCGTCTGGGGTTTCTTTGTGGCGTATTGTTGGGTCGGTAATAAAGGCGGTGTCTGTGTTTATTTTAGCGGCTGCGCTATTGGGTGAATTTGTTGCCCCAGTCACACAAAGAATGGCAGAAATAGAACAATCGCGATACAAGGGTGTCGCTTCAACTAAGGGGTTTTGGTTACGCGACGATAATGATTATATCTTTGTCAAATCCGTGAGGTCTGATGGTGTGTTGCAGGATGTATCGCGCCACCGTTTTAGTGACCAGAATTGGCAGCAAACCTTAGTGGCAGAAAAGGCTATTTATGACGCACAAGCCTGGTCATTATTAGGTTTGCAACTCGTTGCACCAGACGCTCAGCGCATTATCCAAACAGCAGAAGACGCTATGCCTTGGCCGGTTTCTTTAAAACCCCACTTATTAACTATTTTAAGTATGGATCCACATCACTTAGCCATTGATGATTTGGTTGAATACAGCCAATACCTAGATCAGAGTGGCTTAGAGGCAGCACCCTATAAGTTGGCTTTTTGGAAAAAAATACTGCAACCCCTGGCCTCCTTATCACTGGTTTTTGTGGCTATATCCTTCATTTTTGGGTCCACTCGATCGGTCACTTTAGGCCAAAGAGTGCTGGTGGGAGTGTTAGTTGGTTTGGCTTTTAATTACGCGCAGGCAGTTTTAGGTCCAGCCAGCAGTGTGTTTGGTTTTACCCCTTTGCTGGCCTATTTGATGCCCATTCTAGTGTGCTTTATCAGTGGTTCTTGGTTACTTCGTAAAGCGGGCTAAGGATTATTTTTAGGTAATTGTACAACTCGGCTATTAGACCAGCGGTCATGCCAACTTAATTTGTTACTATCAAACATAATCCACCAGTAACCCATGCCAAGGGCGGCGGCTGAAAATATTGCAGCCATAAAACGCAATAAAGCTTGTTTTGCACTTAAGGGCTGGCCTTGATCTGACTCTATCCTCAAGCGCCAAGCAATCATGCCAAGAGTCTGTCCAGACCGTGTACAAAAAAAAGCAAAAAACAAGAAAGTGACCAGAAACAAGGCGCTCTCATAGATTGGGCCTGTGACTGCTTGTTGGTCATTAAAGAAAAGGAAAATATAGCTTACTGTCATCCAGACGGCTATGACTAACAAGCTATCGTACATCATGGCGAGTAGCCGTTTAACTAAGCTAGCGTTAGGGTAGTTATGGGAGGTAAAACGTCTGTTACTCATAGTGTGGGGACCGAGTGAGTGCTAAAAACTAAGCGTGGATGTTGGATCATGGGTGACAACGCGGAGTCTGAAATGGGTTACTATAATAGCACACATAGGGTTGATTTCGAGGCCCTAGCACGCCTCTCCAACAGTAGATGGTTGCGTTATGTGAATGCGTGAGAATAGATCTTTTGCCAGCCTAGCTTAATGTTAAAATAACAAGTAAAAGGCTCTAAGGCCGTAACTTAAGTGACTTTGCTTAAGTTTGAATGCAAATTCGCCCACCTGGCCAGCTGAAAATGAAGCCACAATTATGGGATATACATGCAAGAACTTCATAAAAAACGCTGTAGTTGGCCTACAAAAGATGCTCAATATTTAACCTATCACGACCAAGAATGGGGTCGAGCTGTGCATGATGATCAGCGCCTATTTGAGCAGTTGGTCTTGGAAGGCGCCCAAGCCGGATTGTCGTGGTTGACTATACTCAAGCGGCGGCATCATTATAAGCGTGTTTTTTGCCAATATGATGTTGCTAAGTTGGCTGCATTTACGGCCTTTGATATTGCTAACGCGCTACAAGATAAAGGTATTATTCGCAACCGTTTAAAAGTTCACAGCGTGGTTAATAACGCTGCAAAATTCATAGCGGTGCAGCAAGAATTTGGTAGCTTTGATACCTATATATGGGGCTTTGTGGATGGAACAACTATTGTTAATGAAGTTGCTGAAGACGCTGATGTTCCTGCCCAGACTGAGCTTTCTGTGCGGATTGCCAAAGATCTAAAAAAACGTGGCTTTAAGTTTATTGGACCTGTGGGTATGTACGCCTACATGCAAGCGATTGGTATGGTTAATGATCATGTAACAAGTTGCTTTTGTTATCCAGAGTGTTGCTAGGAGCCACCATGAAAGGGGTTATTTGGGGGGCTATCCTCACTGTGTTGTTACTTGTCGTCAGTGGGTTTTTGCTAGTCACATACCAACAGGCTCATCAGTTGGTGCATCACCCCTTGGAGGCCCGCGCGCCGGCAAAGCAACAGCCGCAAGATTTTGATCTACAGGTAATGGAAGTGGCAGTGCTTAACGCGGATGGGCAAAAACTTTATGGCTATTTTTCGGCAGGTCACAATGGTGCTTATGTAATGTTGCAACATGGCTTTAAAGCTAACCGTGGTCAAATGTTAGAAGAGGCCAAGATATTACAGGACGCGGGTTATGGCGTCCTAGTGACGGGCATTCGGGCGCATGATCTCAACGATGGTGATGAAATCACTTTTGGGGTGAGAGAAATAGATGACCTCCACACTTGGTACGACTATTTAGTCCACCAACAGGGTGCGGTAAAAGGTAAGGTTGGTTTGTTGGGTAATTCAATGGGTGCAGCAATGGCCATTGAATATGCTGCACTGAATGCAGATATCGCTGCTGTTATTGCCGTGAGCGCATTCTCTTCCTTGCAGGATACCATCAACGTGTCGGTTGAATACTTTACAGGCTTGCCAGCTTTCCCTTTTGCTCCCATGATTTCAGTGTGGGCAGAAATGATACTTGATATGGATGTAGAGCAGGTAAATGCGACTAAGGCCGCGGCTCAACTGTGCCATACCCCACTGCTGATTATGCAAGGTGGTGAAGACATTGTCGTGTCAGTGGCAAGCGGGCAATGGCTTTATGATGCGGCCTGCGGTGAAAAGCAGTTGTGGTTTGAAGAAAGTCTCGGACACACTCAATTTGACACAAAAAAACCCGACGCATTCAGGCGCCGGGTGCTTGAGTTTTTTGATCAGTGGTTGCTAGGACTCGGCGCCTAAAAGGCCGAGCTAATGCTTACACTAAAGCCAGAAGAAGTGGCTTTAGTATTGGTTTTACCAAGGGTAGTCGTCTTCGACAGGTAACCTATGTTTAGGCTTAAGGCATCCATAACGGGGATGCTAAAGTCAAAACCAGCTTCTAAGTCATCAAACAGATTAGACGTGCTGGTTCCCAGTTTAAGGGTTAAGGTTGAAGTCTCACTGAGCCTCATGTGGTGCATAGCCCCCAGCATCATTAAGGTTTCGCTATTGCCGGTTACGGACGCTTTATTGGCACTAAAGTAAGTCGATGTTGCGTCGCTAAGGCTATAGCGAATGCCAAGATCTGTATATGTGGCGTTGGTAGACGTGTCTAAATCAGCAGTGCGGTACTCCAGCATTAAGCCTAATTTATCACTAATAGCCATGTCGGCATTAATGTGTATGCCAGTTCCACCCGAGGTGTAACGGGTATCATTGATGTAAGTAGCACCGCTGGTGTTAGTAAAGCCAATGTCAGCTTGGTTGCCTGTTGCCATACTGGTTGTAGGTATGACCAAAGCCACTGTCATAGCTGCAGCGGTTAATACTTTGCTTAAGGTGTGCATAAATTTAAAGCCCTTATTATCTGAATAAGCGCTTAGTATGGAGTTATTGAATGGTTTGTGCAATTCATCCTGCTGCATTAGTTTGTTTCATGTTGGGGCAGAAAGTCTCACCCAGAGATGCATTAAAGACCTGTACCATAGCTAAATTGTTGAAATCAATTCATGGAACTGCGTCTTATGAACTTAACCAGTGCTTTACTCACCCGCCGTGTATCTTGCGCCTCGGTTTATCAAGCCGCATCGGTGGCTGCTTTATGCTGCCCCGCCTGCGGTCAGCCCCAAGAAGACGAACTCCAGTTGTTACAGCCGTGTAAACATCTAACCTGTGTATATGACCAAGAAGGTCAGAAATTTACCTTTAAAAGTGATGACTTTAAACAACGTTTAGCCTTAAGAAAGCCCTCTTTTTTTGATGAGCTAGATTCTAAAGTGTTAGCTCAACTGGGCTATGGAGACGAGCTGTTAGCCCTCGATTTTACCCGTGCTGGATGTTGGAGTCGGGAGCTATTTGCCTTTGATTTTAATGCGTAGTAGCCATGTCTTATTGCACACCTGCGCCGCTTGCTTTCTAATAGGCCCTATTGCTCAATCGCTCTAGGTTAAGGTTATGTCACAAATAAATCATCAGGTTATAAACATAAAGGCGGAGGATGATGGCGTCATCCTCCACGTGCACCTTTGGCCTGTTGAAGAGGCCGAAGGCTGGGTGCATATCATGCACGGCATGAGTGAACATGGTGAGCGCTACGACCATTTAGCTAAAGCCCTTAATGTTGCGGGTTTTAGCGTTAGTGCTGGCGATCATAGAGGTCATGGACTTACCGGCAAAAGTGCCGATTCTCTAGGTCACTTAGCCCATCAAAATGGTTGGGATAAGCTGGTCTCAGATGAGGCCGAAATCATCACTCATCTGCAGCAGCAGTGGCCCCAGCCCTTGACTATATTAGGCCACAGCATGGGGTCCTTCTTAGCCACGAGGGTGGTTCAGCGATATGCCAGAAAATTAGTTAACCAACTTCATGCACTGGTGCTTTCAGGGTCTAACTACAGTCCACCTTGGCTATTTCGTATAGGGTCTGTGCTCGCCAACTTTGAGAGGTGGCGCCAAGGTCCTCTGGCGCAAAGCAAACTCTTACATCAGTTGTCTTTTGGTAGTTTTAATGACCGCTTCAAGCCTAGCCGCACTGCTAAAGATTGGATCTGTTCAGACCCTGCTGTGGTCGATGCATATATTGCTGATCCGTTGGCAGGTCATAGTATTAGTAACCAGTTTTGGTTTGATTTTTTGAACGGGCTGGCTGAATTGTCTGAACCTGAATCTATGGCACAGATCAATAATGATTTACCGATCTACTTATTTGCTGGTGATAAAGATCCCGTGGGTAAACAGGGCAGGGGCGTGATTGCATTACAAAAAGCCTTACAACGGGCAGGTTCAAAAAAAGTTGATTGTTGCTTGTACCCCAATGGTCGCCATGAAATGCTCAATGAACCCAATCAACAACAAGTTATTAATGATCTGTTAGTTTGGTTACGGCAAAGTTAATCCCGTGTGAATGGCTAAATGAATCATTGTGATACCTTCTTGTAGACTCTCAAATGACTTAGAATAAACTGCATATGTGCTTCTCTAATGTGGTAACGCCACTGATGGCAAGATTGAAGAAGCTTAAACAAGCTTAAACAAGCTTAAACAAGCTAAAAGGCGCTAAAGGTTTTAGTACAACCTTTTGTTGCAGATATTGAGGATAATATATGACCATCACTACATGGCTTTCCCTAGTCGCCATTTGCTGTTTAGGTGCGATGTCCCCCGGTCCAAGTTTAGCTGTGGTGTTAAGGCATACCATTAGTAATGGTCGCACCCATGGTATTGTCACCGCAGTGAGTCATGCAGCGGGGGTGGCTCTTTGGGCTCTTCTCACGATTTGGGGGCTGGCGCTATTGGTGGTTGAATGGCCTCTGGTCTATAGGCTGCTGACGTATGCTGGAGCGGGCTATTTGATGTGGATGGGTATCAAAGCCTTACGTTCCAATGGTACGGGTCCCATCCATGTTGAGCCCGTAATTACGCCTATGGGCGACGCCGCCAGAGATGGCTTAATGGTATCGCTGCTCAATCCAAAACTAGCCTTTTTCTTTATTGCGCTCTTCTCGCAATTTGTTTCGGCTGAGTTGGCTTTGGCGGAAAAACTGTTGATGACGGGCACTGCTGCGGTGATTGATGCCATTTGGTATGTCATTGTAGCTTTGGCCTTGTCTCATTCAAAAGTGCTCGACAAGTTACAGTCAAAATCGGCCACTATTGACAAGATTAGTGGCGTCATTTTACTGGGTTTAGCGCTGCGTGTGCTTACTTTATAGCGGCGCTATGGGTTGCAGCCAGTTATCGCTTGGATAAGTGCAAGTCTCGTCTATTAAATGCAGTGTAAAGGCTTGGCGCGAGCGTGAAGAGGTGTTGGCGGCGCTATAGTGTGGCAACTGGCCATGCAAAATAATCAGCGTGCCTGCCGTGACTTCTAGCAACTCTAATGCTTGGGATGGCCATGGCTTGGGGTCTAATGATTCAAATTCGGTGCCACCATTGACTGACAACTTAAAGCGTTGCTTGAGTGCAATCTCGTGGCCTCCCAGAAGGACCTGCAAACAACCATTTTCAACCGTAGCGTCTTCTAACGCTAGCCAAAACCCAATACAACTTTTCGGTTCTGTATATATAAAGGTAGAATCCTGGTGCAGGCCTACTTCACCACCGATGCTGGGTTGTTTGAAAATATGCATAGACTGCACTGCCCGCGGCGTTTTGATGCCCAGATCTTGGCCTAAGGCAGCAAAATCTAACTCTTCGACGATGGCCTTATACACGGGGTCTAGTTGATGCTGGGCATGGCCTATTTTATTGATGGACTGTTGTTTGGGCACAGTAAAGTGGCCCTCGCTATCAATGGCTTGCTCTTCAAAGAAAAAACTAATGTCACTGCCGGACGCTAGAAAGTAAGCGTCACTCGAGCGCTCTTGTTCATCTGTAGTAAAAATAGAACGGTTTGGGGGTGGCTCAAATGCCTCAATGAGTTCTGCTGCCCGCTGCATAAGCGCTTGGCGTTGGGTGGGCGATATAAAGTCATTGATAACAAGGTAGCCTTGTTGTTGGTAATCTTGCAGTTGCTGAGGGCTAAGCATAATCGATGTCCTAAAACTAAAGGCTGACTTTTGCATAAAACAGCACAATATACAAAACCTTTATACAGTCGTTTAGATCATGCAGTGTTAACACCATTGCAAAATATAGTTACTTATGTAACTATATGTCACACATATTAAAGATCAGGAACAATTAATGAACCAACTATTTGCTAACCCAGCAGGTCTATGCGGCTTTGAGTTTGTTGAATTTGCTGCACCACAAGCAGGGGTATTAGAACCTATTTTTGAAATGATGGGATTTACCCATGTGGCGAGCCACCGTTCTAAAAACGTAAGCCTGTATCGCCAAGGTGGTATTAACTTCATTATCAACAATGAGCCTGATAGTTTGGCTGCATTTTTTGCTGAAGAGCACGGACCGTCAGCCTGTGGTATGGCTTTTAGAGTCAATGATGCCAAAGTATCCTACGCACATGCTCTGTCTTTAGGCGCTCAGCCTATTGATATTGAAGTAGGGCTGATGGAATTACGCTTACCAGCAATCAAAGGTATTGGTGGCGCACCCATCTATTTAATCGACCGCTTTGATGAAGGAGCGTCAATTTATGACATCGACTTTGAATTTATTGAGGGCGTAGAACGCCATCCAGAGGGCTGTGGCTTTTTAGAAATAGATCACCTAACCCACAACGTCTATCGTGGCCGCATGCAACACTGGGGCGACTTTTACGAAAAACTATTTGGCTTTAGAGAACTGCGCTATTTTGACATCAAAGGCGAATATACGGGTCTTACATCTCGTGCTATGACTGCCCCAGATGGCAAGATCCGCATTCCTCTTAATGAGGAGGGAGCAGGAGGTTCAGGCCAAATTGAACAATTCTTAATGCAGTTTAACGGTGAGGGTATTCAACACATAGCCTTGTCATGTGACAACCTGCTGGCCTGCTGGGACCGACTTAAAGGGCTAGGGGTGCCATTTATGGCCGCACCTCCTAAGTCTTATTATGACATGTTGGAAGGACGTCTTCCTGGCCATGGCGAACCCACTGACGAACTGCAAGCTCGAGGCATTCTGCTGGATGGCAGCACGGGTGACGGTGAACCCAAGCTGCTATTGCAAATTTTCTCCAAAACCTTGTTAGGGCCAGTATTTTTCGAATTCATACAACGTAAACAAGATGATGGTTTTGGCGAAGGCAACTTCCAAGCCTTGTTTGAATCGATAGAACGCGACCAGCTCAACATAGGCGCTATCGCTTAGCGCCCTGCCCAAGGTCATGGTGTTGTTGAAAAAAAGTGAGGGACAAATGAAAGTAAAACAGATTCACCATGTGGCGTATCGCTGTAAAGATGCAAAGCAAACTGTAGAGTGGTATGGCAAGCACTTGAATATGGACTTTGTTCTAGCCATCGCAGAAAATGAAGTGCCATCAACGAAAGAACCCGACCCCTACATGCATGTTTTTTTAGATGCAGGGCAGGGAAGCGTATTGGCATTTTTTGAATTACCCACTCAGCCTGATATGCAGCTTGATCAAAACACACCGGCCTGGTGTCAACACTTGGCCCTGCAAGTGGAAACTATGGAAGACCTACTCACTACCAAAGCCTCCCTAGAAGCTGACGGAATCCATGTGATTGGGCCAACCAACCACACTATTTTTCAATCCATTTATTTTTTTGACCCCAATGGCCACCGCCTTGAACTGGCGCTCAATACCTCTACCAGCGCAATGGAAAAGCGTTTAGATGAAGTGAAATGGGACATGCTCAATGAGTGGGCAGAAACAAAACAAGCGCCCAGCCATGGACGCTGGATGCACCAATAAAGGCCCCCATAATGCTGAATGCAACACATGACCCACGTCTTACTAGCTGGGTAACCAGCGCTAACGAAGAAGACACAGATTTTCCTATCCAGAATTTGCCATTTGGTGTCTTTACCTCAGCCCATAATAGCCGGCCTCGTGTCGGTGTGGCGATTGGTGATGCCATTGTTGATCTCTATCGATTAGCCCAGATGGGTTTGTTAGATATAGAGGCAAGCCTATTTGATGAACCAAGCATTAATCGTTTTATGACTCAAGGACAGCCCGTATGGAGTCAGTGCCGTAGGCAGCTGTCTCGCTTATTAAGCAGTCAAGATACTAGCGTTCAGCAGCAAGTCGAACTAACCTTAATACGCCAAGATATGGCGACCCTGCAATTGCCTATCAAGGTTGAAGGCTACACAGACTTCTATGCCTCCAAGGAGCATGCCACCAATGTAGGCACCATGTTCCGCGACCCAGAAAATGCCCTCATGCCTAACTGGCTGCATATTCCCATTGGCTATAATGGCCGAGCGAGTACGGTTGTGGTGAGTGGTACCCATGTGCGCAGACCTTTAGGGCAACTAAAGTCTCCGGCACACAAGGAGCCCCATTTTGGGCCTACTAAAAAATTAGATATTGAGCTCGAAATGGGAGCCATAGTCGGTACACCTAACCCTATGGGTACGCCACTCACCATGGCCCAAGCGCAGGCCAACATTTTTGGTTTTGTGTTACTAAATGACTGGAGTGCTCGAGACGTACAGGTCTGGGAATACCAACCGTTAGGGCCGTTTCAAGCCAAAGCCTTTGCCACTACAATCTCACCTTGGGTAGTCACCCAAGAAGCGCTGGAGCCATTCCGAGTGCAGGGCCCAAAACAACAGCCTGCACCTTTGCCCTATTTGGCCCAACGCCAAGCTGGTAACTACGATATTAAACTGCAGGTCGATATTCAAACCCAAAACTGTTTGGCTTTACAAACCATCAGTTTAACTAACTTTAAAGGCATGTATTGGTCAAGTGCACAGCAACTTGCCCATCATTCAAGTAGTGGTTGTGCGATGCAAACAGGAGATTTGTTAGGGTCGGGTACTATCAGTGGCAGCACCAAAGGTTCTTTAGGCAGCTTATTAGAGCTCACATGGAATGGTCAAAACCCATTGCCGTTATTAAATGGAGAGGAGCGCTGCTTTTTAGAAGATGGCGATACCATCACCCTGCAAGGGCATTGCCAAGGGCAGGGCTATCGGATTGGCTTTGGTGCTGCAGTTGGGAGCATCCTACCGGCTCACAAACTTTAAGTTAAAGCCAATCAATAAGGTGTTCACCATCAGCATCAATGTTTAACCATTGGTCTGGGGCGTCACCTTCTTGCCAGCCGGAAACAACGCAACGCACGCTTGACTTAAAATGCACAAAGGCCTGTTGGGCACAGGTTTTATCATTGGTCCAAGGCGTAGTTGTGGTATTAAACCAAACACTACTAAAGTTAGCATCAACCTTATTAAGCACGAGTATTTCGAACTCTTGTGTGGTGTCAGTAAAGGTCGCCCAGTAGGACTGCCGCTTAGGGCTAAAACTTTTCACTTGGAGGCTGGATGTGCAACTTTCTAACCACGCTTTAATGGCGTCTGGGCTAGCAGACTTTACATAAATTTCGATATCGGATTGAGTAATGCTCATGACTCCGGCACCATCAGTCGACTAAGAACCGCCTGGTAAACTAATGTCAGTTGCTCCAAATCACTCACCTTGACGCATTCATTAAGCTTGTGAATAGTGGCGTTACAAGGACCTAATTCAACTACCTGAGCTCCTGTGGGTGCGATAAAGCGACCGTCTGAAGTGCCGCCAGCCGTGGATAGTTGCGAGATGGTACCGGTGGTGGTCTTAATGGCCTCAAGACAGGCATCGACCAGAGCACCAGAAGCGGTTAAGAAAGGCAGGCCGTTATAGGTCCAATTGATGTCATAATCAACCTGATGACGATCTAGAATAGCTTCTACCTTGGCAGTTAGATCATCGGCAGTAAGTTCGGTGGAATAACGAAAATTGCACATCACCTCTACGTGCCCTGGGACTACGTTAGAGGCGCCTGTGCCGCCATTAATATTGGCAATTTGAAAGCTAGTGGGAGGAAAAAACTCATTGCCATCATCCCATTTAGTTGCGGCTAACTCCGCTAATGCGGGTACCACTTTATGAATGGGGTTGTTGACCAAATGTGGGTAGGCCACGTGACCTTGTATGCCTTTGGCCGTTATAGCCGCTGTTAAAGAGCCACGACGACCATTTTTGATGACATCACCCAGAGTGTTAGTGGATGAAGGTTCGCCCACAATGCACCAGTCTATTTTTTCGTTACGTGCTTCCAATACATCAATCACTCGCGTAGTGCCGTCTACAAATGGGCCCTCTTCGTCGCTAGTGATAAGTAGTGCCAAACTACCGTGGTGGTTGGGGTGTAAGGCAATAAACTGCTCTAAGGCCACTACCCATGAGGCTAAGCTACCTTTCATATCTGCTGCACCACGGCCGTACAAGAAACCATCTTTAAGGGTCGGTTCGAACGGTGGCGTGTGCCACTCTTCAACCGGACCTGTGGGCACCACGTCAGTATGCCCAGCAAAAGCCAGTACTGGCTTTTGCGTGCCACGGCGGGCCCAAAAATTATCTACCGCGCCAAAGCGCATGCGCTCTACCTTAAAGCCAATGGCTTCAAGGCGAGCGATCATCAATGCTTGGCAGCCCTTGTCCTCAGGAGTGACGGATGCACGGCCCATAAGGTCTTGGGCTAAAGCGATGGTGGCTGACACAGCCATGGTTTGAGTCATCCTAGTTGTTACTGTGTAGATCAGCGTTAAGCTCCACGGCGGTGCCGTTAGGCTTGACTTCAATGCGACCATTGAGAGAATTGCGGCGGAACAAAAGGTCTGGTTTGCCAGCTAAGGTTGCAGCTTTAACCGTATCTAGCAATTCATTGTTGATATCCAATAGGGCCACTTTCGAGCCTCCTGTGATGTATAAACCGGCCTCGATAATACAGCGGTCACCAATAGGAATGCCCATACCAGCGTTAGCACCAATGAGGCTGTCTTCACCCACGGAGTTAACGATTTTACCACCCCCAGATAAAGTGCCCATGGTCGAGCAGCCACCGCCTAAATCACTGTTATGGCCTACGGTGACGCCTGCTGAGATGCGGCCTTCAATCATTCCGTGGCCTAAGGTGCCGGCGTTAAAGTTAATAAATCCCTCATGCATCACTGTAGTTCCCTCCGCCACATGGGCACCTAAACGCACCCGAGCAGCGTCGCCAATGCGAATGCCTTTGGGGACGGCATAATCTGTCATGCGGGGAAACTTGTCTACGGCATTAACATGTAACCATTGGCCGCGCAGACGACAGTCCATTTGCCGTTGGGTGAGATCTTCTATGGCAATAGCCCCTTCGTTAGTCCAAGCGACGTTAGGCAGTAGACCAAAAATACCGTTAAGGTCCATCGAGTTGGGTTGCTTTAGACGGGTGGAGAGTAATTGTAGTTTGAGGTAAACCTCAGGTGTACTTTGTGGGCCTGAATCAGTTTCCAATAAGGTAATGACCATGGGTTGGTCGCTATCAACCGCCTGCGTTAGCCACTTGGCTTGGTCTGATGCCCCAGCCATGGTGCATGCGTTGGCGAGCAGTCCGGCCTGAGCAGTATCAATTTGTAAGGCGTGGTTCCCCGTGGCTAACTGACTACCTAAAACCCCGGTAATAGCCCTAACTAAATCAGCGCTTGGGTTTAAAACAGGCTGTGGGTAAAATACTTCTAACCAATCTCCTTGGCTTGATTGGCTACCTATACCAAAGGCAAAACTAAAATGGCTCATACAACTCTCCGATAAATAAGGGGTTAAAACTTATAGTTTAAAAATGTGGGCATATTGTTGGGCTTTAAAGCCAACAAAGGCTTCAGTGTTTAGTGCATTTTTCTCTTTTTGTATGGTGAGCAAAGGTCGCTTGATCATGCTTGGGTACTCTGAGAGAAGCGCACAAACGGTGCTTTCGCTAACGCCATTCTGTTGTTCTTCTGACAGTTTGCGCCAAGTGCTACCACGTTTATTGAGTAATAGTTCCCAGCCCACTTGGCGACACCAGTGTTGAAGCTCTATAACGCTAGGCGGATGTTTTTTGTAGTCTCGAAAACTAAATTCAATAGTGGCATCATTAAGCCATTGTTTGGCTTTTTTGATGCTGTCGCAGTTACTGATGCCGTGCATTTGTACTTGAATCACAAGTGTTTCCAAGAAAATGTTGAAAAGTGATAGGGGCGTGTAGATCGCCCCAAAAAACGAGGCTTAAATGATACCAGAAATGAGACTGACTTGGCTATTTAGGGAGAGCTGCAGATCATGCGTAGGGCGAATTTTGTACCACTGCTGCTGCCAGTTCCGTGCGTCACTGTTGTAGCTTGAACGGCGGCACCAAAATTGACTGAATAGTGGCACCATGTGTGATCAAGTTGGTTAATGAGTAGAGGTACTCTCAAGCTGAAAGAAGTCCATTAACATCGCATTAAACAAGTGGGGTTTTTCTAAGTGAGCCGCGTGAGCGCATCTGGGCATCACGCCAAGCGCAGCGTTGGCAATAGTATTCCACAATTGCTCTGGTTGGCTCCATTGGTAAGTTCGGTCACTATCTCCCCAAATTACTAAGGTGGCTGACTTGATGTGCGGCAGATACGACACTCCTGACCACGTTTGCATGGCGCTTAGGCCTGCTAAAGCGGCTTGCAGGGAGGCTTTTTCTGCAAGTCCAGCGCAGACTTGATATTGAGCCGCCTGTTTGCCTTCAACAAACCAAGTGGCTGCAATGCGACAGCCAGTTGACTGGGGGCCATCGGCTAACACTCGGCGTTTAGATTCCTCTATGGTCTCAAATCGATTAGGCAGCATGCCCACTGGGCCAGTGCCATATAAGATCAAAT
This sequence comes from uncultured Pseudomonadales bacterium, assembly GCA_963925635.1. Taxonomy (GTDB): domain Bacteria; phylum Pseudomonadota; class Gammaproteobacteria; order Pseudomonadales; family Balneatricaceae; genus Njordibacter. The sequence goes on along the minus strand of CAWUTT010000117.1, from coordinate 6,409 downwards.
GATCGATTCTCGATGGCGCCATAGCTGCCATTTCTTGCACGATCATACCGCCCATGGAGTGCCCTAACAAATGGAATTGCTCTATCCCTTGTTGATCAAGCTGGTGCAGTACAAATTCGGCGTAACCCTTAATGGTTTGCGGCGACTCCATCCCATGGTTTAACCCAAAGCCTGGCAAATCAACGGTCACCACTTGAAAATACGGAGCAAAAAAAGCCACCTGCTGCGCCCATTGGGAACTCCCTCCCAAATAACCGTGCACCAATACTAGAGGCTTCATGATTGATTAATTATTTGTAAAGTGGAGATCTTATAGTCATTCATCATAGGGCCCTATTTCCTGTCACCTTGAACTATTCTGTCCAGCATCATGGCGCAGAAGAGTATCGCAAAACCTGCCAGAATGCCTTGACCGACGTTGGCATATTGCAAGGCTTCAAGCACGTCCTCTCCTAGCCCTTTTGCGCCAATTAAGGACGCAACCACGACCATAGCCAAACTTAACATGATGGTTTGATTAACCCCTGCACGGATCGATGGACTAGCCAGCGGCAGGTCTACACGGGTGAGCAGATACCATTTACTAGCGCCAAATGAAATCGCTGCCTCACGCACATGTTCTGGCACACCGCGTAAACCTAACACCGTTAAGCGCACCACGGGGGTGCCCCCAAATATCATAGTAGTGACCACGGCTGCTGCTTTGCCAGTGCCAAAAAAAGCAATGACTGGAATCATAAACACGAATGCTGGCATGGTTTGCATAAAATCCATCACTGGACGAATAACAGCATAAAACTTCACTCTGCGGGCACAGTATAAGCCTAAAGGTATGCCTATTAGTATAGATAGGCAGGCTGCTGTTCCCAGTAAAGCTAATGTGGTCATAGACTTTTCCCAAAAACCTAAAAGCCCAATGTAGAGTAAAAAACCCCCCGAATAAATGGCTGGGCGCAAGCCGGCAGAAAGCCAAGTTAAGAGTATGATGAAGCTTGCTATCACCATCCAAGGCGTTTGCACAAAGATCATTTCCAGAGCCTCTAGCATGAGGCGAATACCGTAGGTGATGGAGTCGAAAAAAGCCTCACCATTGATCACTGCAGAGGCAAATAAATTCTCAACCCAGTCAATACTTGCCAATCTGATACCGTGCTCAGTTGGAAATTCGATAAGCCATGGGTATAGGCCAGGAAAACTATAATGTGTAACCGTAGCGCTTATAATAAGTAGAACAAAGCAAGTTGCCAGTAAAATTTGTTTAGTAGGCATGCCAGAAACAATATTTGAATCCAGTAGCCAGTCTGAAAAACGTCGTTCAAACAGGGTGTTGGCTGTAATTGTTTGGATGACCTTTACCCCGACTAAGGTGGCAATGCCAGTGAGTGTTATTGCCAGGCCAGTGCCTTCAAGTAGCTCGGCCTCCAGTCGAATACCACCAATGGCATTTTCAAGGGATTCAACTGTCCGTCTATAAACGTCTATCTTATCTGTGCTATTTTCGATTGCAGAAGCCAGTTGTTGGCGCCGCAAATCAAGTGTGCCTTCTATTTTAGTAATTCGATCCCATGCTTCAGTGGCGAGGTCACCAAACAATCCACGAACAATTTGTACCAGAGCAAATGTTTCAACAATTAAAAATATCAGTCCCCAGTTCCACATGCCACGTGCAGCAAACCAGATAGGGCCAATAACACCAGCCCAAAGATTAAGGGTCCAAACAAAACCTGAGTCATTACCAATGCGGGTAAATTGTTCGTCATAGTAATCTGAGTTGGTTCTGACAAACTCTGCCACCTGTCTTTTTCGCTCAGCAGATTGCTCCTGGCGGGTTGGTGATGGGTCGGAACCACCTGACTGTGTTGTTAAATTACTCATGAAACCTCCGCACCTTCTACAACAACCTGTAAAATGTCACGGCGGGTTACAACGCCAACATCCACACCATTGTCTTGAACAATAATGGGCATTTCCACATCAATAGCAAGCCGAATTAACTGGCTTAATGACTCATCTTCTTGCACCCGTGGTGCATCATCAGGAAGCAGATCATTAGCTGCCTGGTATTGAGAAATAGGTTGCATGACTGCATGTGCTCGAACAATTTTTAATCTAGATATGCCAGCCACAAAATCGGATACATAATTATCTGCAGGATTCATTACTATATCTTCAGCAGTACCAATTTGTATGATTCTACCATCTCGCATGATGGCAATTCGATCACCTATACGAACTGCTTCATCTAGGTCATGAGTAATAAACAACGTCGTTTTTTTCATTACACCAGACAGTTTAATAAACTCATCTTGTAATTGACGCCTAATTAGAGGATCTAACGCACTAAAGGGCTCATCCATTAATAATACTTCTGGGTCTGCTGCCAATGCCCTAGCAAGTCCTACTCGTTGCTGCATACCACCAGATAATTCATGTGCAAACTTATTTCCCCACGCATCCAATTCAACTGTTTTGAGCATTTTGGATGCCAAGCGAATGCGTTCATTTTTATTCATTGAGCGGATTTCAAGGGGCATTGCTACATTATCCAGCACCGAACGGTGGGGTAACAGTGCGAAATTTTGGAAAACCATACCTATTTTTAAGTTGCGGAATTTCTGTAGCTCTTTAGCGTTAAGAGCCATTACATCTGTGCCGTCGATTAGTATTTTGCCATCAGTGGGCTCTAGTAAACGATTGAGGTGGCGCACAAGAGTTGACTTGCCACTACCTGAAAGCCCCATAACACAAAATATTTCACCTCTTTTAATACTTAAGCTTACATCAGCAACACCAACAACGGCGTTGTAGGTATCGAGTACTTGTGCCTTGCTTAATCCTTCTTCTCTTATTGCGTTTAACGCTTCCTCAGCTTGATCTCCAAAAATTTTCCACACGTTTGAAATTTTGATAACAATATCATTGGGTGATTCAATAGGCTGGGCTGGCATACAAAAGACCTGTTAGAGTGTTAATAAACAAAAACTATAATAACTAGTGTGGGTATAGATCATGGACCTATACCCACACTGACAGTAATCTCTAAAGATTACATGCCTAACCAAGCATCCACACGCTCAGGGTTGTTAGCAATCCATTCACTAGCAACATCTGCTGCTGTGCGTCCCTTGCCTGATATTTCGTAAGCAAAACCACTGACATCATCCGCGGTCAAAGAGAAATTCTGGAAGAATTCTACAATCGCAGGCGACCGTCCTTGCAAGGATTTAGACCAGGCAATCTGAACATTTTTAAGGGCATCTTTAGTGGCCACTTTGGATTCTTTATACCAATCAGGTGAGTCTGAAGGCTGTACCATTTTGTAATTTTCTGGGTCATATGTGGGCTCAGTCAACATAGCCACATCAAACATATACCAAATGGCATGAGGCTTATAGCAATAAAAAGCATAGCCTTCGTTTTTAGCAATAGCATCTTTTACTCGAGCAGTCTTAACGCTCTCTTCAGCACGAATTGGCTCAATAAATGGTAGCAGGTCATAGTCACGTACTTTAACTTCGTTAACATTGGCAGACGCCCAACCTGGAGCTCCAATCCACATTTCGCCCTTACCATTGCCGTCACTGTCCATTTTCATTGCTACGTCTGGCCGGCCAAGGTCCGCGATATCAGTGATATTATTGGCTATGCCAAATTGCTCTGGCACACAAAAACCTTGATTACCTTCATAATAATTCTTACTTAATTCCACCGTGCCCGCACCGGTTACATACTTATTAGTGAAACTTTGCTGGTTGGGCAACCAAACATCAGGATGTACATCGATATCACCTTTGCCTTGGTCCATACCCTGAAAGATAGTCGCATTATTGCCTGGTACAAGGTTAGCTTCGCCACCTATACGCTCAACAACAACCGCCTGAAGTAGTGCAGCAATTGCCTGCGCCCCAGTCCACGAAGGAGCACCAATGTTGACACTTTCCCCAGCAATGCTGGCCCCACTGCTAAGTGCCAAACTGAGAGCACATACACCATTAACTATTATTTTTTTCATTATTTTCTCCAAGTACCTATGTGGATCACAAGAGCCAGTATTAGTAGCTGTGACCATATTTATATTACGAACACTCAAAAATTTATAGTGGTCGTTCGAACAAAATTGCTTCATCGAATCGATGAAGCAGTTAACAACAACGTTAAGTCAGTTACATTTAGCAATTACCATGCCAGAATAAGAATCGTTAAACCGATATAGTGGGTAAGCATTAAAGTAATTAAGCTACGATGTGCGCGCACTTTTTGGTGCATTAAATATCAACCTCATGCCTTTTAGCATTAAATCAGGGCGCTCACCATAAAAAGCTCTTTGGTGTGAGTGTAATTGGCTTAATAGGTTCAAATATATCCTTGCAGATCAAAAGCTTCAGGATATCCAGACAAAGAAACACTGCCTCCAGTATGCAAAAACACAACGTTTTCACCCTTTTTAAAATGGCCCTTGCGAATTAAGTCAACCAAACCGGCAAACCCCTTTCCAGAATATACCGGGTCTAATAAAATGCCCTCATATTGCGCCAACATTTTGACTGCTTCAACCATGGAACTGGTGGGTTGGCCATAGCCACCCCCTACATAATCACTGTTAGCCACTACCTTGTCGCGGGCGACAATTTTTGGGTTTAAACCCATGTAGACGGCTGTACGTTGTGCTAAGTCATAGACCATTTGTTCCTGCTTGGCTTGCGGTGCACGAACCCCTATGCCGTATACGGGAATACCGCTATTGATTCCTTCCATGCCCAAGACTAAACCTGCCTGAGTGCCAGAACTGCCAGTAGCATGGACTAAATGATTAATTTTCAGTGACCGATCATTAGCCTGTGTCGTAAGTTCTATCGCAGCGTTAACATATCCGAGGGCGCCAATTTCATTGGAACCGCCACCAGGAATAATATAAGGTTTCTTTCCATCATCACGTAGTGACTGTGCTAGCTCTTCCATTGCCTTGTTCATGTCGGTGCCGGCTGGGCGAGTTGAAATAGTGGCACCATGTAGCTGGTTAAGCATCACATTGCCATTAAGGTTGTATGCGTCATCTTCGAAGCCAGTCCTGCTTTCAAGTAAAATATGGCATTCCATGTTTAGCTTGCCAGCGATAGCACAAGTCTGCCGAGCGTGATTAGATTGGGTTGCTCCTTGGGTAACAATAGTGTCAGCCTTATGATCTACAGCGTCAGCCATTAAAAACTCTAGCTTTCGGGTCTTGTTCCCCCCAGAAGACAAGCCTGTGCAATCATCTCGTTTGATCCATAGATTAGGGCCACCTAGAATCTTTGAAATATTTAGCATAGGTTCCAAAGGGGTTGGTAAATGAGCAAAATGTAAACGAGAAAAGTTAGAAGTATGCATGAGGTGTTCCATAATTAATTTAGTGAATGTTTACACAAATAATTTTGCATTAATAATGCTATTTCTTTAGTATAAAATTAAACAATTGAATGTTAGCGAGAGTAACGTACCTAATGGAACTGAAATGGCTTGAAGACCTGTTAGCCCTGCTGGAAGAAAAATCGATTACTCGTGCTGCTGAACGCAGGCACGTTACTCAGCCTGCATATTCACGTAGGATTAGGCAGCTGGAAGAGTGGTTGGGAGTAGAGTTAGTTAATAGAAGCACTAAACCTGTTAATATCCGCCCCATTGCTCTTGCAATGGAGGGTGAGGTAAGGGATCTAGTAAACCGTTTTTATGCCCTGCGTAATAAAGCCCATGAAAACCAAAACAAAATAACCTTTATCGCACAACATACCTTGTCTGTGTCTCGTATCCCTCAGATCATTCGCCATATTAATCAACTCTCACCAAAAACCAGCTTTCGGGTCATGCCGGCAAACAATGATGGTTGTGAAACTTTGTTTCTCAAGGAAGGGGGTCTGCTATTGTGTTATCAGACCAGCAACCGCCCTATTGATTTCACCGACGCTTCAATCCTCAAACTAAAACTGGGGAATGATTATCTTTTACCTGTGGTCTCGAGGGAAATGGCGGTAAGCTTGGGGGTGATTAAAGAAGGAATGAAGCTACCTATATTAATGTATCCCAAAGGTGGGTTTCTTGCAGAGTGTTTGGCGAATACCTGCTTGCCTGGCATCTACCGTGATTACCGCGTTGAATTAGTTTGTGAGTCTGCTTTTTCTGCTAGTTTAAAAGAAATGGTGTTAGGTAGCATGGGCATCGCTTGGTTGGCCAGAGACTTAATCCATACAGAGCTGGAAAATGGTGATTTAATTTCCTTAGAAGAGCCTCTGGGGTCTGTAGTGCTTGATGTACTGCTATTTTGTAACCAGGATGCGGGTAATGACCAAGTTACCAATGCCTTTAATATTATAGGTTCTCTTTAAACTGCAGATTTAATAGTTGAGGCCTGAATAAAGAATCACTATAGCCTCAA
>CAWUTT010000116.1:0-14510 GCA_963925635.1 uncultured Pseudomonadales bacterium | reverse complement strand
TTCTAGGAAACGGATCAGGTTGCGTAGTTTTACCTGATAATCTCCTACATCAGTCCCTGGACGGAACTTGATTTCTTTCACTTGCGTCTGCTTTTGCTTCTTTTTAGCAGCTGCTTTCTGTTTTTTTACTTCAAACACTTGCTTGCCATAGTCCATGATCTTACAGACCACAGGCTCAGCATCAGCTGCAATCTGAACCAGATCAAGCTTGGCAGCTTCTGCCATTATCAGTGCTTCAGCTACAGTAACAATGCCGACTTGTTCGCCGTCGGCACCGATGAGACGACACTCGGTCGCTTCAATGTGTTCGTTAATTGTTGGGCGTTTTGCTTTGCCCTTATTGTATTCCCGTTTAATTTCGGTATCTCCGTACTTGTTAACCTAATTAGGTCAGTAGCAGCTCCGCTTGCTGACCTGTTGCATGCATATGCGCAACGTAAATTTACGTTACGCTACGGCCCAGCTTAGCGATATCTGCATTAAGCAAATCTGCAAAAGCGTGTAGGCTCATATTACCCAAATCTTCACCCGTACGAGTGCGTACTGTGACCGACTGAGTTTCAACTTCCTTATCACCAATCACTAGCAAATAAGGAACTTTAAGAATTGTGTGCTCGCGGATTTTAAAGCCTACCTTTTCGTTTCTCAAGTCCGCAGAGGCCCTAAAGCCCATTTTTGTCAACTTTTCTGCAACTTCTTTGCAAAAAGGTGCCTGTTTGTCGGTAATATTCAAAATTGACACTTGTTTAGGCGCCAACCAAGGCGGCATGGCACCGGCAAAGTTTTCAATCAAAATACCCAAGAAACGCTCAAATGAACCCAAAGTTGCTCGGTGTAACATTACTGGAACTTCACGATCACCCGCTTCGTTTACAAATTGTGCATCGAGGCGTCCGGGCATCGAAAAATCGACCTGAATGGTGCCACACTGCCAAACTCGGCCAAGGCAATCTTTCAAAGAAAATTCGATTTTAGGCCCATAAAAAGCACCTTCCCCTGGCAAAATATCAAAGGGCAATTGCTTGGCATTAAGGGCTTCTTCTAAAGCAGCCTCTGCACGATCCCAAACTTCATCAGACCCAACACGTTGTTCTGGGCGGGTCGAAAGTTTGAGGATTACATCGTCAAACCCAAAATCACTGTAAACGTCATACAAAAAATCAATAAACCGAGCCACTTCATCCTGCATTTGGTTTTCAGAACAAAAAATATGACCATCGTCCTGAGTAAAGCTTCGTACCCGCATAATGCCATGCAGAGTACCTGAAGGTTCGTTGCGATGGCAAGAGCCAAACTCGGCCATGCGAATAGGCAATTCTTTGTAGCTTTTCAAACCTTGGTTAAAGATCTGAATATGACATGGGCAGTTCATTGGCTTGACGGCATAATCACGACTTTCTGAAGACGTGGTAAACATCATCTCAGAAAACTTATCCCAGTGACCAGAGCGCTCCCAAAGGCTACGATCAACCACTTGTGGGGTTTTTACTTCTTGATAGCCACCTTCATTCTGCCGTTCACGCATGTAACGCTCTACCACCTGATAGATGGTCCAACCATTGGGATGCCAAAACACCATGCCCGGCGCTTCTTCTTGGGTGTGAAACAAGTCTAGCTTTTTACCTAATTTACGGTGATCGCGCTTTTCGGCTTCTTCTAAGCGGTGTAAATAAGCCTTTAAATCTTTTTTGTCTGCCCAGGCAGTGCCATAAACACGGGTTAGCATGGCGTTATTAGAATCACCACGCCAGTAAGCACCTGCCACTTTCATTAACTTAAACGACTTAATATGGCCCGTAGATGGCACGTGGGGGCCACGGCATAAATCTGTAAAACCACCTTGGCTGTAAAAAGATAAATCTTCTTCACCCGGAATACTGTCGATAATCTCTACTTTGTAGTCTTCGCCAAGGCCTTTAAAAAACTCAACGGCATCAACACGACTCATGATGCGACGCTCAACCTTAAGATTTTCCTTAGTCAAAGCTTTCATGCGGGCTTCGATTTTTACTAAATCTTCTGGTGTAAATGGACGTTCGTAGGCAAAATCATAGAAAAACCCATCCTCAATAACAGGACCGATTGTCACCTGTGCACCTGGGAATTCATCTTGCACTGCTTGGGCCATCATGTGAGCACATGAATGACGGATCACTTCGAGGCCTTGGGCATCCTTTGAAGTGACGATAGCAAGGTCTGTATCTTCGCTGATCATATAGCTGGTATCAACGAGCTCGCCAGACACCTTGCCAGCTACAGCAGCTTTAGCTAAGCCTGGGCCAATGTCAAAAGCCACATCATGGATTGATACAGGCGCATCAAAAGCGCGCTGACTACCATCAGGAAGTGTAATTACAGGCATTAAGGTTCCTTGTTCAGTGGTGACCCCTACCAAAGGCCACTTGGGATGAAACGCTGTTGTATTTGCCTTTGTATCAAACTGTATTCAATGAGGGCAACATGAGCGCTAAAAAATAAGGCGCTAATTTTACCCTCATTAAGCCGTAAGAACAAGCTCTTAACGCCTTTCTAGCAATCCTTCCTATGCTCAATAAAGCCACATTAAGCTTGACGCTCTAACAAAGCCATTGAGTATCGAATATGCTCTTGGGCCGCAACCTTAGCCCCATGGCTGTCTCGCATCATAACGGCTGCATGAATGGCTTGATGCTGCACAACCAGCGCCGCTGAGATTTCGGCAGACAGCCTTGCATCATGGCCTGCCGCCCTAAATAAAGTGCCATGAATGGCATTAAAAAAATGACGATAAAATAATTGACCCAAAGACACAATAATCAGGTTATGACAAGACTCTGCAATTAACATATGAAAGTTCAAGTCTGCCTTGGCTTTTTGAAGAGCAGTGCCTTTGGCTTGCATCATGGCCTTATACCCCGCATCTATCGCTGCCAATTCATCATCTGTTGCACGCTCGCATACATATTGTACTGCAGCGACTTCTAATACCAAGCGCATTTCCATTACGGACAGCTGTAACGCTACCGAATTAATCTCTACTCCAGACATAGGTTTGGTAAATTGCGCCTCAAACAAGTTATTCACATAACAACCCGACCCATGTCGAGTGGTTACTAACCCCTTCACTTCTAAACTGGTGATGGCTTCTCGTAAACAAGTACGAGACACATCAAAACTTTTCATCAGCGCCAACTGTCCAGGCAATTTATCACCTGGCAACCAACGACACTGCCGAATGCCATCTTCTATGGCCTGGCTAATTTGTTCAACTTTATTCATATCTAACACCCACACTGCGGTCAGATCAATTTACCTTATTCTACAGCTCCCTACTAGAGCACAATCACTGGCAAGGGCATACTGTTAAAACACATGACCAGCCTGCCAATGGATTTATGGGCCAGCCAAACTATTGAGTGCACTTGTTAGTGCCTTAACACCAGATCATTAGCGAAGGAAAATTAACATGGATTCCCGTTACCCCTCTATTGAAATGCTAGCTGACCGCGCCAAACAACGCATGCCTGGCTTTGCCTATGACTACCTCACCGGGGGGTGTTTTTCCGACATCAACTTAACTCGGAATACCCAAGACATTCGAGACATTCAGCTGCGACCAAATTACTTACGCGACTTTAAAGGCGCCACACAAAGCACCACTCTATTTGGCAAAACCTACGACGCACCCTTCGGTATCGCGCCGGTTGGACTGCAGGGGCTTATGTGGCCCAAGTCCTGCGAAATTCTGGCTCAAGCTGCAAAACAGCACAACCTGCCCTTTTGCCTTAGTACCGTTGGAACAGCAAGTATTGAGACCATCTCTGAAATTACTGAAGGCGATTTCTGGTTTCAGCTTTATCACCCTACCGAGAACCAGTTGCGTGACAAACTGCTTGAGCGTGCCGCGCAAGCAGGCTGTAAAACCCTGGTGTTACTGGCTGACACGCCCACTTTTGCCTACCGCCCCAAAGAAATCCGCAACGGTCTTTCGATTCCACCACAAATGACCCTGCGCAACATGTTACAAATTGCCAGCCACCCACGGTGGGCCTTAGCACAGCTTTTGGCAGGACAACCCGAATTTAAAACCATGAAACCATACATTCCCAATGGCCTCAACATGCAACACCTTGGCCTGTTTATGGACAAGACCTTTTCTGGGCGTTTGACAGCAGACAAAATCAAAGCCATTCGTGACCAATGGCAAGGCAATCTAGTCATCAAAGGCATTGTTAACCCAGAAGATGCAGAGATCGCCATTGGGCTAGGTGTTGACGGTTTGATTGTCTCAAACCATGGCGGTAGGCAACTGGACTCGGGAGAATCTACGATTAAGCCACTCACGGAGCTAGCCAAAAAATACAGTGACACAGTGACATTGATGATGGATGGTGGCATCCGCTCAGGCGCTGATATTGCATCGACCCTGGCCTCCGGGGCTAAGTTTACTTTCCTTGGGCGTGCGCCCATGTTTGGGGCTTGCGCCATGGGCGCAGAAGGCGGCAACCAAGCCTTAGAAATACTCAAACGTCAGCTGCAACAAATTATGGAGCAAGTGGGCTGTGAGAGAATTGAAGACTTCCCCATGCATTTGATTAAGTAACACAAATAAGTTGGCTTTTAGTTGACCTGTCATAGGCATAGGCTAAAAAAAATGGCATTTACCCTGACCATTTTAAAACCCACAAGGAACACGGCATTAAGCCGAAAAGACTATAATAGTTAATCGTTTTATTGCGGTTAACCCGTTAAAACAAGCCCAGCTGGCGCTCTGTAAGCTTGGCAAAACTGTCATTTAAGAAAGGTAAAATACCGTCGACTACTGGCTCAATTTGACGGTCGATGTAATGCTCGTAATCGTAGTTATTGGGCTTCATCTCTAAGGGTTCTGGACCTGTGAGGGTAATCACGTACTCGATCCAGCCACCGTTGGCATAGGCCGACGGCAATTGATTTTTTAAGCGCCAAACTTCAGCTTTTCGAGCCGCTTGCACATGGGGTGGTACGTTTTTTTGGTACTCATCTAGGGGCCTGCGCAGGCGTTTTCGATACACCAACTTATGGTCTAAGTGGCCTGCCCTTACCTGTTCCAATAAAGGCTTAATGAGGTCAACATAAGGCTGGTCATTAAACACCCGCTGATAAAGCTGCGCTTGCAGTTCTTTGGCCAGCTTGGTCCAGTCTGTGCGCACTTGCTCTAGGCCCTTGAAAAGCATTTTTTCTGCGCCATCTGGGGCAACTGTTACCCCTGCATAGCGCTTTTTACTACCTGTTTCTTGGCCTCTTATGGTGGGCATAACAAAGCGGCTAAAGTAGGTTTCAAACTCAATTTCCAAATAGCTTTTAAGATTAAATTCAGCTTGCACATGATGCGTCCACCACTCATTTAACATCTGCGCTAATGCATTACCTTTGGCTTGAACCTCATCTAAAGCCATACTTTGGTCACCTAACCATACAAATACAGAATCTGTATCACCATAGATAACTTGCATGCCTTGTTGCTGAATAAGGTCTTTGGTTTGATTTAAGATGGCATGACCACGCAGGGTAATAGAACTGGCTAAACGTTGATCATAAAAACGACACACACTCGATCCTAAAACGCCATAACATGCGTTCATCACAATTTTTATCGACGTCGATAAGGGGGTGTTTTTGTTGGCTTTCGCCACGTCTCTTGCGGCCCATAAATCACCAATAATGTCTGGCAAAATACTTTGTTTACGACTAAATTGGGCGCCCTTATAGCCGTTTACCGCATCCTCCTCCTGTAACCCTTGAATTAAACCTAGAGGGTCAATTTTGAAGCTGCGAATAATACTCGGATACAGACTTTTGAAGTCTAACACCAACACGTTACGGTATAGGCCTGGCCTAGAGTCCATCACAAAACCACCAGGGCTATCACCCGCCTGACCCGAAGCAAAGGCTGGGGCAACGTAACCTTGACGGTGCAAGCGTGGCAAATATAAATGATCGAACGCTTGCGACGAACCGCCGATTCGATCCATCGGCAACCCAGTTAATCGAGCCCGTTCAATAAGAAAAGCCATTAACTTGGCCTTAATAAAAATGTCCCACACTAGATGGCAATCTTCGAGGTTATATTTGACTAACGCGGCGGGGTCTTGTCGATACATGCGCTGAATTTCTTCACCACGGTCTTGTGGCTTGGTGATGTCTTTGCCCCGCCCTAGTAACTGCTGAGCTACATTTTCTAAGGCGAAGGATTCAAACTGCCAGGTTGCTGAGCGCATTACTTCAATACCATCTAAAGCCACACGCCCAGGCATATAGAGCTTGGCTGGACGGTTACCTTGCCCTGCACGCCAGCGAATTTCTTCACCCCCACGGCCTAACCGTAAACGCACACCCAACTCTCGCGCCCGAGCACACAAGATTTTAAAATCAAACTGCACTAAAGCCCAACCAATAATAGCATCAGGGTCGTAGTCTTTTACCCACTGGCTAAACTGTTTTAATAATTGCCTTTCATTACTACAAAGCTGAGTGTAATTCGGCAAGCATTGCGGCGTTTCAATGGTCATAGTGCTTGGCCAGTGCAACCAGACCTTTTTCACTGGTGTCTCCTGCTCCATGCCATAGATCGCAATACTATGGATAGTTTTACCATCCATAGTGGTTTCAATATCTAGGGAGAGGGTTTTTATAAGCGGAATGTAGTCACAGCTTTTTACTCTAGCATTGGCTAAAACACCCTCTGTAGCAGAACCATCTGCCACCAAACCCGCACTAATAAAGCGCTCCATTAAGTAGCGTTCTTGGGGCTGAATATCTTGCTCCATGAGGCTAATATGCGCTTCACGCAATACCCCACACACCTGCTGGAACAGTTTGTGGTTGGCCATATAAAGCGCCACAGCGGGCTCGCTTTGGAAGGTTTTCAGGTGTAACGATTGAAAGCGCCAACTAGTAGGGTCCAGCCCCATAGATTGGATCAACTCTTGGGTTTGTTTTTGCTGGGATAGTGGCAAAAAACACACTGCCTCTTGCTGTGTTTGCTGCAGACACACCGGGCCCTCATCAGTGGCTAACCAATAGGTCAGGTTGATACCTTGCTCAGTATCTTGGCTGTGACGAGATAGCACAAAACCTTTCATTGTTATTCTGGCCTATTTGGCTTGTATCACTTTTCGGGATGGGACCTAGCGCTCTTGGTGCATCAACCAGACCCAAGTCAGCTTAGCCATAGTTGGACCAAGGCAGAAGGGAAAACTGACCTACACCCTCGCAAAGGTCTTGTAAGCAATACACCCTAGCGTTAACACATCCCTCTAACCATATTCAGCCATTCTCAGCCATTCTCAGCCATCCAAATAGGCTAAATTATATAGCGGCATGTGTTAACTGTGTGCTTGCTCTGCTTTGCATGATAACAGAAATATGATGACCCAGAGGTTGGAATCTAGCTTGATCTAAAGCCCTTTTTAACACCTCTTCTGCACTCGGGTGATACACTGACGTTGGCAGAGATTTTTGGCTGTCACTTTATTTGTGATGGCCGAGGCTAGTCGATGGGCAAAATACTCTGCGGCGGTAATCAGTGTTTTACTGCGTTTACAATCAGCCCTAACACAGGCTGTACCCGATTCAATAATGGCGCATTATCACTTGCTTGTGTGCATCGTTTAGCCATTCATGTGGCTTTAATTTAGCATTAATTTAGCTTTAATTTAGCTTAAATTTAGCTTAAATCTCGAGCGGTTTGGCGCAACACGAACTTCTGTATCTTGCCTGTTGCCGTTCTGGGGATGCTACAAAATTCAATGTGTTTGGGCACCTTGTAGCTGGCTAATAGATCCCGGCACCAGCCTATTAACTCGGGTGCAGACACCTCTTGCCCTTGTACCAACTCGATAAAGGCACAAGGGCGTTCTCCCCATTTAGCATCGGGCATTGCCACCACTGCCGCAATGGCGATGGCTGGGTGCTTGTAAAGAGCCGCTTCCACTTCGATAGAGGAGATGTTCTCACCGCCGGAAATAATAATGTCTTTTGAGCGATCTTTTAGTTGAATATAGCCATCAGCATGAACTACACCCAAGTCACCCGAATGAAACCACCCCCCTTGAAAGGCTTTTTCAGTGGCTGCTAGGTTTTTAAAATAGCCCTTCATCACCACATTACCCCGAAACATGACCTCGCCAAGGTCTTGCCCGTCATGTTTCACTGGCTGCATGGACTCTGGTTGCAAAACCGTGAGTGCTTCTAAAGGCAAATACCGCACCCCCTGACGCGCCTTTAAACTAGCCTGCTCAGATAGTGGCAGCGTGTTCCATGCTTCATGCCAATCATTAACCACGGCAGGCCCATAGGTTTCAGTTAAGCCGTACAAATGAATCACATCAAAACCGGCAGCGCTCATGTCGGCAAGGGTTCTTTCTGGGGGCGGTGCCGCTGCAGTAAGAAATTGAACTCGATGACACAGTTGATGATTAATCTTATCGTCTAAAATAATCGACATCACAATGGGTGCACCGCACAGGTGGGTGACTTTATGTTGCTTCAGTGCATACCAAATTTGATCAGCACGAACCTGACGCAGGCACACATGGGTGCCAGCCACCGCCGACAAGGTCCATGGAAAACACCACCCATTGCAATGAAACATGGGCAAGGTCCACAAATACACCGCATGCTTTGGCATCGAAGTGGTGAGGGCGTTACCCTGCGCCAATAAATAAGCGCCACGATGATGGGAAACCACACCCTTAGGATCACCTGTCGTGCCTGAGGTGTAATTGATTGAGATTGCGTCCCACTCATCATCAGGCATTTGCCAGGCAAAGTTTGCATCGCCTTGGGCCACAAAAGCCCCATAGTCAAGCCCATCAATAGCCTGGCGATGACCAGTAAATTCAACATCGTCGTATACTATTAACAGTGGCTTAACTGACGCCAAGTCTAATGCTTGCTGCATGATTGGTGCATATTCACAGTCAACAATGACCACCTTGGCTTCAGCATGATCAAGTTGAAAGGCAATGGTGTGCGGGTCTAATCTAGTATTAATAGAATGCAGCACAGCCTGGCACATGGGCACGCCATAATGGCACTCCAACATAGCAGGCGTATTGGCAAGCATGACCGACACGGTGTCGCCTTTACTGATGCTGTGTGCCGCTAATGCTGCCGCCAATTGCCGTGAACGGGTAAAAAACTCATGGTAAGTTTGCTTGGCTTGGCCGTGAATAATGGCCACATGATCAGGAAAAACACTGGCTGCCCGCTCCAAGAAACCCAGTGGCGTAAGGGGCTGGTAGTTAGCAGGATTGCGCACTAATTCATGGTTATATGCGAATGATGTATGAGCCATTTATTGGTCACTCCATGTGGGCATGCGTTTTTCAATAAAGGCATTAATGCCCTCTTCCGCGTCCCGCGTGAGCATATTACCAACCATCACCTCAGCACCAAAAACATAGGCCTCTGATAAAGTCATTTCTTGCTGTTGATAAAAAGCTCGCTTGCCAATGGCGAGTGTAACACCCGATTTAGCAGCAATTTTCATGGCCACTTCCATGACTTTTGAGGTCAGATTATCGGCTGTTGTCACCGCATTAATAAGCCCAATTTCTGCGGCTCTGTGAGCCGAAATCAGGTCGCCTGTTAACAGCATTTCTAACGCATGTTTGCTGCTTACATTGCGCGATAGGGCCACCATCGGTGTCGAGCAGAACAAACCAATATTTACCCCAGGCGTGCTGAACTGGGTGGTATCTTGCGCATACGCCAGATCACAACTTGCCACTAACTGACATCCAGCAGCGGTGGCCACGCCAGAGACTTCTGCAATAACCGGCTTAGGGTTATTAACAATAGCTTGCATTAGCGTTGAGCATAGACGCATTATTTTTGTGAAATAAGCTTGGCCATTGTCTTTGTTTTTTCGACCAGCGGTGAGTTGCTTAAGGTCATGCCCAGCACAAAATACAGGGCCCATAGCCGCCAATACAATCACCCGTACCGAGGTGTCGGTGGCAGCGTCCGTGATGGCGCAATGCAACTGCATCAACATCGCTTCAGACAAGGCATTGCGCCTAGCCGAGTTGTTCAGGGTAAGCCGCAGAACCCCTAGTGAATCTTTGCTTGCCACAATAACTGCCGGTTCATCTAGCTGCTCAGTCTTCATCTGTTGGTTTCCTTATTATCTTTATTAGATGGTGGGGCCGATAAGCTAGTTCGGTGTTGGTTCGCTAGCGACCCAACCCTTTTTTAGCATCTACACAATGAGTGGTGCAAACGCCTTGAATAAACTTAGACCGCAACTTTGATCACCACCTGAGTGGGTTGATGAAATCCTAAAAGCGGTGCTTGCAGCACCACTAATGATCAAGCCCCTGGATAAGGTCTGGGGCTTGATGGCTACCCTAACTAAAGGTTAGGACGGCATACCCTCTGCTAAGCAGCGCATGGGATAGGGATGGCTGTGAGTTTCTTTTTAGGATCGAAGAAAGGTTTTTGCACCACTGTGGCTGTTTCATTGCCATCAGCTTTTACGACTAGGTATTCTGTGCCAAGAGCAGCAAAATTGGCATCTACCATCGCCAAAGCAATGTTCTGTTGTAAGCGCGGTGAATACACTGCAGAAGTGATTTTGCCAACCACTTGGCCGTCTTTTTCCACTGCCCAAAAGTTGCTATTAGGACCGGTCATTGCAGGACCACTAATAATTAAGCCAACCTGCTTGCGAGTAACGCCTTGGTGACGAATTTTTTGTAATGCTGGTTTGCCAATAAAGTCAAAGTCAGCCTCCAGATCGACTAGCCGATCAAGCCCTAACTCATAAGGATTGGTGTTAATATCCATATCTGCGTGGTAGGACAGCATGCCCCCTTCTATGCGGCGAATGGTGGAAGTATGGCCGGGTTTAAGCCCAAACGGCTGACCTGCTGCCATTATTTTTTCCCATAAAAGGTCACCTTTTGAGGCATCACGTAAGTAGATCTCATAACCCAACTCGCTTGACCAACCAGTGCGAGAAACAATTAAAGGAATACCATCTAAATCATATTCACGTAGCCAGTAATATTTGAGGTCAGCTATGTCTTCACCAAACAGTGATTGCATGATGACACCCGATTGCGGGCCTTGTAGTTGCAGAGGTGAAACATCGGGCTCACACAGGTGCACATCCAGCCCTGAGTAAACAGCAACGCCCTGTGCCCAGAGTAAAATATCACTATCGGCCAACGAGATCCAAAAGTGGTTTTCGGCCAGACGCAAAAGTATCGGATCATTTAAAATGCCACCTTGGGCGTTGGTGAGCAGCACATATTTGCACTGACCAACCGCACATTGAGATAGGTCACGTGAAACCAGCAATTGCACAAATTTAGCGGCATCTGGGCCAGTGACCTCTACCTGCCGCTCAACCGCAACATCACATAGAATTGCATCATTTACTAAGCTCCAAAAATTCTCTTCAGGATTACCAAAATCCCTTGGAATATACATGTGATTATAGACCGAAAAATTGGTGGCTCCCCAGCGTACCGTCGCATCAAAAAAAGGCGATTTACGAATCTGTGTACCAAAACCAAATTCTTTAATTGCTGTCATTTTGTCATCCTCGTAGGTTCATTCACTAGTCTTAGCAGACACAATTTGCTGCTGGTTTTGAGAACGAAACTATAAGCTAACTCATGCACTAAAACGGACTAAAAAAAACCAGTGACAAGTCTATTTAGTCTATTTTTTGGTGCTAGAAAGTCCATTTGGAGTATTTATTTTGAAGGTATTGAAGATGCACATGAATGCCGCCTCAGGCGGTTCTCACCGCAGATCAGCAACCATAGGCGTTAGTACTCAGCTCAGCTCAGTTCAGTTCAGTTCAGCTCAGTTCAGCTCAGCTCAGTTCAGCTCTGGTCAGCTTAGCCCACACTAGGTAAAACAATTAGTACTAGTCCGCCAGTAGTTTGGCGAGATTTGGAGAGGTGTGTTTCACCTGTTTGGTCACTATGTAAATATAATAACGGTCAATGCCAATTTCGTCGTTGAGAAATTGTTCGATTAAATACTGAAAACTAGACAGGTTTTTAGACACTATGGTCATCACATAATCAACACCACCGCCGGTGGAGTAACATTCAACGATTTCATCAATTTGGCGTATATAGGCCTCAAAGCGATCAAGGTTAGACTTGTTATGGGATTTTAGCGACACTGTGACAATCACTTTAGTCACATCAATAATCCGCGCAATATCAATGTCGGACCGGTAGCCTGTGATGATGCCTAACTTCTTGAGTTTATCAAGCCTCACCCAACAAGGTGTTGGTGATAGATTGACAAGCTCAGCCAGCTTAAATTTACTGATTTTTCCATTTTGTTGCACCGCGCACAAAATGCGTATGTCTATGGCATCTAAAGCAGTTTTTTTCATGCTTGCATTCTCTTTTACCAACACCCAAGTAAATCAATGACACAGGTTATGCAGTGATGCGTCACTTGCTAATCACTAGGTTACTGTCTAAACCATGTAACTATCTAACCATGTAACTATCTAACCATGTAAATATGCAACCATCAGTCATGCCAACACATGGGCAAGGATACAAGAAATTTCGGCGTATTCAAAGATAAATATTGCAATTAATTTAGCTTTATACAGAGCCCTTTTTTTAATTTTTTAAATGTTTAATATCAACTAGTTACATGATTATAGCGGCAAATAAATAAGTCTTACCCAACTTCCGCCACTAAAGCTGATAGATTTTCAAGATAAGGCTTTGTGTGACCCACAGATGACTGGCATGCATGAATGGATGCATGGATAGGGCATTATGTTATTGGCGAATACCCAGTCATATTTTACTCAAACGGGGTGATGATTTGAACTTCAGGAAAGGCAGCCTGCACATCTGATTGATGCTTAGCTTCAAACAGCAGTTTTAGGTTGGGGCCGGCATCCATGGTGAGGAAAAGCGGCAGTCCTTGTTGACGTAATTGCCATACTCTGTGCATTTGAGTTAAGGATTCAGGTCGCCAATAAACCAAAGGTGGCCATGCAGCAGCCATAGTAGCGTGCATACTCATGGCATTATGTTCTGCCGTTTTAGCCATAGTTTCAAAATCTCCAGCTTCGATGGCCGTTTCAATGGTTACTAGGTCAGACTCAGCTTGCTGTGGCCACTGCTTATAAAGAGCAGAAGTAGCCATTGTTCTAGCCATACCCGCACGAGAAGAAACGGCTTTTGTTTGGCTTGAAATAGTTAATAACCCTATGCGCAGCTGCGGCCACTGCTGCACTAAGGGAGCAGCAATACTATCGCTACCGTCGGGCTGCTCCCCAACTTGCCATTTAACAAAGCCATGCCACAAAGATCGACACGCACTGCCGCTCCCTAAGCGAGCTAATGCCGATAGCTGAGGCTCTGTAAGCTGCCAGCCCATGAGACTATTGGTGGCCAAGGTTAAAGCGGCAAAACCACTGGCAGATGAGGCTAATCCTGCAGCTGTTGGAACGCTATTGTGCGTCTCTACGCGCAATTTTACATGGCTTGGCAGCACTCGATCTAACCACTGGCTCAGTTTGATGACAAAACTCTGACTGGCATCAACTTCTTCACCGTTAAGGATCACTTGATGCATGGCCGCATCGATCACTGAGAGGCCTGTATTGGTGCCATGCTCAGCTAGTGAGATGGACAAGGAGCCAGTGACTGGTAAATTAAAATGCGCCTCACGCTTGCCCCAATACTTGCTTAAGGCAATATTACTGGGCGCATAGGCGCTGGCTTGGGCTGCTGGGTCATTATGCTTGGTAGCACCCAAAACCTGATCAAGCCAATGGTTAACAGACATTACGTTTATTGCATGGGGGCTCATAACAGCTTCTCGAAGAGGATTTGGCTAGGCAGGGATGTTTCTTGACGCAGGCCCTGGGGGTCTATTTGCACTGATATTTGTGGGTGGGGCCAATCGAGCCGTTCGCTACCAAGCAAGAGCACACAATCGCCTAGGCCAGAACCCGCTATTTTAGCGCCAAACAAGGCCCCTAGTGGCGCCTTTTCTTGGGCCAACTGAATGATGGACTCGATGGTTGCATCACTCACACCAAGAGCTCGCATAAAACTCTGGTATTGATTCATAGACTGAGAAAACGTGCGCCATTCCTGACTATTTAGCGCCTTCACAGCGGTTTCAATACAGGCTCCCATTTGTTCATAGAGTTGAGCAAACCGCTGCGGTTCATGCAAAGCTGCCTGAGCCACTTGCTCAATAACCATTGGCGTGGGTGTTTTATAACCACAATAAACGAGCTGCAGGTTGGGTGCGCTGTGCCACGCATGCTCAGATAACTGCACCTTTTGAGCAGTCACAGGCTCAGCCTTAAATTTAACCATGCCGCCTAGTGCACTAGCCGCAACATCAGCACCAGAGCCACGACCTTGGACTTTACGAATTGACTCAATACCCAACTGCATGACTGTCTGAGCATCAAACCGGCCTTGGTTAAGTAGTGCCATAGCCCCCAAGCTAGCCACGGTGACGGCGGCTGATGA
>CAWUTT010000115.1:0-8589 GCA_963925635.1 uncultured Pseudomonadales bacterium | reverse complement strand
TTCGGCTTTAGAAGCGGGCATGGATCGTTTCTTAGATTTAAGTCGCACTTTTATTGGCAGCGCCAATATGCTTCAACGCCAAGTAGATGGCCTTTCTATGCAATTGGCTTATTTGGTATTTGATGACGACGTACCGGCAGAGTGTTTTGGTAACGAAGCGGTATTTGCCAATGGTGACCATAGTGGCATTATCACCGGTGGTGCCTATGGCTATCGAGTGGAAAAAAGTTTAGCCTTTGCCTATCTAAAACCCGAACACTGTAATGCGGGTCAAGCACTGACCGTAGAGACTTCTATTGGCACACGACATTGCCATGTAGAACTGGACGCTGCGTATAACCCCAACAATAATTTATTACGTGATTAAATAAGAGACATTCCACGGGGCATCTTAGCTTCGTGGTTAAGGAAAATGTTATGAGTAACACCCAAGTATTGCCAGAAAAAGCCCGTATTGCCATTATTGGGGGCGGCATCATTGGCACCTCTGTCGCCTACCACCTCGCCAAACGGGGCATTAAGGACGTGGTGCTCATAGAGCGCAAACAATTAACTAGCGGCACCACATGGCACGCAGCTGGCCTAGTTAGTCTGTCATGGGCCACACCTACCCTGACCGAACTGGCCAAATACAGCCACAAGCTCTATGCAAGTTTAGAAGCAGAAACAGGCCAAGCTACGGGTTATAAACGCATTGGTAGTATTTCCTTAGCCCGCACAGAAGCGCGTTTAGAAGAAATTAAACGCACCTCATCGATCTGCAAAGTATTCGGTGTGGAATCAGAAATGATCGACAACACTCGCTTGGCAGAACTTTACCCTGGCATTAATACTGATGGTGTTGTGGGCGCCTTATACACACCTGGTGATGGCCAAACGAACCCCATCGACACCACAATGGCCCTCGCCAAGGGTGCGCGCATGAATGGTGTGGAAATTTTTGAAAACACGGTGATGGAAGCATTGCTCACCAAGGACAATGTCATTACTGGCATCCGCACCGACAAGGGCACTATGGAAGTGGATCAAGTGATCCTGTGCGGCGGCATGTGGACGCGGGATTTGGCCAAAACTGTAGGCGTGCAACTGCCTTTGTACGCTTGTGAACATTCCTACATTGTCACAGAAGAAATGGAAGGCCTCACCCAACGGCCAGTATTACGTGACTTTGACCGTGGTTTATATTTTAAAGAAGACGCGGGTAAGATGTTAGTGGGATGGTTTGAAGACAACGCCATTGGTTTGCCTATGGACAAAATTACTGACGATTTCTGCTTTGGTCAGTTCCCCCTTGACCAAGATCATGTTGAACCCTATCTTTTGAATGGTATGGAAACGTTTCCCCAGTTGCAAGAAACGGGCATTCGCACTTGGTTCAATGGCCCCGAAAGTTTTACCAACGACAACCTGCACTTACTAGGCCCCACCCCACAGATAGATAAGTTATTTATTGCTGCGGGAATGAATTCCAAGGGCATTGGTGCAGGCGGTGGTGTGGGCAAAATCATGGCTGACTGGATGATTGATGGCTACCCATCAGGCGATGTCAGTGAGTGTGATTTACGTCGTCACCACCCTGCCCAGCAGCATGATGAATACGTGGCGGAGCGGATACCAGAATCCCTTGGCCACAGTTACGCCATGCATTGGCCTTTTTATCAATACCAAACAGCACGTGACCAAATTCATTCGCCCTTACACCAAGAGCTTGCGGCAGCAGGAGCCTGCTTTGGTGAAGTGTGTGGCCACGAGCGTCCCAACTGGTTTGCCAATCCAGGACAAGAAGCGAAATACCAATACAGTTATAAAAAGCCCAACTGGTTTGAAAATACTAAACAAGAACACATGGCGATGCGCGAAAGTGTTGGCATCTATGACATGTCATCGTTTGGTAAATTTGAAGTCACCGGCCCTGCCGCTGGTAAAAATTTGCAATACATTTGTGCAGGCAACATTGATGTGCCGGTCGGTAAAGTGGTTTACACCCATTTTTTAAACGCTCGTGGTGGTATTGAAGCCGACATCACCGTAGTGCGTACAGCTGAGACAACCTACTGGGTGATTACAGGTATTGGCTCTCACTCAAGGGATTGGTGGCATCTTAATCACCGCCTCATCGACGATGTGCTGCTGCAAGACATTAGTATGAATTTTGGTGGTCTGGCACTTCAGGGACCGCTGGCACGAGAGGTGCTATCTAAAGTCACTACTACAGATTTAAGCAACGAGGCCTTCCCTTTTGCCACCGGTAAAGTAATGGAGGTGGCGGGTATCCGCATGTGGGTGCAACGTTTAACTTATGTGGGAGAATTGGGCTGGGAGCTATTCATCCCCACCCAACACACCGCCACTGTGTACCGTGCATTATTCGCAGCCGGTCAAGGGTTTGGTATCCGCAATGTGGGCATGCATGCAGTCAATAGCGCACGCATGGAAAAAGGTTTTGTGCATTGGGGGCACGATGTAGGGCCAGAAGATAACTTGTTTGAGGCCGGTCTGAGTTGGGCTGCTAAGCCCGATGCTGGCGACTTTATTGGCATTAATGGCTATAAGGAGCAACTGCAAGCCAATGGCACTAAGCGCCGCTTAGTGCAGTTTAAGTTGGATGACACGGAAGCCATGCTATTTCACAATGAACCGATTGTCATGAACGGTGAGATTGTGGGTTACCTCACCTCAGGCATGTACGGCCACTCAGTGGGCAGTGCCATTGGCATGGGCTATGTCAATATGCCTAATTTATCTCCAATTCGCCTGTCTAAGGCTAACTTTGAGATTGAAATTGCCCTTGAGCGTTTCTCTGCACAAGCCAGCTTGCGGGGTTTTTACGACCCTAAAGGTTTGCGCCCAAAAGCCTAGCAGTTAAGCTGAGTTCTTGGCGTTAATGCGCCATGAACTCAGCCATCACTTGGGCGATCACCGCGCCAATCAATTGACAATCTTCATCATCAAAGGTTAAGGGCACTCGGAGATCTAAGGTTCTATCGAGCGCTTTGAGGGTGCTGGGAAGGTGAGGCATTGGGCTAATGTAATGCCAACTGTCATAGCGACTAGTGAAGGCTTTAGGCTGGGATTCACCGAACCACTTGAGCTCTACACCTTGGGCTGCACAGGCAGCAATAAAGTCTGGCATTTGCTCCATACTCAGGCCCGTTGGCCGAAATTGAATGGAACTTCCTACAAAAGACTCGCGCTGATCTCTGACCGGAATATCGACGCCTGCAACCTCACCAATAGCCCTGTTAAGAATGTTGTAACGATGGTTCCAGCGCTCACAGTTTTTGTCTAAGTTAGGTAACTGCGCGAGTGCTAAAACTGCTCGTATATTGTCCATGCGGCCAGACATGTTGGCACTGACCAAACGTATATTTTCAAAAACTTCTGGCGCTGGTGCTGCCCCATGGCGCTCATAGAGCATATAAGAGCCAGAGTGCATAATAAGACGCGCTGCGATTTGTGCATCATCGGTCACTACTAAACCGCCTTCACCGGTGTTCATATGCTTGTATGTTTGCAAACTAAAGGCTGCGACCTGACCAAAATTACCCGACTTTACGCCATCCCAAGAAGCGCCCATGGTATGAGCGCAATCTTCCAATACTTGGATACCCAACTCATTGCACAAGGTCATCAGTTGCTGCATGTTAGGAATATGTCCACGCATCAATGACAAGAGCAAAATCTTAGCATTACTCGCCTTAGCCTTAGCCTCTAAGTCGGCTAAGTTGAGATGATAATTTTCATCTATTTCTACTAACACTGGCTTACCACCGGCCGCATGAATCGCACCTGGCACAGGCGCTAATGTGTAGGCATTGGTCAGCACTTCATCACCGGCTTGCAAACCCATAGCCCGCAAAGCGATATGAATACCATAACCACCTGAAGTGCAGGCTAAGCAATACTTACGGCCTTGGTAACTGGCGAATTGCTGTTCTAGCTGGGCGGCATCCGACAGTTCATTGCCCACGGTGTTGTAACGGTGCAAACGACCCGAATCGAGTAACTCCATGACCCTTTGCTTGGCCTCTTCAGGAATTGCTTCTTGTTGGGTAAACGGCTTGATAAACTTCAGTTTTGACATTTAATATTCCTTGCAAACTCACACGTCGATCATTTGCTATCATGACCTAAAACCAACTGTGTATGCAACACACAGGGCGCCGTTTGATACCTTCTATTGCAGCCAAAATATGGCTCAGATTTAGGCTATTTGGGTGTCTCGCACGGCCCCACCCCGAGAGTGGGACCTAGGTCATCTAAAGACTACACACGTTAGTTTCACAATGGACTTCTACATCGGCTGCGGTGATGGCACTCATGTTAAACATGCCATCGCCTGTGACTGATGGAATAACAATGTGAGCAGGTTTTGATAGACCGTGTACAAAGGGGCCAATGAGCAACGCATCAGTTAACGAACGAATAAGGCCTAAGGTAATGTTGGCCGTATCGAGGTTGGGCATAATCAACAGATTGGGCTGACCAGTGAGGTTTGAATTAGGAAAAATAGCCTGCCTCAGCTCTTCATTAAGGGCTGTAAAGGAGTGCATTTCACCTTCAATTTCCTCATCTGGGTAACGTTCCCGCAAGGTCGCAGAGGCTTGGCGCATTTTGTTGGCTTGATGATCGCTGGCGGTGCCAAAGTTAGAGTGCGATAAAAGCGCCACTTTGGGTTTAATACCAAACTGACGCACAAACTCCATGCTTGCTTCAGTAGAGGCAACGATGTCTTCTGATGTTGGGTCCACAGTTAGAAACGCATCCGTTAAGAACAAGGGGCCACTAGGCAATAATAGTGCACATACGGTAGACACATGAGTCTCAGGGGTTTTAGGGCCCAGTACTTGGAATAGGGTTTTAAAGTGGGTATCAAAGCGCCCAACTTTGCCACAAATCATGCCATGAGCTTCATCCAAGTCGACCATCACCGAGGCTAATGCTGTGCTATTGTTGCGCATTTCTTGTTTGGCTGTTTCTACGGAGATGCCTTTGCGTGCTACTTTCTTGTGATAGTGCTGCCAGTAACGGTTATGCAGGTCACAGTCCTTGGGATCAAAAACGTCTACTTCTTCACCTAGTTTGAAGCGTAAGCTCAGTCGTTCTATGGTGGCTTGCATAACATTTTTGCGACCAATAAGAATGGGCTTTGCTACCGCTTCATCCACTATGGCTTGCATAGACATAAGCACGTCTTCGTTCTCGCCTTCGGCATAAACAATGCGGCGCTGTGGACCTTGTTTAGCTTTTTCAATCATGGGTTGCATGAATAAACCCGCTCGGTTGACATAGCTTTGTAACTTTATCCGGTAGGCCTCTAGGTCTTTAATCGGACGCGTTGCTACACCACTTTCCATGGCCGCTTTAACAACAGCTAAAGGCACTTCTTCAATTAGACGCGGGTCAAAGGGCTTAGGAATAAGGTATTCAGGCCCAAAGCGGAAGTCTTCGCCTGGGTATGCAGCTGCCACCACGTCTGTTACTTCTTTGCAGGCTAAGTCTGCAATAGCCTTTACACAAGCTTTTTTCATGGCTTCATTAATGGTGGTGGCGCCACAATCTAAAGCACCACGGAAGATGAATGGAAAACAAAGCACATTATTCACTTGGTTAGGGAAGTCAGAACGGCCAGTCGCCACAATGGCGTCAGGTCGCACTGCCATGGCGAGTTCTGGCATAATTTCTGGCGTGGGATTAGCCATGGCTAAAATCAGTGGTTTAGGGGCCATAGTAATGACCATGTCTTGAGTTAACACGCCGGGCGCAGACAGGCCCATAAATAGGTCTGCACCCACCATGGCATCGGCTAGTGTGCGGTCCTCTGTTTCCCTGGCATAGTTTTCTTTCCACGGGTTCATGCCGTGGTCACGGCCTTTATAGATGACCCCTGAACGGTCTATCAGCGTAATGTTTTCACGAGGCAAACCCATACTCACAAGGAGGTCTAAGCACGCGATACTAGCTGCACCAGAACCCGAACCCACGACCTTAATGTCTTGTATGTTTTTTTCTACCACCCTTAAACCATTGTATACGGCCGCAGCAGCAACAATGGCTGTGCCATGTTGATCATCGTGGAAGACCGGAATATTCATGCGCTCACGCAGTTGTTTCTCTACCAAAAAACACTCTGGTGCTTTGATATCTTCTAGGTTAATGGCACCAAATGTGGGTTCTAAAGAGGCAATAATATCTACTAGCTTATCCACTTCATTTTCTTGAATTTCGATATCAAATACATCAATGTTAGCGAACTTCTTAAATAAAACGGCCTTTCCTTCCATCACCGGTTTCGACGCTAGTGGGCCAATATTGCCTAACCCCAGCACCGCGGTACCATTGGTAATGACACCTACCAGATTACCCCGGGCGGTAACTGCTGCCACCATCGATTCATCTTCTACAATGGCTTCGCAGGCATAGGCCACACCAGGAGAATATGCGCGCGAGAGATCTCTCTTATTAGCCAACGGCTTTGTGGGTTGAATACACAACTTACCGGGTGTTGGGTGAGTATGGTAGCGCATGGCACTATCTTTAAGAGACTCAGGCATGAAATTTTCCTTGGGGTGCTTAAAAGCAATGTCGGTTGAGGGTGTTTTAAGAGCGCATAAGAGTATCGCGTTCAGCGTAAAAGCAACAGGTATTAAACCTATAAAGTAGGCAAATAATGAAATTTATACTTAAGACTAAAGTATAGTGTGTTTTTAGGGGGTATGGGGGGTGTTTTTAAACCACTGCACCAAAGCCGCTAATACTTGCCGAGTAGGCGCATGTTCAGCTTCTTCAGCACGACACACTCCCGACCAAGACAACGCCAAACCTTGCGGGCCTAACTTTACCTCGGCAACCCGCTGGGCGACTATACTCGGTGCAATAGCCCAGCGTGACAACAAACTAACGCCTTGATCTGCGCTCACGAGTTCGACGATTGCATCCACCATTTCTATTACTTTAACGCGCTGGGGCGTTATCCCGGCGGGCCTAATGAAACGTTCATATTCAAACCCAGGGTAATGGTCACGACCCCAAGTGAGCACGTCTTCATGCTCCAGTTGCACAGCATCAATGCAATCACTTTGCGCTAACTCATGACCTAAAGCGGTAATGAGAACTAATTGATCTTTGAATAAGAGTGTGGATTCTAAACCAGGGCCTGAAAAAGGTCCGGGCACCAAGATCAAATCAACCTCAGCTTGCAGCATGCTTTGGCGGGGTTGCGTCGTGGCGGCCGCCACAACTTCAATTTGAATGTGCTCGTGTTGGTGCTTCAAAAACGACAGAAAGCCTGGTAACCAATAAAAGCTATGGTAGGCTGCCACCCCTATTTTGACGATGTGTTCAACGTCATGGGCGGTTTGTACAAAGCTCTCTTCAGCCCGCATTAGCGTAGGAATAATATGCTGTGCCACCTGGCTAAGGGCAATGCCTGCTGGCGTTGGGACTAGACGTCGGCCTTGGCGGTAAAAAATGGCATCCCCTAAACGGCGCTCTGCTTCTGCCAGCCTATGGCTGAGGGCAGACTGACTTAAGTTAAGTTTGGTAGCGGCTTGGTTAAGGCTGCCAAAATCGTCCATGGCTTTAAGCATTTGCCAGTGTTTAATATCAAGTTTCATGATTATTCGATGCAAGTTATGAATATGTTAGGATTATTATTCACTATTTTGTGCATCTATTTCCAGTTATTTTAGCGCTATCCGTTAAACAAACTAGACTTTTATGCGCTCAGGTCATTTATTAATCATTATTGCCGCCATTGGCTTCGGCCTTAACCCTATGCTGGCACAGGTCCTTATGGGCGATGGCCTAAGTGCAGAATTAGTGACCTTATATCGTTATTTTCTACCTGCTTTAGTGCTTGTGCCTTGGCTACGACTGGATAAGACAGAGTATACTGAAGGCTTAGTAATGTTTGTTTTTGGAATGGCTAACGGTGTGGCGATGTTGGCTTATATCAGCGCTTTGTCAAACATACCGGTCACTCAAGCCATTTTTATCTATTACTCCTACCCGGTTATGAGCTTGTTGGTTGGCTGGGGTTTATACTGTAAACGACCCACCACTAACCAAGTCATTTCTGCGGTCCTGATCATCGTTGCAGCCAGCTTAGTGTTTCAACCACAACAGTTAGCCACACATCAATGGCTGCCTACTTTAAGCTGTTTTTTGGCACCGTTAGTGTTTGCCTTGACCATTCACTACTGGGCAAAACCGCGCAAGCCCCTGGCGCCGATGCAAAGAATGCGTTGTGGACTGCTTGGGCATGTGTTGGTATTGCTGCCGCTGGCTATCATGAGCCAACCCAGCGTGTGGGCGCCTCAATCTCTCGAGGGTTATGTGTGGGTAATTGCGTTAGCAGGTTTGGCCACCACTTTGCCACAGTTCCTGTTTACTCTAGGCGCCCCTAAAGTGGGCGCAGAGCAAACTAGCATCGCAGGTGCTTTGGAGTTAGTGGTGGCACTGGTGTGCGGCACAGTGGTGTTAGGCGGCAGCCTTAACTACCTTCAATGTGTGGCTATGGCACTGATCTTAATGGCCATGCAGATACGCCACCCACCCAAAAAATTAGCCACTGCGACTTAACCACGA
>CAWUTT010000114.1:0-8737 GCA_963925635.1 uncultured Pseudomonadales bacterium | reverse complement strand
CAAACCCCCACAACCGGCCCTTGATACTATTCTTGAAATCAACCAAGTCCATGCTAGCTATGGCAAGAGCGTTAAAGTACTTAATGACATCACCATCAAAGTCCCACGTGGCCAAACGTTAGCCGTTGTGGGTGAGTCAGGTTCAGGTAAATCGACAGCAGCACGAGTGATTACCGGGCTATTACCTCAATTAGAAGGTGAAATTCTGTTTAATGGCAGCGCTTTGCCAAGGGCGCTAAAAAACCGCTCTAAACAACAATTGCAATCAATCCAAATGATTTATCAAATGGCAGATACTGCCATGAATCCGCGTCACACGGTAAGAGATATTATTGGCAGACCATTAAATTTTTACTTGGGTTTAACGGGCGCAGCTCAAGACCAAAGAATCATGCAGTTATTACAGCTGATTGAATTGGATGAAAGCTTTTTAGATCGTTACCCAGACGAGTTGTCAGGTGGCCAGAAGCAACGTATTTGTATCGCTCGCGCCTTAGCTGCAGAGCCGGAACTCATTATTTGTGACGAGGTCACGTCAGCCCTCGATCAAATTGTACAAGAGGGTATTCTCAAGCTCCTTTTACGCTTACAGAAAGAGCTGGGCATTACTTACATTTTCATTACCCATGACATCGCTACAGTGCGAGCCATCGCCGATCAAGTGGTGGTTATGTTTCAAGGCAAAGTGGTGGAGCAAGGGGGCAAAGAAGAGATTTTTACGCCACCTTATCCTGCATACACTGAGCTTTTACTGTCATCGGTGCCAGAAATGGACCCCGACTGGCTAACCCAACTGCAGCAGCAGCGTGCCGAGGCTGAGGCCTAAAACCGATCACCAGAATAGCTCACCTTATAGTCAGAAAGTGCCAGCCATTCTGGGTCTATGTCAATACCCCAGCCGGGTTTATGGGGCATCATGAGTGCCCCATTTTGAATCTCAAAATTAGGCTTAAAGATATTAGCCTGCCATGGGTAGTAATCTAGGCCCTCAATGGAAAACTCAAGGTATTGACCTGCATTAGGAATGGCCCCCATAATATGGGCCGAGAACAAGGTTACTAAAGATAAGTTTGCACAATGCAAGGTGACCGGTAGATTGGCTTTTTGGGCCATGGATGCGACCTCTAAGGTGCGCGTAACGCCGCCCATGTAACACACGTCGGGTTGCACAATATCCACCACTTTAGTGTCTATCATATGCTGCCAAATACGCATGTCATGATCCTGCTCACCACCGCTCACATCCATGTCTAAGGCCTCTGTCACCTGCCGCGTCCAATCGGGCTGCCAATAGGGGCATGGCTCTTCAAAGTGGCTCACCCCATAGTCTTGCAGCATGCGCCCCACTTCTATGGCTTTGGCGGGCGTATAGGCACTGTTGGCATCGACTAAAAGTGTCACCTCATCGCCCAATACTTGCCGCACACGTTTGACAATGGCTTCAGTACGACCTGGCCATTGATCGACATCATGACCACATTCTTGACCTATACGGAACTTAAAGGATTGATAACCATACTCTTCTTTAAGCGCTAACAAGCGTTCTGCTTCCGCTTCGGGGGTAATTTCACGTTGCATACTGGAGGCGTAAACAGGCACAGATTGTGGATTACCACCCAAAAGTTGGCACACACTTTTACCCTCGTGCTTGGCATGGATGTCCCATAGGGCAGTGTCTAAGCCACACAATGCGCGGTACAGATAGGTGCCAGGAAACTTGTGTTCACGCTCTAAGACCAAACGATTTAAGCCATCAATGTCACTCGCATCCAAACCTAATACGTGGGGCGCCACCTGTTTGTGGACCACTTGGGCGGTAATG
This sequence comes from uncultured Pseudomonadales bacterium, assembly GCA_963925635.1. Taxonomy (GTDB): domain Bacteria; phylum Pseudomonadota; class Gammaproteobacteria; order Pseudomonadales; family Balneatricaceae; genus Njordibacter. The sequence goes on along the minus strand of CAWUTT010000114.1, from coordinate 6,915 downwards.
TCGGCATTATAGGTGCAGGTTTGCCCCCACCCTTCGGCACCTGTATCAGTGCGCAAGCGCAGCAAACCAATATATTCATTAGTAAATGTTTCTATGCTGATAATTTTCATTTAAGCCAACTCATGTTCAGATAAAATCAAATCGGCAGCTTTTTCGGCCACCATAATGGTGGCAGCATTGATATTGCCACAAATAAGATTGGGAAATATGGAGGCATCTACCACTCTTATCGCTTCTAAACCATGCACTTTAAGGGCACTGTCCACCACATTTTGGGTAGGGTCTGGCCCCATACGACAGGTACCACAGGGATGATATACCGTATCGGCATTATTACGAATATCCTCAATGAGCTGGGCGTCGGTGAGGCAGTCTGCGCCTGGGCGCATCTCATCAATAGTAATGGCTTGCAACTGCGACGTTTGGGCAAATTGACGGATTAATTTGACACCTTCAAGCAGGTCTTGAATTTCTTCGTCATGCGCTAAGTAATTAGGCTCAATGTTGGGCGCCACATTAGCATCACCCGAAGTAATATTAATTTGACCTTCAGACTTAACACGGCAATTTGAAACACCCATGAGATACGCAGGGAATGGGTCTGGGTTCATCATAGGCCTTTCACCGGCCGGCGCCTTGGTATAACTCAAGGGCGAAAAATACAGTTGAATATTAGGCCGGTCCAGGCCCGCACGTGTGTGCACAAAACCACCCGCTTGATTAACACTTAGACTCAAAGGCCCAGTGCGCGTTAGCACGTACCGTAGCCCGTACCACAACTTACCCCACCAAGGTCGCAACTGCTGATTTAAAGTAGGTTGATTAGCACGATAAAAATAGCTGTGGCCTATGTGGTCTTGCAGATGCTGCCCTACAGCTGGGCTCTCATGCACTGGCACAACGCCCGCTTTTTTTAACACTTGGCCTGGGCCTATGCCAGACAATTGTAATAATTGTGGTGAATTGACAGCGCCTGCACTGAGGCAGATTTCTTTAGCCCCATGGGCACGGTGAGAGCTTCCATTGTGCTCATATTCCACCGCCACAGCGCGCTTACCTTCAAATACAATACGCTGCACTAAGGCTTCACACACTACAGTTACATTGGGCCGCTTGCGAGCTGGTTTCAAATAGGCGCGCGCCGCAGACATGCGCTGACCTTGATGGGTGGTGAGCTGATAATAACCCACACCCTCCTGCTTAACTCCGTTCATATCGGCATTATAAGTGAAGCCAAGGGCTTCGCCTGCAGCCACAAAGTGTTTACATAAGGGGTGTAAGTTAGCCGAAACATCACTCACATTTAAAGGCCCACTGCCGCCCCGGAACGCATCTTCACCGTGTTGCCATGATTCCATGCGTTTAAAATAAGGCAGCACCTCATCGTAACCCCAACCTTTGTTACCCGCATTGCTCCAATCATCAAAATCCTGTTTATGACCCCGCACATACACCATGGCATTTATAGAACTGGAACCACCGAGGGTTTTGCCTCGCGGCCAATAGCTGGTGCGTCCATTGAGTCCGTCACTGGCCATGCTGTTGTACATCCAGTTAACCTTAGGTTGATAAAAGGTCTTGCCATAACCGATGGGCATTTGCACAAAAAAACGTTTGTCACTGGGGCCTGCTTCTAACAGGAGCACAGAATGATTTGGGTTCTCACTTAGTCGATTGGCCAGCACACAGCCCGCAGAACCGGCACCAATAATAATATAATCGTAATGGCTCATGATACATTGCTTCCTAGAGCCAATACTGTGGCACATATTTGTTGAAAATTAGTCGCTGCCTTGTCACTCATATGCCGTGCCCTCAAATAACCATGCACCAAACCCATACCTGCTTGGGTATGGTTTTCCACCTTAACACCAGCCCCTTGCAAGGCCTTAGCGTATAACGCACAGTCATCACTTAAAGGGTCGATTTGGGCTGGGAACAGATGGCTTGGTGGCAACGCATCAAACACTGAGGCTTGCATGGGACAATAGAGTGGGTCTTGTGTGGGGGCATCAACACCGGCGCCACCCAACCTAATAGCGTGGTAGTACATCATGTCTTTGCGCGATAGCAATGGTGCATCAGCGTGTTCATGCATGGAGGGTGTGGTTGCATCATGGGCTAAGGCTGGGTAAATCAGCACTTGGCCTAACAACTGCGACCCAGTGTAGCTGGAGCGAGCATTGGCGATACAGGCAGCGAGTGTAGCGCCAGCACTATCGCCCACTAAAATGATGGCTTTACCCTGTTTTAGTAAGTCATCAACCACGGCTAAACAGTCGCTAATATCGCATGGGTATTGATGCTCGGGTGCCAGACGATAAGCCACGGCAACCAAGTTAAAGCCACATAAGTCGGCCATCTCTGCGCACAAGTCATCATGGCTGTCTAAATCACCCACCACATACCCACCCCCATGCAAGTACACCACTTGCACAGGATAGTTAAGCCTTTGAGGGCTGGATGAAGCCTGCGGCTGATAATACCGCACAGGCACTAGATGGCCATCAGGGGCTTGCACTTGTGCGTCTTTAGTTAACACATTAGGCGGCTTGGGGGCCGCGAATGACAGGTACATGTGACGATACCACTGCCTTTGTTGGGTAATATCGGCAGTGACTGCATCCGCTGGAAAATGCTCTATGGTTTGGTCTACAAAAGCCTGCACTTGGGCATCTAATGGGGTCATGAAAAGCCTCGTGAAATCGATTCTTGCCAGGTTTTAAGGTGCACTTGCTGGCCGTTCTCTAGGGCTTCTAAACGGGCATCAAGGTAAAAATGAGTGGCATCGCAGGTCACCTTGAGACTGGTATAAACATCGATCTCCCAACCGGTCCTAGATTGGTGTGAATGCCACTGACATAGACTCGTTGCTGAATGAGGATCATGGGGTAATACTGCATGCTCTTCATGGCAGGTTTGGCCCACAGTGAGGCCATGATCGACAAAGGTAAATTCACCAAAGTCGTCGTCAATGAGCGTGGTGTGTAACCCATTGGCGGCATTTATCTGGGTGCTACGGGTATGCTTTTCGGGCCTTATGTCAGTTATTGCATTAACTGGGCACACATAACCATGACCTAAATCTCGGTTCAAGCGTCCACTCCGGTCGTGACATGGAATGTTCAACTGGGCGCCACTTAAGTCTAAACTTAGGTTCGATTTTTGGGCAGCTGGCCATAGTAATGGAAAGTAAGCGCTAGAGATGGACAAGCGTAAAGTGTGACCGGGCGGTATTTCATAACCGGTATCATCTAACTTTATGGTGATATCCATGGCCTGCCCGGCAATCACCGGTTGAGGATTATCTAAGCCTTGACGCATGGCCAAATTGAGCATGCCATAGGTTATGCGAGTGCTGCTGCCATCGGGTGCCACATCACACAGGCGCAAAATCATTTGACCACAGTTTTGGTCACTGGTGACCCGCGCCTTAAACACCGCACCCCCCAACAATGAGGTTGCCTGCACCATAGGTTCGCTGTCAAAACACAAGCTATTGGCATCGTCTTGGCGTTGATCTGTAGGAAAATCTGGGCCACACCAAATGACACAAAATTCGCCACTGGCAGCACCCGTCGTTAGGGGGCTATTCACACTCAAATGGCCACTAGTCATAGTGTCGACCAACTGCCCAGACGAACTCAAGTGTAGATTCATGCTGTGGGCCTGCATGGGCCACTGATTAGCTTCAACCCATAGCCCAGGCCTTTGATCATAGGCCGCCTGAGGCGCAACACCATCCTGAATATAAGCCGCTATGGTGGGCTCTGTCATAATGCCGTTATCAATGCCTTTAAGCCAATAGTCCCACCAGCGCATGGCTTCACCCAAAAAGTCCATTTCAGGTTTAGGTGACGCATAGTTAGGGTACTTGTGGGCCCATGGCCCGATCATGGCTTTTTTGGGAGCCACCAAACCTTGCATCATGCGCGGAATAGCTTCTGAGTAAGCGTCACCCCAACCACCCATACAATAAACTGCAGCCTTAATTGAAGCATAATTTTCATTGATTGAACCATGCTTCCAGTAATCATCTTTGTAACTGTGCTCTAGCCACTGCTTGGCTAAAAATGGCATATTTTGCAAACGCAAAAGCCACTGTTGGCGCCAGGTGTCAGGCAGTAATAAAGGGTCTGGCGCCTTAGCCATGTAACAGGCCATCGTTGAGGCCCAACTGAAATTTTCTAACAGTAATGCACCGCCACGGTAGTGAATGTCATCGGCGTAGCGATCATCGGTGGAACATACAGTCACGATAGCCTTTAACGCAGCAGGCGCCATCGCCGCCACCTGCAGACTATTAAAACCACCCCAAGATTTACCCATCATGCCCACTTTTCCAGTGCACCAGGGTTGTGCTGCCAACCATGCAATAACTTCAACGGCGTCATTCAGTTCTTGCTGCAAATACTCATCCAACATCAACCCTGTAGACTCACCACTACCTCGCATATCCACTCGAATGCTGGCATAACCAAAGCGGGCCCAGTAAGGGTGCATTTGCTCGTCGCGAATGGCCGTGCCATCGCGTTTTCTATAGGGAATGTACTCTAAGATCGCTGGTACTGGAACCTCAGCTGCATTAGTGGGCAGCCAAGCCCGTGCTGCTAATTGAGTACCGTCTTTAAGAGCAATAATAAAATGCGTCCACTCTTCGATGGTGTGGGTGAAATCGAGGTTGTTCATCATCTGTTGTTACTCCCAAAACTTGCCTGCAATAAGGCCGATACAAGGCTAGTAACATACCATTGGATTATTCGGCAGGGATAGTGATTTTTGTGTCAATTGTAGCCAACAGATCATGGTAAACTAAGGTCCATGAAGTTTAGTGGCAGTGGTATGAGAGTGGACTGCTGAATTTACAATGCAGGTAACCGTCTAAGGTGGGTCGTTAGCTTAAAACAACATTAAGCCAATGATACCTTAGTACAAAGGCAACACAACCCAATGATAATTAAATATTTTCTCAGTTCACCGAAAGTTGGCCTGTTGTTGATCAGTGGCCTAGGCATTAATCTTAGCTGGTTGTTTTTACTACCTTGGAGCTGGAATAGTTTAGTCACCTTGATGATGACCGCATATATACTCAAACTCAGCTTTAATCGGCACGCAGTAAAACAGCATATTAGTTATGACTTTGGACTCTTGGGGGGATCTTGCATCGTCTTTCTAGGGCTCAATTATGTGCTCACTGAGGCACTCGCACTGTCGCCTGTCGCGGCTGCGGTTACTGCTCATCTGTGGACATGGATCGCCCTGACCATGTTATTTAATAAAATGGTGCCTGATAGTATTCGGCATGAATTTGCCTTAGGTCACAAACCCACTTAAATAAGGTTAGTGGCTCCACATGTGTGCACTAAAGTGGCGGCGGCAAAGAGATTCATACCGCTCATTGCCCCCAATCACCACCTGCTCACCATCTTTAATGACCATGCCTTCCTCATCGGTGCGCACCACCATAGTGGCCTTACGACCGCAGTGACACACGGTTTTGAGCTCCACCAATTTGTCGGCCCAAGCCAACAAATACTGGCTGCCAGGAAATAACTCACCCCTAAAGTCTGTGCGGATGCCGTAACACAATACGGGGATATTGAGCTGGTCCACCACCAAGGTGAGCTGTTTAACTTGTTCACGGCTTAAAAACTGACTTTCATCGATGAGAATGCAGTCTAAGGGCTTTTTTAGGTTTTCAATTTTTAAAATGCCAAACAGGTTATCTCTGCCATTAAACAATTGTGCTTCAGCAGCCAAACCAATACGCGAGGTCACTTTGCCAAGTCCATAGCGGTCGTCTAAAGCCGCAGACATGATAAATGGCCGCATATTTCGTTCTTGGTAGTTGTAGGCTGACTGCAATAGCGCAGTTGATTTACCGGCGTTCATGGAAGAGTAATAAAAGTAAAGCTGGGCCACAATATCAAGCCTTTTACTGGTAAGGGCAAGTTAACCCTTGGGGAATAATTAGTTGAAACGTCAGTAACTTAGCATACACTTTTACAAACAGTTATCAATACTAAACAATGCGTAAAATAATTTTTTGTCTAAGGCAGGATGTTATTATTTTTTATAATCCTCCAACCTGGGTTTAAAACCCACAAGCAAACACTCCGCCATAGGCTATAAAGTAGGGCTAAAAGTAGGGCTAAAAGTAGGGCTAAAGCAGGGTTTAAGCAGGATTGAAGTGGGGGGAGAAATAGGGGGAGAAATCGGAAAAAGTGAGGCAAATAAACAAATTTAAACAGGCCAATAATGTCTCTACAGTACCTATTTGAGATCTGCTAACTCTATATTAAAGCCCTCATATTGCAGCCATGACGCATAACAAATATCCAACTATACTGAGTAATAATCGCGCTGATGGGGTTTTGAATGTGCCCCAAAGTTGCCACGCAGGGTTGACGGTAAGTTTTCATTCTTAGACAAATAATCAAGCCAAACAATCAAGACAACTAAACCAAAAATCATTAACATTATCATCAAGTTGATAGATTTTAGCCGCGAATTTTATGCAATGGACTTTTGTATTTACTAATGTTAAAAATAAGCTCTAATAGAAGAGACACATTATGTTTACAGCAGATTTCAAAGCCCAGCCTTATTGGTGGGATCGCAGTGCGCCACCCACAGAGCAAACCATAGACCTGCCTAAAAAAGTTGATGTGCTTATCATTGGTGCAGGCTATACCGGACTTCACGCGGCCATCCAGACGGCCCGAGGCTCAAGAAATACATTAGTTATTGATGCCGAACACGCTGGCTGGGGTTGCAGTACAAGAAACGGTGGCCAAGTTAGCAACAGCATCAAACCGAGCTTTTCTGAGCTGGAAAAAACCCATGGCAAAGACCTGGCTTTTGCCATTCATAAAGAAGGTGAAGCATCATTAAAGTTTACTGGAGATTTTATCA
>CAWUTT010000113.1:0-9881 GCA_963925635.1 uncultured Pseudomonadales bacterium | reverse complement strand
CATCTATTTAGGCCACATTAGGATCCTACCATGAGCATTATTCGCCAACACGATTTGATTGAAAGCGTTGCAGACGCACTGCAGTTTATTTCTTATTACCACCCATTAGATTTCATTCATGCTGTGCATGCAGCTTATCTGCGTGAAGAATCGAAAGCCGCTAAAGATGCGATGGCACAAATTCTAATTAATTCACGCATGTGTGCACAAGGTAAACGTCCCCTATGCCAAGACACTGGCATTGTGACGGTGTTTGTAGAAGTGGGTATGGACGTACAATGGGACGCTGAACTTAGTTTAGAGGATATGATTAACGAGGGTGTCAGGCGTGCCTATCTGCACCCAGATAACAAGTTACGGGCCTCTATTTTGGCCGATCCCGCCGGCAGTAGAACTAACACCAAAGACAATACCCCTGCAGTAATTCATACCTCTCTTGTGAAAGGTAATCGGGTTGATATTCAGTTAGCCGCTAAAGGTGGTGGCTCAGAAAACAAAAGCAAAATGGCTATGTTAAACCCGTCTGATAGTGTGGTCGATTGGGTGTTAAAAACGGTGCCTACTATGGGTGCCGGCTGGTGTCCCCCGGGTATGCTGGGCATAGGCATAGGCGGTACGGCTGAAAAAGCGGCATTGATGGCTAAAAAATCCTTGATGGAACCTGTTGATATTCACCAACTTCAGGCCCAAGGAGCAAGTAACACCGCGGAAAAACTGCGTTTAGAATTGTATGATGCAGTGAATAACTTGGGCATTGGGGCTCAAGGACTCGGTGGTTTAACCACCGTATTAGACGTCAAGGTGATGGACTATCCAACTCACGCGGCATCACTACCAGTGTGTATGATTCCTAACTGTGCGGCGACTCGCCATGCCCACTTTGTACTCGATGGCAGTGGCCCAAGTTTACAAACCCCGCCGAGTTTGGATGATTACCCAGATATCGCTTGGGATGCAGGCGCTGGTGCTAGAAAAGTTGATTTAAACACCGTGACTCCCACAGACATATTAACTTGGCAGCCGGGAGAAACCCTGTTGTTGTCTGGTAAAATGCTTACTGGGCGTGATGCGGCCCACAAAAAAATGGTTGATATGATGGCTCAAGGAGAACCATTGCCGGTCGACCTAAAAGGCCGTTTTATATATTATGTGGGCCCAGTCGACCCTGTTCGAGACGAAGCTGTGGGCCCCGCAGGACCCACAACATCGACTCGTATGGATAAATTCACCCGCACCATGCTCGAAAAAACTGGGTTGCTGGGTATGATTGGCAAGGCTGAACGTGGACAAGTCGCTATTGATGCGATTAAAGACCATAAGGCCGTCTATTTAATGGCAGTGGGTGGCGCAGCCTACCTGGTTTCTAAAGCCATTAAGCACGCTGAAGTGGTGGCCTTTGCAGAGCTAGGTATGGAAGCCATCTATGAATTTGACGTTGAGGATATGCCAGTCACCGTAGCGGTTGATGCAGGAGGTACCTCAGTGCATCAAACAGGCCCAGCCCAGTGGTATGACATTATTCAAGCCCGTCAAATTAACTAATGGCAAGCTTCATCGAGTAGCGAACCCTTGGCTTTGCAGGTACGGCAGCATATGGGGTCGTGCCTCTTTAACCATGGTTTTGATAATATGTTGGCTAAAGCTTAGCTGTAATTTACCATCGCTACGCTGTTGGTAGTAATCACTGATCTGAGCGTCGTAGCGGGTTAGGTGAGTTAAACCCTGATTGGAGTATTGATCTTGGTGCAATACCATCGACAAAGGTAGTCGAGGTTTTTGCCCAGGGTTTTGATCTGGGTAGCCTAGGCATAGGCCAAATATAGGGAATACCTGTTGCGGTAAGTTCAACAACTGGGTCACTGTTGCGGGTTGGTTGCGCAAACCACCAATAAACACGCCACCTAAGCCGAGACTTTGGGCTGCCAGTAAAACGTTTTGTGCAAATAGGGCCGTATCGACGCTTGCAATAAGGGTTTGTTCGGTAAAACCTGTGGGCAATTGCTGTTGTTGACGCAGGCATATCTTTTGATTGCGCTGTAAATCTGCGCAAAATACCAAAAATGTTGCTGCACTCTTTACGTAAGCTTGGCCACCAGCGGCTTCGGCTAAGGCCGCACGAGTTTCTGGGGCGTTAACTTGAATCACACTAGTGACTTGTACAAAGCTGGAACTTGAAGCTGCTTGGCCTGCTGTGATACAGGTATTGATTAACTCTTGGGGTATGCTTTGGCTGGTAAATTTACGAATTGATTGATGATCCATCATCTGTTGTATGGGGCTTTTTTGTGTCATGGTGTTTTATTAGTCATTGGTGAGGATTGCCGATGTTAGCACAGGACTAGTTAGGGTAGAATGACCTACCAACCTGTTTTAAGTTGACTTTATTTATGCCCGTGACGGCCCCAAATTTATCCATTGCTCCTCATCTAGCGCAACGTTATGGCTTAGAACAAGCCTTGATGCTGGCGGTGGTTACGGAATTGGTGGGTGCCTGGAATGGCCAAGTGGTGGTTGAAGAACAACGTTTGTATGGTCGAGCTTTATGTTTGACAAGGCAGCATCAGGCGCAGTTATTGTCGCAGCTGTCGTCAATAGGGCTGCTACAAGTGGCTCCGGCAGGCGATGGTATGGTGCGCATTGAACTGCAGCTGATGTCAGAACAGTCTGTTGCTATGGATCACAATGAAGTTAGCCAGCCCTTCGAGCCAGCTATTAGCCCAGTAACTGCTCCAAAGGCATCCATGGGCGGATTTGGTGGCTGGCGCCGTGATGTTGGTGAAGGTGATGAATTAAGCCGTCTATTCGCTGCTAAAGAAGCTCAACACCAACACATGTGCGCCATGGATATGGAATGGAATCCTTCGGCCAATATTGTCAAGGTTTTAGCCCAGCAGCACCAAATAAGTGAAGCCTTTGTGATTGGTATTAAAGATGAGTTTGTGGTGTACTACATGGACAAAGGCCGTCGAGAAACCCCAGGTGGCTGGGATCAAAAGTTTTTAAAATGGGTTAAAAAAGAACAGGTTCACCAGCAAACAGCTCAGGCCCGTGCCCAAAAACAAACCCAACAACAGACTAATTCATCCAATGAAGAAGCTAGATACGCTGCTAAACAGCGCCGACGTAGCATTACAGCAAACGTACTCGACATCAATAATACCGACTGGTAAGGCGGTTGTTGGGGCCAGTGCGCCCGTTGATCAAAAAATAAAGTCATTGGTGAATATGCTGTTTGCACGATTTATGACCATTTATGGCCATAAATTTAAAAGTGCGTTTGACGATGACAAAGAAATTATTATTGCCACGCGCGAATGGGCGTTAAGCTTGGCAGGCTACGAAGAAGATGTTCTGGTGTTAGCCATTGAACAAGCGAAACGACAGTATAGTTGGATGCCCTCAATTGCAGAATTCTTGCAGTTGATGGACCAATGCCAACAGAGTTTTGGTTTGGCACCTGCGGAACAGGCTTATGCCGAAGCCTGTCGCCATGCCACAGCGCCTAGTCAGCACCCTTGGAGTCATGCGGCTGTTTACCATGCAGGCAGAGCAACGGGATGGTTTGAACTAAAAAGCCTACCGCGAAAGGCCACACAGTGGCAATTTAACCAACATTATAAGGCCTTGTGCCAACGCGTGTTAGCAGGTGAGAATTTGGAGCAGGTGCAAACCACTGCCTTGGCTGCCCCTAACAATGATGACTTGTTTGCTTTAATTGACCAATGGGCTAAACAGGCTGATATGACGCCAGAACTCGCTCAAAGTGCTTTATACTTTCTGCATTTGCCGCAACAGAGCCCTTTACGTCAACAGTTATACAAGCGCAGTAAAGCCGTTTACTTGGCATTAAGCATTCCCAACTCTATCGCTGAGTTGCGCAAGCAGATGGTATAAGGACTTCATTTTTTGGTTGGTTGGTCGATAGTAATGAGAACAACAACCCTATATGTTTTAAGCCCATTGGGGAGCGGTACTAGTGGAGGTGATTGTGAAAGACGAAGTTAAGATTAGTGGTTTTAAGCAGGTGTATCAGTTTTTTATGACAGCCAAGGTGCGTAAGTGTGCCTTTTATGTAAGCTTTGGTGATGCAGCGGACCAAACCCTCGCAAACTATGGCTTAAAAGAAGTGGTTTATAACTCTTCCAAATCCCAAACTCCAACCAATAATGACGTTAGCTTAGTGTTAGAGCCTTTGAGTGAGCCTGATTTTGTGGCCATGATTGAAGCCGAGGATGGTCTGCGAGTAGAGTTTTTTTATGAAGGCCGAGTGCACTACTTTGATGTACAAATAGGGGTGGTGAGTTCTGCTGATTGTGGTTTAGGATTCTCTGCCAAGCTGCCAGACCATATCATGGTAAAGCAACATCGAGAGATGTTGCAGCTGCCAGCTGCCAGTGACGAAAAGATTAATATGAGTATTAGTGGTCAGCAGATTGATGTTATTGACGTTTCAGGTGGTGGTGCCTCGGTACTAATTCCCCAAGCTAATTTATATGATGTTGAAGTGGGCAAAGCCATTAAACACATAGAAATCAAGGTCGATGGCTTTGCAGCTAAAGTAAGTGCCGAAGTGCGTCATATGCGTTCCCATGCAGATGGTTTAAAGCTGGTGGTAGGACTGCGCTTCATTTTCTTTGGCAGCAATGACGAAGATAACTTATTACACTTGGTGAAACAAAAGCTAGCATCTTTGTCGCGCCAACCAAGGCAAACTTGAAGTTAATCGACTAAATCAAACGAGTTAACCAGACTTGTGCAAAAACAAAAAAGGCGCTTCTTATTATATAGGAAGCGCCTTTTTTGATGGCTTAGGTTTGAGTTATTAGGTTTTGCTCAAGGAAAACGGATCCAGTGAGTCTTGTCATTAGTGTCGTTGAGTAAGGTGTCTGTGTTGACTGAAAATAACATCGTTCTAAAATCGTCCACACTGGGAATTGAGATGACCTTGTCTGCATAAATAAAGTTTTGGTTGTTACGGAAGAATGCAGTGGGATTATTACTCACAATGAGTTGCATGACTAAACTGAGTTTCATGTTGGTGTCACCATAGGCGCGCTTAGCAATAGTGCCTAAAGAGTCACCCAATTTGATGCGGTATTTAGAACCAGGGGCGATGGAGTTATCAGCGGGTTGGCGATGATCTAGCTGTTGCTCCAGCTGCATTAGCTCGCCCAGTAGGGCCTTTAAGTGGTCTTGTGTTTGTGGTTCATTAGCGCTGCTATAGCTGGCTAAGAGGCTAGCAGCAAATAGGCTGCATATAAGGCTATTCTTCATGTGATAACTCCTTGTACAAATCGGTTTACAAGCGCTTAAAATACAATCACCTGGGCGGTGGTGGTGGTTATATTATCTGGACCTGCAATATGCTCTAGCAGGGCAGCGTGGGGTTGCAACTGCGTTACTTTAAACACGAGGGGCGCGCTTGTCGCATCTGGATTCAGAATTCCATCTTGATAATTCTGCGGCAATAGTAATAATTGTTGACCCTCTTCAAGGCCTAGCTTTTGGCCTTTATTAATACGCCATAACGGCTGACCAATAATTTTACTGAGCTTGATATAACTGCCTTCACATTTTACTGTTTGATGGATATTGTCCCATGCCTCTTGCACCCAATGGGCTACCTGTTGGCTCAGTTCTAAGGGTATGGGTTTACTGGATTGTGAAATGGAGTGATTAGCGGGCAAAATAAACTGTTGTTGGCGGCGTAAGTCAATATCAGGACGATAAGGGCTTGAAAATGTGGCGCTGAGCATCAGTGTGGGGCTTTGAATTGTTGGTGCACTAAATGAGCTGACTAGGCTGCTGAGGTCGGTGACGATAATTTGGCTGGATGTTGAGGGTAACCATTGCGCGCCTATGGCTAAGTGATAGTCGGCTTGATTATAGGCTTCGGAGGCCAGCCATGCTGTTTGATAGGTATTGAGTGCCGGATTAATGCGCTGCGTCATAAAATTAACGCTTTTTGCTAGTTCAGAAAATTGCGCTTCGGCATCGAGCAGCAATTGATTGATATCTATTTGATGATAGCTATTATTGTTGGGTGGTGGCGCTAAATCTGTGGTCACCACTTGTGTTAGTTGAGGCGGTTGGCAATCTATTTTGTTTTCTTCTAACTCTAAGGCCAGCCTTACCGTAGCAATGCCTTTGGTTACAACTTGCTCGAGCACGTCCATTTGACGAATATTGAGATGGGCTTGGAGGCTAATGTTTTCTGTAAGCTGGCCGTCTGAACTAACCATGCTATGACTGGTGATCTGCCCTTTGCGCTGGATGGCTGCTGTGCGCAGGGCGTCAAGAGTTGCCCGTGCGTAGGCCATTTCAACATCGCCATCAACCATTGTTGCTTGGCCAGAAACCAACAAACGCGAGTTTGAGTCTTGTTGAGCGATGCTTGGGATACTGATGGCTAGCCCTAATATCGCAACAGAAAACAGTTTAGTTACGCGTTGCAGACATTTTGACAGTTTCATGGGATAGCCGTATTGGAGTTATCTAGCGACTAAAAAAGTACGCCTAAGTTCCAGCATAGTGTCTAATGCTAGTTCTAGCTTAGTTTCATAGCTATCATCGCCTATTGGGCTGATACTAACAACCTTAGCCCCGTAAACAATGCCTTCTACGTGGGCTCGCATGGTGTCGCTAGCCAGTACCATGTCTGCCACAGTGCTAGTCGCATTGATGTTTTGGCCATAAACCTGCTCTGTTAGGTTCCTGTAGGCATCTAGTTTCGACACCCTGATGGCCATTAAACGCTGTTGGGCTGGACTTTTACTCTTTTGCGCACTGATATTGGCATAACCTGTGGAAATCAGCACTTCCTTCTGATAAATAGGCGGGTTAACCACAGCTTCAGGTGCTTGGTTAGCCGACATAGACATAGTGCAGCCGCCTAAGGTGAAGCCTGCAAGCGCTATAATGCAAAGGCTAATTTTCCGAGTAATGTTAATTTTCATGGGTCTGTCCTCTATGGCTATATGCTTAATATCGACCACACCATAGAAGACTTTAGGCATTAATGAGAAATAATTCCTAGCGCTGAGCAAATGTTGGCACTGTTATTGCTCTTAAACTCTTATAGTGATGTTTTAACGAGTAAAGTGACGTTCTATTAACTATCGACACGATTTACTAAAAGTTAACCATAAAATATAAATAATCCATTAAAAACAAACGATTAGTTTTGTTATTTTTTACTTTAGGGTCTGAATTATTATGAATTTTTCACAAGTGTTAAGCGTGAAGGATCAAATCAACGTCAAACATTTGACGGGTTTATTAATCCCCATGTTGATATTGCTTATCATTTTAATGATGGTGGTCCCCTTACCGGCATTCCTATTGGATTTATTTTTCACCCTCAACATTGCCCTTGCACTGATTATTGTGATGATTTCCATTAACACCATGCGGCCGTTAGATTTCTCCTCTTTCCCCACAGTACTTTTGTTTGCCACCTTATTACGTTTGGCGCTTAACGTTGCTTCTACCCGGATTGTTTTAGTAGAAGGCCATACGGGCACAGATGCTGCCGGTCAGGTGATTCAGTCATTCGGCGATTTTGTTATTGGTGGTGATTATGTGGTGGGCATTATCGTATTTTCCATCCTTATGATCATTAACTTCCTTGTAGTGACCAAGGGTGCAGGCCGAGTATCAGAAGTCAGTGCGCGTTTTACTTTGGATGCTATGCCCGGCAAGCAGATGGCCATTGATGCTGACCTTAATGCTGGCGTTCTGACACAGGACGAGGCCCGTGAGCGGCGTGCCGATGTGACCGCAGAGGCGGATTTTTATGGTTCGATGGACGGTGCCAGTAAGTTTGTCAAAGGCGACGCCGTGGCGGGTTTTCTTATTTTACTGATTAATATTATTGGTGGCCTTGCCATTGGTATGGGCACCCATGGTTTAACCTTTGATGAAGCCACACAAACGTATGTGTTACTAACCATCGGTGATGGTTTGGTGGCTCAGATTCCGTCTTTATTGTTAGCCACTGCAACGGCTATCATTGTGACTCGCGTGTCTTCTACCACTGACATGTCTAGCCAAGTCATGGGCCAGTTAGGCAGTCCCCAAGCACTGATTGTAGTCTCTGGGATTATGTTTTTGTTGGGTGTGATCCCAGGCATGCCTCATTTTGTATTCTTGTTATTATCGGCAGCGACTGGTGTGCTTGCCTATTTTGCTGTTAAACGTTCCAAGCAAGAAGTGGTGCCCGAGGAAGTTGATCCGGTGCAGCAACAACAGGACCAAGAGTCAAAAGACCTGTCATGGGAAGATATACCACAACTGGACATGATCGGTTTAGAAGTGGGTTATGCGTTAATTCCCTTGGTGGATAAGAGTCAGGGGGGGGCATTAATGCAGCGCATTAAAGGCGTGCGTAAAAAACTTTCTCACGAATTAGGATTCTTGGTGCAGTCGGTTCACATTAGAGACAACCTAGACTTATCACCCAACCAATACCATATTAATATTAACGGTGTCACCCGTGGTCAGGGTGAACTGATGATGGGACGGGATCTGGCTATTAATCCCGGTTCTACTCACGGTAACTTAGAAGGTATTCCAACCACAGATCCAGCCTTTGGACTAGATGCGATATGGATTGATACCTCGCAAAGAGAATATGCCCAGTCTATGGGCTACACAGTAGTGGATGGTGCTACAGCATTAGCCACCCATCTGAATAAAGTATTGCACGAAAATGCCCACGAATTGTTGGGGCATGATGAAGCTCAGCAGTTAATGGATCAATTGTCTCAAGCAGCGCCCAAGTTGGTTGAAGCGGTAGTGCCTACGCAGTTGTCCGTAGGTGTAGTGGCTAAAGTGTTGCAGAACTTATTGGCTGAAGGCGTGGCTGTCAGAGATATTCGCACAATCGTCGAAATACTGGCAGAGCAAGCCCCTAGAAGTCAGGATCCTGACGTTTTGACTGCGGCTGTGCGCCCTGCATTGGGTCGTATGATGATGCAACAACTCACTCAGGTGGGTAGTGATCTGTCAGTTATGACATTAGACGCAGGATTGGAACAACAATTGCATAACATATTGCAGCAAAGTAAAGAACATGGTTTAGCCATAGAGCCTAATCTAGCAGAGCAGCTACTAGGCAACCTGCAAGGCACCAGTGAACGACTCGCAGAACAGGGTATTCCCCCAGTGTTAGTGGTTTCTCCCGGGATCCGTCCTTGGTTGTCTAAAATGGTTAAAAACCGTATTCCAGGACTGGTGGTCTTGGGTTACAACGAAATACCAGATGAACAAGGCATTCAAGTAGTGTCTACCATAGAGCAACAACCCCTAGTGGATGCGTAAGCACCAGTAGAATAAAACCAAAAGCATTGAGGTTGATTGAAGATGAAAATGAAGCGCGTTTTAGCCAAGGATACACGCACAGCCCTTGCCATGATTAAGCAGAGTTTAGGTGATGATGCTGTTATTTTATCAAATACTAAAATTGCTGGGCAAGTTGAAATTGTAGCGGCAATTGACTACGACGAGAAGCGCGTAGCAGCGCAACATAGCTCTGCTTTCTCCGACCGCCTCAGTGCTAATTTAAGCCGCATTAAGTCGCAGAGAAATCAACCTAGCCGACCTGTTGCGCCACTCAATATGGCCTCTCAGATGCCCCCATCACAAGCGGTGAGTCGACCACAGCCACCCATTGCGCAAGCGCAAGCGCCGAGCAGTGACCACATGGTGCGCATGGAAAAAGAGCTGGGTTTGTTGCGTTTGTTGGTAGAACAGCAAATGTCTCAGAATGCCAGTCAAAGTACCAGTTTTACTAGTGCTGCGGCGATTAAGGTTTGCCAAAGACTAGAACGTATGGGTTTTGAAAAACATATGATCGACCCTTTGTTAGCACAATTGCCTGT
>CAWUTT010000112.1:0-13178 GCA_963925635.1 uncultured Pseudomonadales bacterium | reverse complement strand
CAACGGCTTTGGCGATCAGTGTTTTACCTACCCCCGGTGGCCCAGCGAGCAATAAACCTTTAGGGGGTTTAATGCCCGCCTGGGTAAATAGTTCGGGGTATTTAATCGGCCACTCAATCGATTCGACTAAGCGATGGCGTATATGATCTAAGCCACCGACGTCCTCCCAGCGAACATCAGGAATATCGACAAATAATTCACGAATGGCCGAGGGTGACACTTCACACAAAGCCGCACGAAAATCATCCATGGTAACGGTTAATTCAGCCAGACGTTCGTAAGGCAAGTCTGCTGCACTAAAATCAATTTCAGGTAATAGGCGTCGAAGGGCACTCATCGCTGCCTCACGGCAAAGGGCTTCTAAATCTGCCCCTACAAAGCCATGGGTGATATCAGCCAGCACATTCAGTTCAACATCCGTGTCCAGTGGCATACCGGTACTATGGATTTCCATAATTTCACGGCGTCCCTCACGATCAGGAATAGGTATGCTTATTTCACGATCAAAACGGCCTGGTCGACGCAAGGCTGGATCAAGGGCGTTAGGCAAATTGGTAGCCGCAATGACAATCACTTTGCCACGGCCCTTAAGTCCATCCATCAAGGCCAACAATTGTGCCACGATGCGTTTTTCAACATCGCCAACGACTTTGTCACGACGGGGGGCAATGGAATCTATCTCATCCAGAAAGATAATACTTGGACCTTTGCTGCTGGCCTCATCAAAAATCTTACGCAGGTGCGCCTCACTTTCACCGTAAAACTTATGCACTATCTCTGGGCCACTAATGGTAAAGAATTGGGCGTCTGTTTCTTGGGCAATAATGCGCGCAATTAGGGTTTTACCACAGCCAGGTGGGCCCGTTAGAAGCACGCCCTTAGGCGCATCAATGCCCAAGCGGTCGAAGATCTCTGGATAACGCAAGGGCAGTTCAATCATTTCCCGTATGCGCCGAACCTGGCCTTTAAGGCCACCAACATCCTCATAGGATAGACGTGGGGTGCTGTTGTTTTTGTCACCCGCTCCTTGCCCCATAGCCAACACCGTGGTTGGATTGATCAAAACCGCGCCTACTGGCTCAGTGCTGTCAACTTTGAATTCTGTAGAGCGACTACCAAACAAATTCACCCTGACCAGATCACCTTTTTGAACTGGCAAACCATCAAGCAGACTGCCGATATACTCTAGATCGCGCGCTGATGGTTTAATGGACGTTGGAATTAAGGTGATGCGAGCCGCCTGTTTACAGGTCATCTCTTGTATATCGGCCTTCTCATCTAAGCTGAGACCGGCATTACGCCGCGTTAAACCGTCTAATTGAACGATGCCTTGATTACGCATATCAGGGTAGGTTGGCATAATTTTAGCAATGCCAAAGCCTTTTTTACTGGTTAATTGAACGATATCACCCACCGACAACCCGAGCTTAGACATCTCCGTTGGGTCCATACGTGCATAAGCGCGACCCATATCTTTTGGCAGCGCTTCAACTACCTTTAGCTTAATATCATAAGTCATTGAGTTTGACTTCCAAAATACCGTTACGGCAACTAGAGGTCATCCCTTGGTTGTCGAAAGAGCGTGGTAAAACCACTTCCTTATGATATTTTTTACTGCCACAGGAGGCATTGATGGTCAGTACATCGCCGTTCAGTTCGATGTTGACATCGGCATCAGAGATGCCTGGCATTTCAGCCAATACGGCCACATGATCGAGTTCTTCGATAACATCAATGAGTGGCTCAGAAACCTCTTGGACAGTGGTCACACCAGTTTTTTCATCACGACGTACATTACCAAACGGTTCAACCTTGGGCTCATCATTTTCATTTAAGCCCATTTTTACTGAAAAACCATACACGGCTTTAGCCTTTTCACCACTGCCAGTATCGACGTCAAAAACACCGCTACTCTTCATTTTTTCACCTGTTTCAGCCAGGTCACCCAGCTTACCCACTAGATCACCTAAACCTCGAAGTATGCCTTCAACATTGCCGGTCACCTTATCGTCTTTTTTAGTCATGATTATTCCTCGGTAGTGAAATTCTTAATCTTAAGAAGTAGTGTTTTATAGTCTATTGATAAACGCCGAGCAGTTTCTGATTTGTTATTATTTGTTACCTTTAGTGTGTTTTTAATGACCACTTCAGAGAACATAATCTTCATGCTCTTTAGTGATAGATTTTCGGGCGCAAGGGTAGCCATATAGGCAATACAATCAAAAGGCGTATTGAGAGTTATTTGTTGTGCACCCTCTGGCTTTAAGACCAGTGGTTTATTGTTGCCATCGTTAGGGAAATCTAAATCAGACACATCGATCTGACTTTCAGCCATTAAGGTTGCTCGGCGCATGGTAGAGCGTAGCTGTCGAACATTTCCAGGCCAAGCATACTGCTGCAACTCATGGCTAGCTAAGTTGGAAAGCAAGGGCACCGACTTACCCATTTCTATGCTGGCTTCCACTATAAAGCGCTTAGCTAAAAACAGCATATCAGCAGGGCGGTAACGCAAAGAGGTAATACGGATAGTGAATTCATTCAACCTATAAAATAAGTCCTCGCGGAACTTACCTTTTATTACTGCATCCAACAGGTCTTCATTACTGGCCACCAGAATACGGATATTCACAGGGATAGCGACGGTACTTCCTACCCGGTAAATAACCCTCTCTTGTATGACTCGCAATAACTTGGCTTGCGCTGATAAGGACATATTGATAATTTCATCTAAAAATAGCGTACCCCCATCTGAGCCTTCAATCTTGCCCACGTAAGCCTTATCAGCACTGGTATACGCACCTTTTTCATGCCCAAATAATTCATTTTCCATGAGCGCGTCAGAAATTGACCCACAGTCAATTGGGGTGAAGGCATGAGCACTGCGCTGACTGGCTAGATGGATATTTTTAGCCACCAACTCTTTGCCGATGCCCGATTCACCTTGAATAATAACCGAAAGGTTGGTGGGCGCGACGACCAACATACTTTGAGTCATCACTTGAATCTCTTCACTGTTACCCATAAAAGTAGCAATACGGAGACTCGTGACTTTGCTGGGTTCACAATTAATGTAGCGGTCACCCATTAACTGCTTACGTATGTTGAAGGATTTATTAACTAGATCAAGCACCCGTGTATTATCAAAGGGCTTAGCGAGGTAATCACTTGCGCCTGCTTTCATGGCGGCTACCGCACCAAAAATACCACCATTGCCAGTGATCATGATCACCGGCAATTGGGGGAAATAAAGGCTTGTGTATGCCAAGATTTCCATCCCAGTTGTGCCTGGCATAATATTATCCAACAACAGTAAACTGGGCTCGCATTTTGTTAGTAAGCTAATCACTGCGTCGCCATCTTGTACTTGCTGTGTTTCATAACCTGCTTTGCCTAGTAAGTAAGCAAGCAAATCACACATGTCCTTATTGTCATCCGCAATAAGAACATAATTTAGCTCTTTTTCAACCATCAGAATTACTCTTCCTTGTGACTTCAACTCCAAAGTTTTATACGCTTACTCAAGCCGCTTATTATTAGGTTTTACCCTCCAATACCACTAGGTTCACCTAAGGGTTTTATCACCACGATATCCGCCGCAAGATAAGGCTCTATCTGATGCATTAGGCCCACAAAAATAAGGCCCATCTCTTCATCGGCTAGGCTTTCATTAATTCGCTGAGCCATAAAACGATCTCGCTGAAGCAATAAAGCCTGAGCTTTTTCTGCTGATTCCTTGCTGTGATCAGCAGACTGCAACACCTCTGTCATAAGGTCTTTTTCTTGCCTTAGAAGGTCGGGCGACTCTGTACCCATTAAGGTTGCGCCCTTTTCTTGCAGTGTTTTTAATAAAGCGTAATTCTTACTGCCCGATGCGGCAACGTCTGCCACTATGGCATCCACCAGATCACAAACAGGCAAGCTGTCTTGATAGACCTTTAACTGCGGGTAATTAAGACTCATGCCATCAATGACGCCATTAACGACCGTCCAAAAGTGCTCAACAGCATCCAAATATTGAAGCTTTTGGGCTTCATTGCGAGAATCTTCAGCCGCGCCACTTAGGGTACCTAAATCGGCAGGGCTATGAATTATGGGTAAAAGAATAAGTGCGCGCATAGGTCCCCAATTTTATACAATAGATGTTTGAGGTTTAACCGGACTTGCCGGCAGTTGCGATTCCAAACGCTGTAAACGCTGCTCTAAACTTATGTCTGAAGCGGGCAAAGCGTTGGCTGGGTCCCTAGCTCGAGAATCAAATGCAGGATTTCCAGTCCACCAGTCCAATCCCATCTCTACGGCTTTATCAACAGAGCAGATTAATAAGCGTATCTCTAATGTTAATAACTCTACATCGACCAATTTAATACGGATATCACCACTAATAACGACCCCCTTATCCAGTAACCGTTCCAACAGGTCTGCCACGGTTGTTGAATCAGTTGACTTGGTCACCCTGTTGCTCATCTCATCATTCCTTACGGTAATTTTATGCTCATTTAATTCTACTTAAGAGTCACACATGTGACTATTTGCACTGCATAACCCACAACGACAGTGCCAAGAGTGACTTATCACCCTATGACTTTTGTGAAAACTCTCATGGTAAACCTGAGCCTTGAATCGCCTCAATAGTGCGATGAAAAGGCCCACAACCAACGATTGAACACCGGCCAGTTAATGGCTCATACAACCACCTTAAACCCACGCCCACCATGTGCCGTCAATCTATAAAAAAGGCATAGACCCACTAAAACTTGTTAGATCACTGTCAGTGACCATAACCATCAGGCCACTAAAAAACGACTGCTTTTAAGCAGTATCTTTTACAATTTAGGCAGTTTCAGAATTGTTCCTAGAGTTTGATGAACTTTATACGGCGACTAAATATCGACTGATGTGGCAGGCATTTGTCAGAGGTGTGGCGAGGCTTGGTTGCATTATTAATGCGTGTGCTCAGTCACAGCGATTACGCTGCCAACTGAGCACGGAAGGTTGCACTTTAAACTAGTGAGATAACCGTCACTTGGGAGGGATTATGAGGTTTAAAAGATCAGGTGCGCGAACAACACCTGTAATCAAGGGCGACAGGAATTAACTGTTGGCCGCGATTTTGTCTATTTTTTCTAGTAAATCTAAGGCCACACGAAACTGCCCTTGTGTTTCATAGTGGCGAGCCATAGTTAACAAGCCATCCTGCGCCACGTTTCGTTCCTCAGAGTTGGGGTATTCTTTAATAACCCTCATAAATACATCTGTGGCTAGCCGTAGCTCATTTTTTGCCAGATGCGCTTGCGCCATGCGCAGCATAAATTGACAAGTGGATGATGTGAATTTTTTTTCAGGCGCTGTTTTAGGCATTTGAATACTCTCTGATGCTTCAATATCTGATAACGACGTATCCATAGGAGATGTCCTCATAGTAAGCGGCCCAATGGGCCTAAGTTCATGTTTAAATCATCTTCTTTGAGGTCAAAAACATCTCGCAATCGATCTAATTCTTCAGCTTGCTGCATTAAAGTTAAGCCTAATTGCTCCACTTCCTCCTCGCTAAGCGATCCAGAATCCATTCTTCTTATTGCCTGGCGCTCAAGCAATTCATGCAATAGTTTGACCAGGGTTAATACCAATTGAGCTAACCCGTTGCGAACACGCTCCCCGTCAATGTCTAGCTTTGGCTTTGACTTTGGCTTGCCACTTGCCGCTGGTATATCAAATTTTGATAGTAAATTATGAGCCATTTTATTCCTCTTGGTTGCGCAGTCGTTGTCCCGTTTCTACTGAAGTAATCAATGCTTGCAGACTTAGGTAAACTAAATCAATACCAGCAACAGAGATCGTCACATCGGCGACCACTACGGCACCTTTATTTAAAATCCGATCCAGCGCTTCACACAAGGATACTTGTTCTTGTCTTTCTTTATCTTCTAACATTTTTTCACACTGCTATAGTTTTCTGATACAGAGAATTGCCCAATGATGTTAGCATATTCAAACCTGAAGGATCTGTGTGTCTAAATATGCCAGCCTGCGGCTGATCAGAGAAAACGCTGCGCGCACGGTCTATCTGGGTTGCTTCACGACTTGAGCGAGAGTGGCAAAAATCACAAGTGCTAATGGGAGTCATTTGATTCATCAATAGCCCCTGCAATGGGACACCGACTTGCTGTAGTGAACTCACCATATCAATGGTTTTATCTATCGCCAACTCAGTTGGAATGGTAACGACATAGACCCCAGTCTTTTCAGGATTCTGTAACAAACCTTGCAGGCTTTTTAAGCCCCGCGATAGCGCTACCAAACGTTCTGACAAGTGCGGAAGACGCATGATTTCACGATATTTTAATAACAGACTGAAAAATAACTTGAGCCAGTCTCGAATTAGCTCAGGCATTTCCAGTAACCGCAACAAATGGCCAATGGGCGCTGCATCTACAATAATGACATCGTAAACGCCATGATCGATATGCTCCATAATCTCAGTCAACGCCATAATCTCATCTAATCCTGGCGGGGCTAAATCGAGCAAATGCTCCATAACCTCTCGATCAAACGTAATATCAAGATTAGGTAGTGCCTCCTTAAGAAAGGCATCAAGCTCCTCTGCAAACTCACGTCGAATACCACCAAAATTTGCAGCTGCATTGATCTCTTGCGCATCGAGGTTAGCCACTACGTTGGTGGGTATGGAACTAATGTGCTTACCCAAGCAATCACTAAGGGAATGCGCTGGGTCGGTTGAAAACAATAAAAGACGCTGATCTGGATGGTCATTTTGCATGCGCAGGGCTGTCGCGCAAGCGGTTGTTGTTTTGCCCACGCCACCCTTGCCAGCAAATATGATCAACTTTAATGTTTTGGCCGGCAACTCTAAAGGCTTGACCACCATCAATGGAGACTGATAGTCTGCGGCGTTATTTTTAAGTCCCTTAGCATCAAGCTCAACCAACTGCACATGTGGCCAAAGGTCATAAAGCAAACTGCCCCGAGGCTCTATAACGGCCCTTGGTAGGCCCCAAAATACCGAATGGGTTAGCGCAGCAAAGGCTTTTTTCAGCGCCTGCATTTGCCTAGTGTGTTCATAACTGCACCATTCACAATCATGGGTGGGTTGCAGCTGATTCACCACTATATGATGGCGTGGGATATGCTTTTGATCTAATGCGTTAATAAGATCAATGCTCTCTTCCACGATCATAGATTCCGGCTGCAGTACTAATACAAAACGACAACCTTGTGTGTCTGTTAGCAGGTTTTTCATCGCCGTCAAATCATCACTCATGCTCAACAAAAACTCATCGAGATGATCTAGTTGATGATTGCGAGTAAACCGCCTGCGCATGTAGCGATGTTTCGCTAACAGGGTATCCAACGCCACCAACCAACGATGAATCAACTCAGGCATCTCCAACAATCGCAGTGTATGGCCAGTGGGTGCCGTATCAACAATAATGCGATCGTATCGGTCTTGCCTAACCCAGGTTGCGATTTCAAGATAAGCCGCCAGTTCATCCATACCGGGTAGCGCAGCATCCATCATTGCATGAATGTCTTCTTGATCAAGAAAGGTGCCTCTTGTGGCAATTTGCTTTAGCAAATTATCATATTTATGTTTGAATTCCTGTAGGGAATGGGTGGCATTAAGTTCGCACACGTCTAGGTTTTCAGGCACACACAGATCATCGAGAATATGTTTTACTGAATGGGCGGGATCTGTTGAAACTAACAAAAACTTTTGGCTGGCGTGCGCTTGCGCCAGTGTCAATGCAGTAGCTGTAGCACAGGTGGTTTTCC
Organism: uncultured Pseudomonadales bacterium; assembly: GCA_963925635.1. Lineage (GTDB taxonomy): Bacteria > Pseudomonadota > Gammaproteobacteria > Pseudomonadales > Balneatricaceae > Njordibacter. Next base: position 5,387 of record CAWUTT010000112.1, on the reverse strand, counting down.
CTACTCCTCCCTTACCACCAAAAAAAACTAACTTTAGCGAGGATTCTTGTAGAAATTCTGGAGACGATTGTGGCTTCATTGCTCCTCATCCTCATCCTCATCCTCATCCTCATCACCATCGCCATCACCATCGCCATCGCCATCGTCATCGTCATCGTCATCGTCATCGTCATCGTCACCAATCATGGCATCGTCTTCGTCCAATGTATCCAACCTATCTAATAGATCGCTTTCCTGACGATCAAACTCTTCTTCAGTAATCTGATCTGTTTCAAGCTGCATATACAGCTCAACCAAACTCTCACGGATTCTATCAGATTCGCCAGATAACTCTTCTTCTGCCAGTTTGTGAACTTCCTTAAAAATCCAGTGAATGCCTTTAACAGGGGAGAAGAGTATATTATCGATGAGTAACATTGTTTACTTAACGTCCGCTTCTAAACTGTCGTCCTTATCTAGCTCTGACGCTGCATTATTATTGGTTAAAGCCTTTTTGCTCTTGGTGGGTGCGTGTAAATCTAAATTAATAAAGTTATGTGGCGCCCAAGGGCCGGTGTAATCAAAAATATAAGAGTTATCGAACGCCTTTGAAGCTTCAAATACGCCGTTAACAAATTCGTCAAGTCGGCTCCTCTCAATCAAACACGCCACATTGATGACGTCTTTTTCCCGCTTAACCGGATTCTCTACAATATCGTCACAATAGTCGAATAGAATCTCTTTCACTTTTTCCGCAGCATCTAGGCGATCGGCTGTGCGCAAGGCTTCATACATATTGCCCAGTTGAATTTTCTCTTCTCGGCGAGCACTGCTTCCCGAATGTTGACTCCAAATTTGATCTCGGCCTGCTGCTAAAGTTGGATGCAAGGCCACAAAATGTTCATAAATATTGGTCACATCCCAAGACACCCTTAAACCCATTTCCACGCGTCCATTAAGTCGTTCGAAATGCTCGTTAATCGTGTCAATGTTTGTTGCCAGTAATTTCTCAACAGCACCCGCATCGCGGGCCAGTACGCCAAAACGCATAGGCAACACCGTGGTGTCTGTTGTCAGTGACTTAAGTACCCTTTGATGAGCACCAATGTTGTTCCTGTCAGGACGAAGACGTGTACTTAAAGTATCGCTCACAATAGCACGGATACCACACTGGTCTATGGCATAAACAGGCGCAGATTCTAAGCCTCGAACACTATGGTTAGGCCGCACGTCATCGGCCCTACAAAGTGCGTAGAGTATTTTCCCTCGGTGTTTTTTTCTAACTGCGCTCACGATAGGCTCCCTGTGTTTGGCATTTGTATGCAATTCAGACGGCTACATGTTTTATTGGAGACACCACCCAAAATGTTAGGCAATAAAGGTTTTCCAGATGCGCTGCTGCAGCAACCAAAGCCCCTTGTCATGAGCATGGTGCGGATGTATTTAGAGGCGCGTAAATGACCAACGATATTCATGATGTTTATCTCAATATTTGATGCGCAGACCAGGAGGTTCTGTCTGTGTTGAGTCGGCATTACCGTCATGTGCAGCTGCGGCAGCTGCAAGCAGCTTAGCTTTTTCGCTATCAATTTCTGCGATTCGAGCATTGATGGTTGCAATGCGGTTATTAGCTGCATCTCGTTCTTTAACTCGCCTAGATCGCTCTAACTCTAACGCCCCAACCTGAAAATAGTCACGATGCGCTTCATGAGTGCCACTGACTCGCCCGGAGTGGGTTTTGATACTGGAAACTGATCGGGGTGGACGTGTATTAACAGCCATGGCCACTTACTCCGCTAGTTTGATTTTGGTAGGCTTTTTCTTTGCTGGCGTTGCCGGGCTAACTGGCGGGCAGATTTTATGAATCACACCATCGATCATTTCGTGTAACACTGAGTGACCAGCACGCTGTACCTTAGCAGTTTCCATATTCAACACATCATAACAAATGTTATGAAATAACTTGTCGCCTGCGCGGGGTTTTAAGCCTTTCAAATTGAGGATACGCCCAATAGCAATGCCGGCCCGTAATCCATGCTTAGTTTGAATATCATTACCACGTAAATCGTTAATAATATCAACAATGTAAGCGGCTTCTTGTAAACCCAAATCAGAACGGGCATGAACTATTTTTAGTTCGGTTTCACGATCAGGATGACCCACATTAATGGTGATCATGCGATCCGTAAGCGCATCTTGGGTTTTATGAGTGCCTGCATACTCTTCTGGATTAGAGGTAAAAATAGCTCGAAAACTGGCATGTACATCAAGATATCCCTCACCAGCACCGCGTAGGCCTGGTAAATTCAAGATACCCTCTGATAAGACCGACAGTAAGACATTATTGGTTTCGGCCTTTGATCGATTAAACTCATCATAGATTAACATGTCGCCGTTACGACAAGCCGTAGTCAAACGGTTATCAACCCAAGTACGGCTCATATTTTCTTCAGTTTTAACCACCGAGTGGATATAATTATCAACCAAGCTGCTTTTATTATAGCCAATGTCTTTACCTGTTAAATCAGAGCTTACAAACTCTTCATTGCCTTGTAGCAGGGTGACTGGGCGGCCCCACTGTGCGGCGAGATGGAAAGCTAAAGTGGTTTTACCGGTACCCGATGGACCAGCAAAATGCACTGGGTAACCTGCTTCTAAGTAGACTAAAGCACGATCCATAATCTCTTTGACAAAGGAGGTCACTACAAATTGATCGCTCGCCTCGGGGACGATTAGATCATCTTTGATAGCGTAATTTGAACTAGAAAGGGTGTTTTTATTACTCATATATTCTCCTGTGCCATTCGGCAAATAACCTTTTTATTTAAGGCATGAATGTCGCAATAGGTGCCCCCTTAGTGGATGCTCTGGCTTAGATGTTAGCCACACATACCCATCTCAAAAGGACGTTTCAAACCTAGCATTTACAAAACTCTCATCAATTGCTTGGGTGATGCCCACCAGCAAAGAATCGACTCGATTGTGATCTCTTAATTACTCTATCAACGGCACGAATTTTAACTGGTCTAGAGATTTCTGTGAGCTGGCCTTGGGCCAGCCGCAAGCAGATTTAAGGTATCAAAAAACCAATTTTCGTATTTATAACCTCATTATCTGTTGCGTTTTGATTTCACAGATTTATGACTATTTGGAGTGACCGTAGCCTTAGGGTTGGCCGCCTTAGGAGTAGCCAACGCGCCAGCCTTAGGAGCAGCAGATGCTGTCGCCTTAGGAGTAGCAGACTTGGGTGTGGCTAGGGCGCCAGCCTTAGAGGCAGCAGATTTAGGCGTAGCAAGTGCGCCAGCCCGAGGAGTTGCAGAGGCAGTTATCTTAGGCGCTGCGGAGGCAGCTACCTTAGATGCAACAGGTTCGTTTTCCTTAGAAGCTGCAGAGGCAGTTACCTTAGGTGCAACAGGCGCCGCAGGTGCAGTTGGCTTAGGTGCAACAGGTGCAGTTGCCTTACGTGCAACAGGTGCAGCTACCTTAGGCGCTGCAGGTGCTGCAGCCTTCCAGGTATTTAAAAGCCCAGCATCCGTTTTTGATGCAGCAACGCCAGCATTTATTACTGGCTCGCGCTGCTTACTGGCCGCTTGGCTAGCGCTTTTGAATCCGTTGGCATGACGCGTGCCCTGCTTAACCAAAGCGGCAACACTGACAGCCGTATCTGCTATCAAGGCTGCGCTTTCATTAGTAATTTGTTTGAGCAATCCCTTGCGAGTAGCACTAAGCTGCTCTACGAATTCAGCTCTCTTTTTAACCATATCAGATACAAAGGCAATTCTATCTGCACGATCTTGTTGTCCATTTGCTATGCGTGAATCATGAAATTCCTTGAGCATGCGGTTAACGTTAAGGCTATTCTCAACCACGAACATCGCACGCTCACGACTATCACGAGCGGTATCGCTTGCGCGATTCAACTTAAACTCTGCAAGCTGAGTACTTGTAATCGAAACACGTGATTTTACATCTTCTTGTAATCGAACCATATCATCTACTAAACGTTCCATAACACGTCCTTAGGTTTTTCATTTTAATTTACCTCCCAAACCAGATGGATTGAGAGGTAGGCAACGACCTAACCGCCGAAATTAACCAGCCACTAGGTCATGCTTTTTCTATTTAAGCAGGGGTTGCAGCACTGGCAGTAAGGCCAATTGCTTCAGCATACTTTAGGTAAGTTTCTACAGAAGCGATAACAACGCGCGCTTCAATAGACAATAACTCGATACCTACTAATGAAACCTTAATCCAAGCGTCAACAACGATACCTTTATCAAGAATACGATCGACAACTTCAGCTAAACCAGAAGAAGCAGTTGAGTTTTGTACTGTTGCCATGATAGTTCTCCAAAAATTATAATAAAATTCAGCATCTGCCGAATCACGCAACTTAATGTCGCGCGCATAGTAAAATTGCAACTACCGTGCCAAATGTGCCAGTAAAGTTAGCGTGTTATTTGGGTTTGTGTTTTAGGATTTTTTTTAAAGTCAAAATTATTTCGCAAAGGACTGATTTAATTGATTTTTATTATTTATAACAATTTTATTTTAGACTTGGATAGGTAGTAAGATCGGCCTTACGAAGCTAGATTTTACGCTAACTCACTCTATTTTAATGAAATATAGGACCCGCTTATTGGGTGGTTTATACCCACTTTAGTGGTATTTATACCTATGGTGTAGGTAGTTTATACCTACTCAGAGTGAGACAGAATTCACTAAAAAGGTGAGCAGAAACTAACAACCCAAGCCACATATTGATGCAGCTTGTGGTGATACATTATCAACAAGCATCTGCCACTGAGCCACACCCCACCTTAATCATTATACAAAGGCTTAATCGGCCTTAGCTCATGCCAGTAACAGTCATAATTGCCTCAACCTAATACCCATTTACATCCGATGGAGTGGCCACAGTGGGGGTTTTTATTGTGGGCTAGTGGCATGGATCACTGGCTGGGTACGATGCCTGATCTGAGTGTCGTTTTATCTGGCCGTGGTCTAAGGTTGGAACCCAACCTCTATCAATAACATCCTGATGCCAGTAGAATTTAAGGCTTACAAAATAAACCTTAGAGCATGCACTATGGAGGTTAGGACAACACTCGTCAGATTAACACTTTCGCTGCTATTGTGCAGTGAGGTGGCTATGGGTGCTGATTTTAACAAGGGGATTGATGCCTATTCTTCAGGCGATCATCAAATGGCTCTATCTGAGTGGGAGCCGCTGGCCGAAAAGGGCAATGCTAAAGCGCAATATAATATAGGGCTCCTTTACCGGCTGGGGAAAAGCGTCTCTCAAAACGATAGAACGGCCGTTAAGTGGTACACCTTAGCCGCACAGCAAGGCAGTGTTGAGGCGCAATTTAACTTGGGTTTTATGTACGATTATGGATTCGGTGTAC
>CAWUTT010000111.1:0-18092 GCA_963925635.1 uncultured Pseudomonadales bacterium | reverse complement strand
TTGTACTTTTTTTGAATCTTCGACCGTTTTAAGTGGCACATGATCAAAGCGCTCAAATTGAATATGCCACAGGTTCAATTGTGCCATAATTTCATCAGAAGAGATGGGCAAACTATTTTGATGTTTAGAAGTAGCGTCAATAATTTCTAGATCACCCATGTTCAAACCTATGCTTTTTTAGTAAACCGGTTTGCCAGCTAATTGCATAATTAATGCGCCCAGTAAGTCCCATGCATTGGCTTTGCTCACACCCTTGACACATTGATCAATGGCTTCACATTGGTGCAGCATATGTTGTGCACTGTGGGCATTATGTTGCTGTGCAGCAGTCCGAAGGTAGGCCTTACGTTTTTCCCATACACGTTCTTGCGTCAGTCCAGCTTCTAGCCCCTGTGGATGGTTTATAATGCTGCTGAGTAGCCTGATTTCACGGCTCAGAACCCACAAAATATCCATGGCTTTGGTGCCTTCTTCCTTTAAACCATAGAGCATAGTAAGGCTGTGGTGGGCTTGGCCTGTGAGGGCAGTATCCACTAGCTGATAGTTGCTGTAACGGGCTAGGCCTCCTACATCGGCATCAATTTGATCGGCAGTAATTTCGAAACCGGCACCATTGAGCGTAAATTTCTCCAGTTCCTGCGCCGTAGCAAGTAGGTTGCCTTCAGTTCTTTGACTGAGCAATTGGCAGGCTTCTGGGGTGATTTTGAGGCCTAGTGTTTGGCTGCGCTGGTTAATCCAGCGGCCCATGTGTTGAGCTTCTAAGGCAAACACCGCTATACACACTCCGGCTGTATCTAGGGCTTTAAACCATTTGCTGGTTTGGCTTTTCGAATCTATTTTACCGCTACTAATTAACACTAGATTGTCAGGGTTAGGCTGGGCCAATAAAAGGCTTAAGGCTGCCGCGCCTTCCTTGCCAGGCTTACCACTTGGAATTCTAATTTCAATTATTTTTCGACTTGAGAAAAGAGACATGGCTTGGTCTGAAGCGGTGATTTGCTGCCAATTAAAGCGGCCTTCTGCGTGAAATAAATCACGTTCTAAAAATCCCTCTTGGCGGGCTTTGTGACGGATAGCATCACAGGCTTCTTGCTGCAATAAGGGTTCATCACCATGCACCATATAACAGCCAGCTAAGCTTTTGGCTAAGTGGTTTTGCAGCTGATCTGGTTTGATGCGCATTATTCGAAACTAAGTTGACGGCTAATCCGCTGACCTAGTTGCTGATACAGTAAGGTCCAGCTATCAGCCTCTATGCGTTCATTAACGGTGGCGTTAGCGCCACTTAAATCAACGTCAGTGCTCACAGAAATAGGTAATAAGGATTGTGTAGAAGGGTTTGCTGATGTGTTTTCTGGTGACCCTCCAGTTAAGAACAGGTATTGACTGGTTAAGGTATAGCGCCAGATTAAGGCTTCGCCATTGGTGTCTAAAATGAGTTCTTCACTGCGCTTAAGGGTGCGGGTCAGTTGTAGGGTGGGTACTGCAGTATCAGTGCCCCCAATAGATGTTAACTGAACTAAAGAAACCTCGTGTTGCAGTAAATCTTGACTAATTACATTGGCCAATAAAGGGTCATCGACATACAGGTTTAGCTGGGGAGGAAAAGATCTTTGACTCTGGCCTTGCAAATAAAAGCCACAACTGGCTACTGCAAGGCTCAAGCATAAGAGTAAACCAAGCCTGCCCAAGGTGCCTATTGTTGAGGTTGTGTTGATCATTTTTTGCTTCCTATTTAGCGCAGTGAAGGCGCTATCGTTGGGTGTTAACTGACCACAATATTAACTAGTTTATTAGGCACCACAATAATTTTGCGCACGGCCATGTCGGTGATAAAACTCTGCACCTTGTCATCAGCTAAGGCCAGTTGTTGGATCGTATCTCGGTCCATATTAGCATCGATCGTCATCTTACTGCGAAGCTTGCCATTGACCTGAATCACCATATCTATGTTCGACTTCACTAGGGCGCTTTCATCTACTGCTGGCCAAGGTGTTTGTAAAATAGCATCGGTACCAGAAAAAGCCTGCCATAAGGTGTGGCATAAATGCGGGGTAAAGGGCGACATCAATAATACTGCGGTGGTTAAACTTTCAGCTCTTACCGCACGGCCTTGATCACTCATGTCATTAAACTTAGACGTTGCGTTACTTAACTCCATGATGGCAGCAATGGCGGTATTAAAGGTGGTGCGGCGTTCAATGTCGTCACTCACCTTACGAATGGTTTCGTGGGTTTTACGGCGCATGTCCTGTTGTTGTTGGTTGAGCTGGTCGGCCTGCAAGGCTGGCGCAGCAGGGGCTGCCAAATGTTGGTGCACTTGCTTCCAAAAACGTTTGATAAAGCGCTGAGAACCTTCAAGGCCAGCATCAGACCATTCGAGGGATTGTTCTGGAGGCGCGGCAAACATAGTGAATAAGCGCACAGCGTCGGCACCGTAGCGGTCAATCATGGTTTGTGGGTCAATGCCGTTGTTTTTAGACTTTGACATCTTACCCATGCCATCATAAACAACTGCAGAGCCATCGTTCTTTTTCACTGCACCAGTAATACGGCCCTTGTCATCAATGACTGGATCAACGTCGGAGGGTGAAATCCAGTCTTGGCCACCTTTTTCGTCTTGTTGGTAATAGGTGTGAGCCAACACCATGCCTTGACAGAGCAGCTTTTTAAAGGGCTCGTCAGATGAAACCAGGCCCATGTCGCGCATTAATTTGTGCATAAAGCGTGAGTACAATAGGTGCAAAATGGCGTGTTCAATGCCGCCAACATAATGATCGACTGGAGCCCAATAGTCGGCAGATTGTGGTGCCAACATGCTGTCGTTATGATTAGCGCTGGTAAAGCGGGCGTAATACCACGACGACTCCATAAAAGTGTCAAAGGTATCGGTTTCACGTTCAGCTGCAGCGCCACACTTGGGGCAGCTGGTATTGATAAACGAGGTCATTTTTTTAAGTGGCGAACCACTACCGTCAAACTCAACGTCAGTGGGTAATATCACAGGCAGTTGGTCTTCTGGCACCGGCACGGCACCACACGTCTCACAATTGACTACGGGAATGGGTGCACCCCAGTAGCGTTGGCGAGATACACCCCAATCGCGTAAGCGATAGTTGGTGGTGATTTTACCCTTGCCCTGCCGATCAAGTTCTGCCGCTATGGCGTCGAAGGCCAACTGAAAATCCATTTCATCAAACATGCCAGAATTAACCAATAAGCCTTTTGCTGTGTAAGCTGCAGTAGCCACATCAACTTCAATGCTATGGTCAGTTGGGCGAATCACTTGCTCGATACTAAGGCCGTACTTATTAGCAAATTCCCAATCGCGTTGGTCATGCCCTGGCACCGACATCACCGCTCCAGAACCGTAATCCATGAGTACAAAGTTAGCAGCCCAAACAGGCACAGACTTGCCAGTAAGCGGGTGGATCGCAGTAAAGCCCGTGTCTAAGCCAAGCTTATCCATGGTTGCCATATCGGCTTCTGCCACCTTCATGTTCTTGCAGCTATCAATAAACTCAGCCATGGCTGGATTGGTCACGGCGGCCGTTATGGCTAGAGGATGTTGTGGTGCTACTGCCAAGTAGGTCACCCCCATTAAGGTATCGGGTCGAGTGGTAAAGACCTCTAAAGGTCCATGCCCCCGCACCTCAAAGCTAAGCTCTACACCCTGTGAGCGACCGATCCAGTTGCGCTGCATGGTGCGCACTTGCTCTGGCCAATCTTCTAGCTGATCTAGATCGTCTAATAACTGGTCGGCATAGTCGGTAATCTTGAGGAACCATTGTGGGATTTCTTTGCGTTCCACTAAAGCGCCTGAACGCCAGCCACGGCCATCAATAACCTGCTCATTAGCTAGTACCGTTTGGTCTACTGGATCCCAGTTAACTACGGCATTTTTTTTATAAACTAGACCCTTATCGAGTAATTTGGTGAAAAACCATTGTTCCCAGCGGTAATAAGAAGGATCACAGGTGGCCAGTTCACGGCTCCAATCGTAGCCAAAACCCATACGTTTGAGTTGGTCACGCATGTAAGCGATGTTCTCATGGGTCCATTTAGCCGGGGCCACGTTGTTCTTCATGGCTGCATTCTCAGCGGGCAATCCAAACGCATCCCAACCCATAGGTTGCAGTACGTTTTTACCTTTCATGCGCTGAAAGCGAGAAATAACGTCACCAATGGTGTAATTACGCACGTGGCCCATGTGTAAGCGGCCGCTAGGGTAGGGGAACATAGAGAGGCAATAATACTTCTCTTGGTCAGGCTTATCCTGCACCTCAAAGCTATTGTTAGTTTCCCAAAAGGCTTGAATTTCTGGTTCTATGTCGTGCGCGTTATAATGTTCGTTCATGAGTACCGTAACTAGGGGTAAAGCCAATATGGCTGGGAAATTAAATCGACCCATATAATAGCACTAGAGCATGCTTAACAGGTAGCTTGATTGATAAAATAGGCTGGCTTAATCGTTGGACAGGCGATACTTAGAGTTTAGGGTGGTTATATAAATCTCTAATAATCAAGCAATAACAGTTGAATTTCTGCTGTACTGTCGTTATGATACGGCTCCCTGATACGGCACACGCCGGACCAAGGTATAGCGCGCCCGTAGCTCAGCTGGATAGAGTACTCGGCTACGAACCGAGCGGTCAGAGGTTCGAATCCTCTCGGGCGCGCCATTTTATTCTTAAGACACTGTTTTATAAGGGCTTTGGCGCCGTATTATAAAGCGGAACCGTCAAACATACCTGCACTTGCATCCCTTCTCTACATTAATACCCTATTGGCTTGCTGGCTAATCTAGGTCTACCTGTTAGATCTTAACAGGGTGTATTTATTGAGCAAAAAAAACCACCTAAAGCTAGTTGTTAAATTCTATGTGCAGAGGCCAGATAAATACGGCTCTTGGCCCTTAACAAGAGGCAAGCTTGTTGACCTCTGGCATGGTTTTATCAATGGCCTCCTTTAAGCTTTGGTCTGAGCTACCCTCAAGTCGACTCACTGCAGTCCTTAAGAGTTTCGATAGCCAAGGGTATTTGAGACGGATGAGGTCAGAGGGTGAGCGGTTGGTTCTGGAAGCATTGAGTGAAGTCTGCATCCATTTTGTTGCGAAAACAGCCATAACGGCTTCGAGCTCAATCGATTAAACTGCACAACGACCAGCAGTTCGGTGGTCATGCACAGTTACCGAATGCAGGGCCGAAATAAACTGATTCTGCTGTTGCCACCAGCTGGTTTTAGAGGCTTAGTTTCATAGGTGAATAATAATATGTTGTACATATTGATCCAGCATGATTATTATATCGGCATCATTTAATTCCGTGGCGCACTGTCTGCTTTTATCAGCGCCCATCCTCACGAGAAACATCATGACGCAAGACACCACTAACACCGATGATAAAATCAATCGCCGTAGTAGAAACATTACTGAAGGCACCGCACGGGCCCCCAATCGCTCGATGTATTACGCCATGGGTTACGAGGCTGAAGACTTCAAGAAACCGATGGTCGGTGTGGCTAATGGCCATAGTACAATCACTCCGTGCAACAGCGGTTTGCAAAGGCTGGCTGAGGCCGCGATCGCGGGCATCGAAGAAGCGGGTGGTAATGCACAAGTGTTTGGAACTCCAACCATTTCTGATGGCATGGCCATGGGTACAGAGGGCATGAAGTACTCGTTGATTAGCCGTGAAGTGATTTCTGACTGTATTGAAACATGCGTGCAAGGCCAATGGATGGATGGCGTGCTGGTACTTGGCGGTTGTGACAAAAATATGCCCGGCGGCCTCATGGGTATGTTGCGTGCCAACGTGCCTTCTATTTATGTGTATGGCGGCACCATACTTCCTGGCCGCTACAAGGGCCAAGATCTGAACATCGTTAGTGTTTTTGAGGCAGTGGGCGAACATGCGGCTGGCCGTATGAGCGACGAAGACTTGCTTCAAATCGAACGCCGCGCTGTTCCAGGCACCGGCAGTTGTGGCGGTATGTACACCGCCAATACCATGTCTAGCTCATTCGAAGCTTTGGGTATTTCGCTGCCTTACTCATCTACTATGGCTAACCCTCATGATGAGAAAATGAACTCTGCCAAAGAGTCTGCTAAGGTCCTGATTGAAGCCATACGCATGAATCTAAAGCCCCTCGATATCGTCAACAAAAAGTCGATCGAAAATGCAGTGGCGGTGATTATGGCTACGGGCGGTTCCACCAACGCCGTGCTGCATTTTTTAGCCATCGCCCATGCGGCTGGAGTAGAGTGGTCTATTGATGATTTTGAGCGCATGCGCCAGAAGACTCCCGTACTGTGTAACCTGAAGCCTAGTGGGCAATACTTGGCAGTTGACCTGCACCAAGCCGGTGGCATTCCACAAGTGATGAAAACACTGTTGGTAGCTGGGTTGCTGCATGGAGACTGTATCACCATTACTGGCCAGACCATTGCTGAGGTGCTCAAAGACGTACCTGATGTGCCGCGTGCTGACCAAGATGTGATTCGACCTATTACCAACCCGGTATACAAACAAGGTCACCTTGCTATTCTTAAGGGTAACCTTTCACCAGAAGGTTGCGTAGCTAAGATCACTGGCCTAAAAACCCTTGCCATGACCGGCCCTGCCCGTGTATTTGACGACGAGCAGTCGGCACTGAAAGCTATTTTGGCTGGTAAAATCAAAGCTGGCGACGTCATGGTGCTGCGCTACTTAGGCCCTAAAGGTGGTCCGGGCATGCCCGAAATGCTTGCCCCTACAGGCGCCTTGATTGGTGCAGGCTTAGGAGACAGCGTAGGTTTGATCACAGACGGTCGTTTTTCTGGCGGCACTTGGGGTATGGTGGTTGGGCATGTGGCGCCAGAGGCCGCCGCCGGTGGAAACATTGCTTTTATTAATGAAGACGACTCCATTACTATTGATGCCAAGCAGCTCTTGCTGCAACTTAACATCAGTGATGAAGCTCTGGCCGAGCGTAAGAAAAATTGGCAAGCGCCATCACCGCGTTATACCCGTGGTGTGCAAGCCAAGTTTGCCTTTAATGCTTCAAGTGCCAGTAAGGGTGCGGTGCTTGACGACTACTAAATAAAGACTTTAGTAGAGAATAAAAAAGCCCAATATAGTGATCTATATATGGGCTTTTTTTTATGCGTGCCATAATGCTTTATTGATATTTCAGTCGCTAATATTTTAGCCGCCAATTTAACACATGTTAACTATTTTCATGGCCACAGTGATGTCTGATTAAACGCTAAAAGGCATGCAAAAACCCAGGATCAATGAGCATCAGTTGTATAATGACGAAAACTATCTTTGTTTTGCCTAGTCATGTGGCAATACCTGTGTCGATCATTAGTCTGCGCCTTGTTGAAAGCTAGGATTTTAATATTATTTTTATTGGGGGGTGTCATGACGTCACACAGTAATTTAACCTCGGCCCAAGGTCGCCGACTGGCCTATAAGCGCATTCCAGGAAAGGGCCCTGAGATTGTTTTTCTCAGTGGTTTCAAGTCGGATATGGAGGGTACAAAGGCGCTCCATCTCGCACACTGGGCCGAGGTAAATGGGCGCAGTTTTATGCGCTTTGATTATTCGGGGCATGGTCAATCTTCGGGGCTGTTTGGTGATGGATGCATTGGAGATTGGCTTGCAGACGCTGAAGCGTTGATTACTAGCTTAACTGAAGGTCCTGTGATTTTAGTGGGCTCTTCTATGGGGGGGTGGATTTCTCTGTTGCTGTCCCAGCGCCTTGGTGCGCGGTTGGTAGGATTAGTCACCATAGCCGCTGCCCCAGATTTTACTGAAGATGCCATTTGGGCCAGCTTTGATACCCATCAGCGCTCTGAATTGCAACGTAACGGGCAGGTATTTCTGCCGTCAGATTATGATGAGCCCTATGTCATCACGAAGCGACTGATCGAAGATGGTCGACAGAATTTGGTGCTGCGCGCACCACTTCAATTGCCCTGTTCGGTGCGCTTTCTTCAAGGTACTGCAGACGTGGATGTTAACGTGTCTGTGGCGCTGCGTTTGTTGGCTCATGCCTCTGCACCAGATATGCAGTTAACCTTGGTTGATGGCGCAGATCACCGCTTTTCCGATGACCGTTGCTTGGGGTTGATAGAAAATGCCCTCATCGATATTTTGTCGCTGAGTCCAGCTTAATATAATGAAGAGGCCTCTTGCACGCCTATGTCGACGAGCGCTTCGCTTAGTTCACAGTTTCCTGATTAAAGTCAAAGCGATCTAAGCGTGCTTTTGCCACCCTATAAATGCCTTGATCACGCACTGGGTTTTGACTCAGTAAATCTGCACTTGGGTCGCCAATGCCCCTTGCATAATCAATCCACCGACTCATAACAAGAACGTCTCTTAGGTTTAAACCCGAAAGGCTAGGCCTGATATCCTTAGTGTGGGCGGGTGTTTTTCTATCGTGGTCGTCTTCAATCACTTTCCAATCTTGGTTGTAGTTCATTAATTGAGGTCCAGAGTGGTTAATCTCTGTATAGCTAGGGAAAGACTGCGGGTATTCCGAACAGCCTCTTTTTACTTTCGCAGGTAAGTTAGACCCAATACGTTGTTTGATCACGCCATCAAGCTGCTCAGCAACCTGGTTAGCTTGTTCCAGCCCTGAGCAAAAAATGAGGCCCTTATAAAACCCTGCAATTGCTGGTCTCAATTCAATCATGCACTTTCTGGTGTTGTTTTCATCAAGCTCTAGTTGTTCAAACACAAGGTATACTTTTATTAAGTCTATGATCGACCTAGGTTCAACTTGTACCTTGTAGCAGCCAAAACAGAACTCCGGGATGATGTCATGCTCTTTAAAGATCGACATGTGTCTTTCACAATTCAAGTCAACTGTAGATTTTCGATAGGTTTGGGAGCGCGCAGTTTTTACTTCCATACCGCTGCTAATAATAGGGCTTGCGGCTTGGGAAAATAAGCTAGCCACTTGAGTGTCTTCTATTATACGGTTTGAAATGGCTTTTTTTATATCAATGTTTCGAATGGTTTGGTTAACCGCTTGGATCGGGTTTTGGTGTTCTTTTTTAGGCGTATAACTGGTCAGTAAGTCGAGCAGGTTTGATTGCGCCCCAGCATTTTTTGGCTTAATTTTTAATGCCTGTTTATAGTTTTCTATGGCGGCCTCCAAATACCCCTTGTCTTTCAAAGCAACCCCCCTATTATTATACACTTGGGTGTAGTTAGGGTTGATGCTTAGGGCCTGTGTGTAGCTGGCTATAGCGGCATCCAGGTCGCCCGTGCCATTGTGGGCAACGCCCATATTATAATGTGCCTCAGCGTCGCCTGGGTTGATGCTGAGCACCTGTGTGTAATGGCCAATAGCGGTGTCAAATTGCATCAAGCCCATGTTAGCTGCGCCAGCAAGATTGTGCAGTTCGATTGCATTGGGGAACTGCTTTAGCATGAGGTGGGTATCAGTCAAGACCTGGGGTAACAGGCCTTGAGTGTATCGGTTGATGATGGGTTGTAATTGGTCCAGTGAGGGGGCTGGCGCACGGGTGTCAGACTTAAAAAGTCGCTTTTCTAACTGATTAAAAGCTTCGCCTTTAGCACCCTTCGTCTTGGCTTGGTCAAAGACTGCTTGAGCATCAATGAACCGATCTAGCTTAATTAAAGCTTCAATATAACTAAGCCAAAACTGGGTCACACTGGGCTTGGTTTCAAGCGCCGTTTTAAAGAAGGGTAGAGCCTGTTGTATATTGCCCCCTGCAGAAGTCAGTATGCCCATATTGTGGTTAGCATCTGGATGCTTGGGCTGTGCCTTCAAAATAGCAACATAGAGTTTATTTGCTGTTTGCAACTGGCCGGCTTGATGGGCTTTAACACCCTGCTTCAGGGCTTGGTCTAATGTCAGTTCCACCAGTGATTCCGTCATGTATTACTGTGCTCAGTATTATACATGTTGCTGCTTAGGAAGATATCTGGTTTTGGGCAAGGGTCACGTGAAATCTATTATGCTATTAAACATCTACCTGTGCATTCCTAGCCCTTTATGCCCTTATTATATGCCCAGACGGTAGCGCAACTTTGGTGTTTTTTAAACTGGAATAGTAATAAAGGCTTCCATGCCTTTTCATGGTCAGTGGTCAGGCGACACCGTGTGTTAGTAATAAAAAAACTTAACTAGTCACCTCGCTTGTAATGCTTATGATGTGTCTTGTTCGCGCAGACGCTCTACACTAGTGCCCTGCGCCTTAGTGATTAAAATAAGATGATGCACCTGTATATTGAGGACTGGGGACAGAGCGTCTGCAGTCATATTTCAACAGAGGCCATGTCCCGAAGGAGGCATTAAAAAGTGAGAAAGGGGTGTTAAACCACTGGGCTGGTAATCTCAATGATCGTCTGCTGCATCGTTTGACTATCGTTATAGTCCAGCGGAATGGCATAAAGCTTGCCCCCTTTGCTCAGCACTAAACTGGGAAAACCTTGACTAGACAGTTGGCGAGCTAGTTTAAATTGTTGCTTTAGCTCCAGTTCCAAAGTTTGGCTAGCCATATCATGAGTAAATTGTTGTTTGTTGAGGCCTATGTTATCTGCCACCGTTGCAAGAATGTCAACGTTTGAGGTGTTTTTAGCATTCAGGTAGTAGGCTTGCTGGATGCCTAATATCATGGCTTTTTCTAAATCTGGGTCTTGTATTTTGGCCGCTAGCACAGCGCGGCATGCTGGGTAGGTAGAACGCCGCGGTTGGGTGTTGCTAGCCAAATTCCAGAACTCATAATTAAAGTCTGTACCGGGTATTTGTTGTTGGATACGTTGCCAAGTGGCGGCTAAATTTTGTTGCATGGCCATGGGCATGGGTTGGTCTGAATCTGGTGCCAAACCACCCACCAGATAAACAATGCCTAGTGTATTTTTAAGCTGTGTTTCCAATTGTTGCCATATGGGTCTAAAACCCCAGCACCAGCTGCACATAGGATCATGGATGAAGTATAAAGTGGCGTCGGAATGGGTCAAAGAATTACCTTTTGGTGGTGGAGCGTGGAAGATAAATATTACTGGGTAATATTGCCATCACAATGTTGTTTTACGCTTGGTGTTTTATCGGGTCCAACTTATGAACCCTAAGTGCTATTTTAGCAGATCGCCAAATCGCTAAACAGGGGGGCATAGGCCGACCTTGGTAAACTAAGGCAAGTGCTGATACTTTTCCAGCTGGCTTAGCTTAGGTTGGCAATGTTGGCAATGTTGGCAATGTTGGCAATGTTAATAATATTAGCAATGTGATTGATGCCACAAATGTTGGACACCTGTGTAATAGCAATAATGCTTATAACAAGTGGATAGAACATAAACAGTTAATACTTTAAAAGTGATAAATATGGTAATTTATTTTTAATCTGAGCCTGAGTTTTAGTCGCTTGAATATCAGCTAGACTTTGCGGTTGTTTACTTTGTTATACCAAAGTAGACTTGGTGCGGCATGGATTTATCTCTGCGCGGCAGAGGCATACATAACGAGGCTTGAGTCTTGTCATTGTTGTCTTGGTTTGGTATTTTTTATGCCGTTTAAAGATAAATCCGATTTTAACTATAACAATGGAGTTTTAAATGAATAAGCTTGTTAAAGGTTTAGCCGCTGCCGGTGTTGCTGCAGCCATGTCACAAGGCGCTATCGCCGCCTGTGGTAATGTATCTATTGCCGAAATGAACTGGGCATCTGCCGAGTTTATGGCTAACGTAGACAAAATCATTCTTGAAGAAGGTTACGGTTGTACCGTTTCTTTGATTCCAGGCGCAACGTTAACTACGTTTGCTTCTATGGAAACCAAAGGTATGCCTGATATCGCGCCTGAATTATGGACCCAAGCCGTTGAGGTTCCTTTGAAGGCTGCGCTTGCAGCGGGCCGCTTGCATTCTATGAACGCTAAGCCGATCCAAGGTGCTGGCGAAGGTTGGGTTGTGCCTGACTATACTCTAGCAAATCACCCAGAATTGAAAACTGTGCTTGATATTATTGAGCATCCAGAGCTTTTCCCGTTTAAAGAGGATCCATCTAAAGGCGCATTCGTTGGTTGTCCTGCAGGTTGGGGTTGTCAGCAAGTGAACAAAAACTTGTTTAAAGCCTATGACATGGAAGCCAAGGGTTGGGTTTTAGTTGATCCAGGTTCAGCTGCCGGTCTTGACGGCGCCATGGCGAAAGCTGTGCAACGTGGTGATGACTATTTCGGTTACTACTGGTCTCCAACAGCGATGATGGGCAAGTACAAGATGCAGATGGTTGATTTTGGTGTACCGTTTGTTGAAATGGATCACTGGACTAACTGTATTACGCAAGCCATGTGTGCGGAACCACAGCAGTCTGCGTGGAGTGCCTCTGAAATTAATTCGGTGGTTACTGATTCATTCATGAAAAATAATGATCCAAAAGCGGCTGCCTATATTACAGCACGTGTATTCCCTGCTGCCGAAATGGGCGAAATGCTAGTGTACATGGGTGATAACCAAGCCAGTGGCGAGGATGCAGCGTTTGAATTTCTTTTGAACCATGAAGACCTTTGGACTCAGTGGGTTGGCGTACAAGCGGCTAACCTAATCAAAAAATCCTTACAATAACCTAAGGGTTGGGTAAAAAAGCCTGCTAGCGTCATGTTAGCAGGCTTTTTTTTAAATTTTAATACATAGGAAATACTGTGGAATTATTTGACGAGTTCCCCTCCTTGGGGCGGGCAGGTCTAAGGGATATGAAAAAAGGCATCGATTTTGCCTTTCGTGACTTCTCTCGGGCGAATGGCGAAGCGATCGAGAGTTTCTTTGATCCGCTAATGTTCTTTATGGTGTGGTTTGAAAACCTGTTAATCGAAGCACCTTGGCCGCTGATGATTTTGATATTTGCTTCTCTAGCATGGCTTGGCGCTCGGAGTATTCCCATCGCAATTGGCACTATAGTTTCATTTTTTGCTATTGGTTGGTTTGGCATGTGGGAAGATACTATGGCCACTGTAGCCATTATTTCTGTGGCCACTTTTTTGTGTATCGGTCTAGGTATCCCCTTGGGTATTTTGATGTCACGGTCCAATCGGTTGCAAGCGGTGATTACGCCTGTGCTGGATGTCATGCAGACGATTCCCAGTTTCGTTTATTTAATACCGGTGGTCATGCTACTGGGTATTGGTAAGGTACCTGGCCTCATTGCTGTGTGTATCTATGCCCTTCCACCGATTGTACGACTGACTAATTTAGGCATTCGTTTGGTGGATAAAGACGTGCTCGAGGCTGCTGCAGCCTTTGGTTCTAGTTATCGACAGAAGTTATTTGATGTGCAAATGCCTTTGGCATTACCCAATATTTTTGCGGGTGTTAACCAAACCATCATGATGGCCTTGGCCATGGTTGTTATTGCCTCTATGATCGGTGTTAAAGGTTTGGGTGTGCCCGTATTGCGTGCAGTGTCTAACCAGTACCTCGCTTTAGGCATGATGAATGGTTTGGCTATTGTAGCCTTGGCCGTTATATTTGACCGAGTTTCACAAGCATACGGTAAGCGGTTGCAAAAGCACCGTCAAGGAGGCCATGGTGTCTGATATTAAGGTTTCTATTAAGAATCTATATAAGATTTTTGGTCCTGATGACAAAGCGATGGTGCAAAAGGTTGAAGAGGGTGCGACTAAGTCATCACTACAAACTGAACACAAGCACGTATTAGGCTTAAGTAATGTCAATATTGATATACCTGCACGCCGTATTCAGGTGATTATGGGTTTATCTGGCTCGGGTAAGTCGACCTTGATTCGTCACTTAAACCGTTTGATCGAGCCGACCTCTGGCGAGATACTGGTTGATGGTGAAGACGTTTTGGCCATGTCTGTTAAAGAGTTACGTAACTTTCGGCGTAACAAAATGTCCATGGTATTCCAAAAGTTTGCCTTGTTGCCCCACCGTACAGTAATCGACAATGTAGGTTATGGCCTAAAGATTAAAGGTACCGCCAAAGACGAAATGCACGAGCGCTCACAAAAGTGGATCGACCGGGTAGGTTTGTCAGGCTTTGAGCACAACTACCCAGCCCAGTTATCGGGTGGTATGCAGCAACGTGTGGGCTTAGCTCGGGCCTTAGCGACAGATGCTGAGATCCTATTAATGGACGAAGCCTTCTCAGCTTTTGACCCATTAATTCGCAATGACATGCAGGATATCCTGCTGGATTTGCAAGAAGAGTTGCATAAAACCATTATATTTATCACCCACGATTTGGACGAAGCCCTCAATATTGGCGACAATATTGTTATTCTGCGTGACGGTGCTGTGATTCAACAAGGTTCACCACAAGAAATTGTATTAGACCCTGTCGATGACTATGTTCGCGACTTTATTAAAGACATTAACCGCGGTCGTGTATTGGATGTGTCTGCAGTCATGGAGCCAGGTTCCTCTGATGCGGGTTTAGATTTTGCGGCCACGGTGTTGTTAGAAGACGCTATGCCAGCTATGGTTAAAGCCGATGTTACCAGAGCCAAGGTAGTGCGCGAAGGTGAAGTTATTGGTGAGGTCACTTTAGCAGCAATGATCCGTGCTATTGGTCGTCCAGAAAGCCATGAGAGAGAGCAAGTGACTTACCGCTAGGTAGGCCATTAGTGTTGTAAAAAAGGGCAACTTTGGTTGCCCTTTTTTGTGAGAGACAGTCCACATGACTTTTAAAATAAACGCAACTAAGGTTGCGTTTTTACGTTTATTTTCATAAAAAACATTAAAATTATAGCTCAGTCTTGTGCTAAGGCGCATAATTAGCTCAATGGTACTATTTGGCACTATTTTGTATTTTTTGATAATTTAATTTAAGAGTAACTAATGTTATGAAAGCTCTGCAGATACAGCGTAAGTTTCGTATTAAATTAGGGTTGCAAGCGATCGTTGTTATTTTCTTACCGGTTATTGTTTTGTCATTATTCGCCTTTCAATCGCTGCAGATGACTAATCAAAAATTTGACGATGATGTCACGCTTTCAAAGCAACTGTTGACCGAACAAAAAACCATTGCGGCTGAGGTAGCTGTGCAGAAAGCACACTTTTCTGAGTTAGCATTCAACTTGTATGACATTACCTTAGAGATGCAAAACCTATTGCTCAGTCGCCAAAGAGACACTGTAATGTTAAGAACTGCCTTGCGGCAGGTTGGCCACACCACCTCAATCATCGTGGCACAAGGCCAAGACTTTGTCGCTTCGCTCAAGAAAAAACGACTCATCATCAGCGATATAGCGGCTCAGGCCCAGCAAAGTGCTGGTAATGAAATAACCACTGAACTGCAGTTGTGGCAGGCAATCCAACAGTTTGAAGATCAAACCAACAGGTTAACTCATCTACATAACTCCTACGCAACTTCGGCAACTACTAGCCTAGACTTTTTGGATGAGAAACTACTCTTTAAAGCAAAAAATAATAATAAGTCAGACACCAGTGGCAAGCTTGACCTATATCATGTGGGCGTTGGGGCTATGAGTAATGTGTTGAGCCACATTACACAGTTGATCAGCTTATCTTTTGATGCTCATACGGCCACACTTGCTAAACAGTCCAAGCAAGCACGCAGTGAGTTTGCAATGGAGCTTTATCAATGGACTGGGGCGGGTGCGTTAATAATATTGATCTTGTTAAGTCTAGTGGTTTATTACCGCTTAACCAAACCCATGCACCGCCTGTCGAACGCCATGCGCAAGGCGAGTCGTGGCGATTTAGACGTGCTGGTGGCAGATCATAATCGCCGAGACGAAATAGGCACCATTGCCAGGGCCTTAGCCTTATTTATTAAGGCCGCCCAAAAGAATCTTGCTTACCAACAAAAACAGAGCATTTTAGCCAATGAAAATTTAACAGTGCGCATGGCCCTGGATGGCGTAACGGGGTGTGTCATGATCATTGATACCATGGGTCGCCTGGTTTATGTTAACCATGCTCTGGTGGAAAAATTTAATTTGGAGCAAGCACAGTTTAGTCGATCTGTGCCGGGCTTCGAGGCCCACAAGTTACTTAATACAAACATTAGCGCTTTGCTTACGGGGCAAGCTCATCAGAATTTGTCATCTTTGTCATCAACACATCAATCTAATGTTCAATTTTCGGAACTAACCTTTTCCATTGAAATTAATCCAGTGATGAACAGCGAAGGCAGTCGTCTGGGATGTATTTTAGAATGGCAAGACTTAACTGAGCAAATACTCGCTGAACGTCAAATTGAAGGTATTATTGCTCAAGCCTCAAACGGTGATCTTAATGCAAGAATCGATACTGGCGCTGTTGCAGGCTTTCAATTGATTGTGGCTAAAGGCATCAACCTCATGCTTGATAAGGTAATTGAACCGGTTACTGAAACTCAGAGGGTGCTTGAAGAGATGGCTTTGGGTAACTTGTCGGTACAGATGCAGGGCAGCTACAAGGGCAAATACGCAAGCTTGCAGGCTTCATTAACCACAACACTGCATAAATTTAACGAAACAGTGTCTAAAATCACCGATGTTGGTGGAGAAATCACCTCGCGCTCGCGGGAAATCTATAATAGCAATCTCATTCTCAGCGATGCCACCACTGCTCAAGCGAGCAGTTTGGAACAAACCGCTGCTAGTATGGAACAGATGACAGCCACCGTGCGACAGAACGCAGACAGTGCGGCCCAAGCGGATGCGATAGCTCAAGCCACCAGTGAAGCGGCAAGTGCGAGTGGAAAAATCGCTGAGCAAACGGCTCAAGCGATGCTGAAAATTAGCCAAAGTAGCAAGCAAATAGCAGAAATAGTGAATGTGATAGACCATATTGCTTTTCAAACTAACCTACTGGCATTGAATGCGTCGGTGGAAGCCGCCAGGGCAGGAGAGCAGGGGCGTGGGTTTTCTGTTGTCGCCCAAGAAGTGCGAAGCTTAGCTCAACGCAGTGCTGATGCAGCGAAGGATATCAAACAACTCATCGAAGACAGTGTTGATCGAATACAAGTGGGTACTGACCTGGCGCAAAAGTCCGCCGTGTCAATGGGCGAAATGGTAGATTCGATTACCCAAGTGAGCGTGATAGTGACGGCAATTGCAGGCGCAAGTAAGGACCAATCTGATGGTATATTGCAGGTCAATCAAGCGCTTGAGCAGATCGATCAAATTACCCAGCGCAACGCCGCTCAAGTTGAAGAAACTGCAGTAGCCACTGATGCTATGGCGCAGCAGTCTAATGAAATGATGGCCTTAATGGAGTTCTTTCAAACCCGCTCCAACACGCATTAGCCAGCAGTGGTCAAGGTTGATGATAGCTAGCCTTTATGCTGGAAGGCTAACCCAGTTGATCAATTTGGTCTTGGTTATAGCCTAGTAAATCTCGGTACACGACTTGGTTAGCAGAACCCATCGGTAAGCCAGGGAAGCGCAATTTTGATTTCTTATTACGGTCTGAATTATCACCCATGCGAAAGGGTACGTCTGGCATTTTAAGTTCTACACCCGATACTGGGTCGGTTACTCTAATAATGCTGCCTCGTGCTTCGTAGTGGGGGTCTTCGTCAATTTCCTTCATCGACATAATGGGGCCGGCGGTGATGCCCTCTCTGCGAAATAATTCCAGCGCTTCTTGGTTGGTTTTGCTCAATACCCAAGCTTTGATAATTTGATTAAGCGCGATACGACTATCGGCCTGAATGCGATCGTTGTTAGTCTTAAACCGTGGATCGCGGATGAGTTGTGGTTGACCCATCACTTCGGCTAAACGCTCCCATGTTTTTTGGTTGGAGCATGACATAGCCACCCATAAACCATCGCTAGTTTGGTAGTTATTGCGAGGGGCTGCTGCCCGCAGTTCGTTACCAATCGGTTGAGGAATCTGGCCGGTGAGTTGGTAACCAATAAATTCGCCTCCTAAATAACCAAAAAGGGGCTCGTACAAAGAAATATCCACCACCTGGCCACCACTTTTTGAGCGCTCACTTTGATGTAGCGCTAAGCTCACAGCATAGGCTAAGTGAATGCCGGTGGTAAGGTCTGCTAGGGCTATAGGTGGGCTGGTAGGCCCAGTCTCCTCATAACCATTAAGAAATGAAAAGCCACTAAAGGCTTCAGCTAAGGTGCCAAACCCAGGTTGGTGAGCGTGAGGACC
>CAWUTT010000110.1:0-18090 GCA_963925635.1 uncultured Pseudomonadales bacterium | reverse complement strand
GTAGTATTGTCTCGTCAGATCGCAGAATTGGGTATTTACCCAGCCATCGATCCACTTGATTCAAGCTCACGTCAGCTAGATCCATTGGTCATCGGCCAAGAGCACTACGACATTGCGCGTGGCGTTCAGGGTATCTTACAGCGTTACAAAGAGCTCAAAGACATCATTGCCATCCTGGGCATGGACGAATTGTCTGATGAAGACAAGCAAGCGGTAACGCGTGCTCGTAAGATCCAGCGCTTCTTGTCTCAGCCTTTCTTCGTTGCTGAAGTATTTACTGGTGCATCTGGTAAATACGTCTCACTTAAAGACACTATTGCTGCCTTTAAGGGAATTTTGGCTGGCGAGTACGACGATCTTCCAGAGCAGGCCTTCTACATGGTTGGCGGCATCGAAGAAGTAGTCGAGAAAGCTAAGAGCATGTAATTGTTTGGGCTTGGACCTTTTGGCTGTTGTTAATAGGCCAAGCCCTGCTTAAGAGGATAATCATATGGCTACCAGTGTAGATTGCGACATCGTTAGTGCAGAAGAATCCATCTTTTCAGGTAAAGTACAGTTTATTTCGCTTACCGGTACCTTGGGTGAGCTCGGCATTACTCCGGGCCACGCAGCACTATTAAGTGAAGTTAAGCCAGGTCCAGTGCACATGCGCTTAGAATCTGGTGAAGAAGACGTATTTTACGTGTCGGGTGGTTTCTTGGAAGTTCAGCCCCACAAGGTGATCTTGTTGGCTGATACAGCACTACGTGCAGCAGACTTAAACGAAGCCGCTGCAGAAGAAGCTAGCCGCCAAGCCGAGCAGGCTATGGCAGATAGAAGTTCTGAATTTGAATACTCACGTGCAGCGGGTCAATTGGCCGAAGCCGCAGCTCAACTGCGTACTTTGCGTCAGATTCGTCAGAAACTAGGTAAGTAAGAGGTTCTTAGGGAACCCTAAAAAAGGCAGCCTTGGCTGCCTTTTTTGTACCTCCAAAACTACCAACATCCATGGCGTATGCATGAGCCGACACAAAGCTCAACTAACCCGTTATACTGCATTGGCATCAGGGGCATAGCTTGCCATAAGTGATACCCCCGATCAGCTTAATAGAAAAATTAACCCGTTTTGATGAACTTTAACGGCGTACAGCGTCTAATTTAAAGATATGAATTTAAGGCCATTTGGTAAGGACCGTTAATGTTGTTAGAAGTGATCATTCTCGCGGCTGGTAAAGGCACCCGCATGCGCTCCGACCTGCCTAAGGTGCTCCACCCCCTTGCGGGCAAGCCCATGTTGGTGCATGTGATCGAGCAGGCACAAACACTCCAGCCCAGCCGTACCCACGTTATTGTAGGCCACGGTGCTGACCAAGTTGCAGCCGTCGTGCAACCCATGGGCGCCGAATGTGTAACTCAAACTCAACAATTAGGCACTGGCCATGCCGTGGCGCAAGCCATGCCATACGTTGATGATAATGCGATGGTATTGGTGTTGTACGGCGACGTACCTCTCGTGCCGGCCGCACTAATGCAACAACTGGCCGACCAAGCCGTGCATAACCAACTGGCTATTCTCACTGTGACTCTTAAGGATTCAAACGGATATGGGCGCATTCTACGTAACGAGGCAGGCCATATCCAAGCCATCGTTGAGCAAAAAGACGCCACGACTGAGCAACTAGAAATTAAAGAAATTAACACTGGTATTTTAGCCGCTAAAGCCAGCCTGCTGAATGGCTGGTTACCGCGCATTCGCAACCACAATGCTCAGGGCGAAATCTATCTAACGGATATTGTTGCCATGGCCGTTGCTGACGGTATCAGCATCGATCATTTCCAACCCCACTTTCCACAGCAAACCCAAGGCGTCAATGATCGTGTCCAGTTGGCCGAGCTTGAACGCTGGCACCAACGCCAGCAGGCTCAGCAATTATTGCGTGATGGCATACAGTTGGCAGACCCTGAACGTTTCGACTTGCGTGGGCAGCTAACAGCTGGTACCGATATTTTTATCGACATTAACGTCATTATTGAGGGTCAGGTTAGCTTAGGTGATGGTGTGCACATTGGCCCCAACTGCCACATTAAAGATGCTTATATTGGTGCTGGCACCAAGGTATTAGCTAATAGCGTCATTGATCAAGCCCAAGTTGCAGCTAACTGTAACATTGGACCCTTCGCCCGCTTGCGCCCTGGAACTATCCTGCAGAACCATGCCAAAGTAGGTAATTTTGTTGAAACCAAAAACACCACTTTGGGCCAAGGCTCTAAAGCTAATCATTTCACTTATTTAGGGGATACCTTAGTCGGTGAAGATGTGAACATCGGTGCAGGGACCATTACCTGCAACTATGACGGCGTTAACAAGTTCAAAACCCACATTAATGATGGCGCCTTTATTGGCTCAAATAGCTCCCTTGTGGCACCCCTCAATATTGGCATAGGCGCCACTATAGGTGCAGGATCGACCATTACCAAAGACGTGCCCGCTGACAATCTAGCCATTGCACGCGGCAAACAACGTAACTTAGCCACCTGGGCTAAGCCTGTAAAAACTTAACCAAGGAAAACCTAACATGTGCGGAATCGTGGGTGCCATTGCTCAACGTAATATCAGTAGTATTTTAGTCGAAGGCTTAAAGCGGCTAGAATACCGTGGCTACGATTCCTCAGGCGTGGCTGTGTTAAGTGACCAAGGCTTACAGCGTACCCGACGTGCGGGTAAAGTCGCCAGCTTAGATGCAGCGCTCACTGCACAACCCTTAGCTGGCCGCCTAGGCATTGCCCATACGCGCTGGGCCACCCATGGTGTGCCCAATGAAACTAATGCTCACCCGCACTGGTCTCACAGCAGTTTAGCGGTGGTTCACAACGGTATTATTGATAATTTCGAAGCCATTAAAGCCGACCTCATCGCTACGGGCTATGCTTTTGAGAGTGAGACTGACACCGAAGTTATTGCTCATTTAATCCACCGTAACCGTGAACAGGGCATGTCTTTAACCGCCGCAGTGCGGGATGCTGCAGGCCGTTGTGAAGGCGCTTATGCCCTTGGTGTGGTTGACGAAACTGAACCCGATTTGTTGTTGGCTGCACGTAAAGGAAGTCCTTTAGTGATTGGTTTAGGCAGTGATGAAAATTACATTGCGTCTGACCAACTGGCATTATTACAAGTGACCGACCAATTTATGTTTCTAGAAGATGGCGATATCGCAGCCATCAGCCGTACTCAGGTGACGGTCACCGACGCCAACGGTTTGCCGGTTGAGCGTCCCACTCACCGCTATGAACACAGTGAAGAGAGTAGTGATAAGGGCGCCTATAAGCACTACATGTTAAAAGAGATTAATGAGCAGCCTAAAGTGGTGTCTAACCTCATTAACCAGCAAATCATTGCAGGGCAGTTGCAAAACATTCTCCATGATAGCGCGATTGAAGCCTTATCAAAGGCTAAAAACGTCCAGATTATCGCCTGTGGCACCAGTTACTTGGCAGGCATGGTGGCAAAATATTGGATCGAAAGCTTGGCAGGCCTTGCTTGCCAAGTAGAAGTAGCCAGTGAATATCGTTATCGTCAGGCCGTAGTGCCTGAGGATACACTACTGATTACCTTGTCACAGTCTGGCGAGACAGCTGATAGTTTGGCCGCATTACGCCACATTGATAAAACCAAATTGGCCGCCAGTTTAGCGATTTGCAACGTGGCATCAAGTAGCTTAGTGCGTGAGTCAGATATGGTACTGCTAACCCAAGCAGGACCAGAGATCAGTGTGGCCTCCACTAAGGCCTTCACCACCCAGCTGATTACCTTGCTGCACCTAACCCTATTACTGGCTAAACAACGCACCCAGATCGATCTCCAGCCCATTATTGATGCCATGCAAACCCTGCCCGGGGTGCTGCAGAAGTGCTTGCAAATGCAACCTAGAATCGAACAACTTGCGCAACGCTTTGCCGACAAACATCACACCTTATTCCTTGGCCGCGGCAGCATGTTTCCCATCGCCGCTGAGGGTGCCCTCAAGCTCAAAGAAATCTCTTATATCCACGCTGAGGCCTATCCTGCTGGAGAACTCAAACATGGTCCTTTAGCCTTAGTGGATGCCTACATGCCAGTGGTGGTGGTGGCTCCTAAAGACGACATGCTCGACAAACTCAAGGCTAACATGCAAGAAGTTAGAGCCCGAGGCGGTGAGTTGTTTGTGTTTGCTGACGCCCACGCCAAAATGGCCGAAGATGACGCCACTCATGTAATTGTGGTGCCTGAAGTCCACGAAGCGCTAGCCCCAATAGTCTATGCCATTCCAATGCAACTTTTGTCCTATCATGTGGCCATTATCAAAGGCACCGACGTGGATCAGCCACGCAACCTCGCCAAGTCAGTCACAGTGGAGTAGTTGCACATAGTGGCAGTGTTAAACGTTATTATACTGTTGAGCGCTGATGCTAATTAAGCGCCCTGTTGCCTGTTGTCTTTCTAGCCAATGCTGTATACAGTAAGCTTAGTCATTTATATCCATTTTGCTAATTTAGCCTAGCCCCAGCCCTCACCTACGAAGGTTAACTTAAACCAAGTTATGTGAGTTTATTAGACCGCCGCTGTTAACTGGCCCAAGTTAAACTTTAGGCCGATGCGTTAGACACAAGGAGTTGAACTGTGGAAAAAGGTAGTCAACTCGATTATTTAAAGCAGCCATCGACCATGGTGTGGCTTACTGTTTGGTGTACCAGTCTCATCCTAGTGTTGGCAGCTGCGGTTGTATTTGCAGTTCATAATCAGCGAGTGGATTTTGAAAAAGATGCTAATTCAGCGATTAGTCACATACAACAGCAGATTGTCACCAATGACGTGGCTTTAGCTGGGTTTGGTAGTTTACTAAGCACCATTGGCGTCACTAACTTGCAACAAACACGCCAATTTACCAAGCGCATGCGTGATGCCTACCCCCATATCTACATGTTTGAAGCATTGGTGAGTATTGACCCATCTAATAAAGCTCAGCATGAAGAACGCATGGCTAACATGGGCTACCAAAATTATAAAATATCGTCCTACGTGGCTAAGAAAACACCGATGCCACTTGCTCCTAAAGTCAGGCACACTTTGAGCTACCCTATTGTCTTTATCGACCCAAGTCTTGATGCTGTTAAAGGTATCTTGGGCTTCGACATGATGTCTGTTGCCAGTATGCGTGACACTATTCTGGCCTCCACAGCCTCTGGGAAACCGGCTGCGTCTATCCCTTTTAAACTGCGTGAAGGTGGCACTGGTTATGCATTAATTAAGGTACTGGATATGGTCGATAGGCAGTCTGTCATGGAGCAGCGTTACGTGCATGGGGGTGGGTTAGCAGCTTTGTTGATCATTAAAACCGACACCATTTTAGCCCCTGTTGCCGATATTATTCCAGCCGCAACCGTGCAGTTACTTTATGGCAAAGAGCGTACATTAGCAGCCGATAAAATCCTACCTAACACCACCGCGTTACCCCTTGTAGAAATCGAGACCCTCATCCTAGAACGTGATCTGGATGCACTGGGACAGTCTTTTACCGTGTCTATCAGCACCCCTGCAGGACTTTATGCAGATCAAATTCTACAACTTACGCTGATTTTTTTGTTAATAGTCATTGCCTACGCTCTGGTTTATCGTGCTTTAGTGGCCAAATATCGGCTGCGATTACAACGCGATGCGGGTGTGATAAAGCTTAGTGAGCAGCATGATAATCTGGAAGTGATGGTTCACGAACGCACTACAGAGTTGCAACGTCAAGTAGTTCAAAATACCCAGTTAGCGCAGCAACTGATTCGCGTACAAGAGGACCAGGTGCATCATATTGCAAGAGAGCTGCATGATGAGTTTGGCCAAACCTTAACCGCCATTAAAATTAATGCCCACATATTAGAAAATGCCAAAAGCATAGAGCTAGTGGGGCGCTACGCCAAAGACATTACCAATCAAGCGGATGGGCTGTATATGACCATGCGTGATATGATTCAACGCCTACGACCAGAGTCCTTAGACATGTTTGGACTAAAAGTGGCGATTGAGCAATGTTTACTTGCCTTTCACTTAGACGAGCAAAATATTGAGCTAGAGCTGAGGATTGACGATTCAGTGAACGATGTAGAAGAAATATATAGCATTGCAAGCTACCGCATCGTTCAAGAGTTGGCCAATAATGCGATCAAATATGCCAAGCTCACTAAGCTCAAGGTAAGTTTAGAGGTTATTAACCAGCACATGCATATTGTTGTGGAGGATAATGGTATTGGCTTTGATCCACTAGAGCATAAACTGGGTTTTGGTTTGTCTGGAGTAGATGAGCGTGTGCGATCTTTAGGGGGTACTGTCGACATCAGCACCGTTGTTGGTGAAGGTGTAAAGATCGATGTGAGCATCCCCTTAGAGGCCTGTTAAACCACATGATTATATGGAGGAAGTCCCTTGGACTTAGGTGCCCGATTAAAAACCATTCGTAAACGCTTTGGGCTGTCGCAACGCGAGCTGGCCAAATGCGCAGGAGTGACAAATAGCACCATCTCGATGATTGAAAAAAATACCGTAAGCCCATCTTTTAGCTCTTTACTTAAGGTGCTCAAAGGCTTTCCTATGAGTGTGGAAGAGTTTTTTACTACCGATCTGGTCATGAGTGATCAAGTGGTTTTCAAGGCTGATGAACAAGCCGATATGAGCGCCCAAGGTGTGGCCATCAAACTCATTGGCCACAGTGTCGCCGCACGTAATATCTCTATGCTCAACGAAACCTATCCTCCCGGTGCCGACACGGGGGAGGAAATGATCAAGTATGACGGTGAAGAAGCGGGTATTGTGGTGCAAGGTGAAATCGAACTCACAGTGGATCAGCGGGTTTACCATTTAGCCACAGGGGACGGTTACTTTTTCCGTACCCACCTACCCCATCGGTTTCGCAATTTAGGTACCACTATAGCCAAAGTGGTGAGTGCCAATAATGGTAATTTACCTCACTAACGAGAGCCTACGAGGGCTACAACATATCCCGTAAACGGTACCATGTCATCGCCAACATGAGTGCTGGTGTTCTAAGTAGAGTGCCACCAGGGAAAGGTAAATGGCTAATTTTATTAAACAAATCGAACCTTTCAGCTTGCCCTGCAACAGCCTCGGCTAACAGTTGACCCGCCAAGCCCGTTGCCGCTATGCCATGACCAGAAAAACCTTGGGCAAAGTACAAGTCTTTGCCGACACGCCCAAAGTGAGGTCCACGATTCATGGTAATGGCCACATTGCCGCCCCAAGAATAGTCCATGTTAACATCAGCTAATTGCGGGAATACCGCTAACATACGTTGGCGCATAGACTGTTTTAGATTAGGTGGCGCTAAGGTGGAATAGCTCACTCTGCCACCAAAAAGCATGCGATAGTCTGCTGATAAACGGAAATAATCCAAGACAAAATTAATGTCAGCAACGGCCATGTTGTTGCTAATTAAGGCTTCAGCGCGAGCCTTTCCAAGGGGCTCTGTGGCGCCAATATAAGTGCCAACGGGCATGATCTTATGGCTAATTTCAGGCACTAATTTACCCATATAGGCATTGCCACAGAAAAGCACTTGTGCCGCCGTGACTTGCCCCTGTGCTGTATGAC
The DNA here is from genome assembly GCA_963925635.1 of uncultured Pseudomonadales bacterium. Lineage (GTDB taxonomy): Bacteria > Pseudomonadota > Gammaproteobacteria > Pseudomonadales > Balneatricaceae > Njordibacter. Next base: position 10,481 of record CAWUTT010000110.1, on the reverse strand, counting down.
AAATATTGGCCTCAGATTTTTTAGTCACCTTAGTCACCGCCGAACCTGTGTATATGGTCACCCCAGCGTCAAGTGCCGCTTTTGCCAAACCTAAGGTGTAATTAAGTGGATGAATGTGACCCGAGTTGGCATCATAAAGACCACCTATATAACGCGTGCTTGCCATGTGTGCTTGCATGTCCTGCTGGTCCCACAAGGTCAAGCTGCTATAGCCATAGGTTTTTTCCAATGAGTGCTGCCATGATTCAAGTTCCTGCATGTGTCGCGGTTTTATGGCCGCATGCAGGTGGCCTTGTTGTAAGTCACATTCAATTTGGTGTCGCTCTACCCGCTGGCGCAGGATATCAATGGCTTCTACGGACATGTCCCACATGGCTTTGGCTGCTGCCTTACCCGCCGATTTTTCCATCACTGACATATCACAGCCATAACCAAATATCATCTGTCCGCCACTGCGTCCAGAAGCGCCCCAGCCAATAATATTAGCCTCTAAAACGGTGACACTATAGCCCCGCTCTGCCAAGTTTAGGGCCGCACTAAGGCCAGTAATGCCTGCACCCACAACACATATATCAGCCCTGTGGTGGCCTTGCAATGTGGCGCACTGAAGCTGATGGTTGGAGCTCGCTGCGTAGTAAGAATGGGTGTGTGCTTGGGTCATAAAAATCCTAAAATTTAAAGAGTGCGTTGGTACCAGTCTATTTCTAAGGGACTAACGTGGCGACAGAACTCTATATATTCGTGCGCCTGTACTTTGGTATAAACGGCTAAGAAATCAGCCCCAAAGGCGTTAGTGCAGAATTTACTATTGTGCAACATAGCGTAGGCATCGACCCAATTCAATGGCAAGCTAGGAGGGGTTTTTTGGGCCCCGTTACCCGTGGTTTGAGGGCTCAAAACCAAATCATTGTTGATGCCATGAAGAACCCCTGCTAATAGTGCAGACATGGCCAAATAGGGGTTGGCATCGGCCCCAGCCACGCGATGTTCGATGCGCGTGGCTGGTCCTGAGCCGTTAGGAATGCGTAATGCCACAGTGCGATTATCCAAGCCCCATGTTGGCGCCATGGCGACAAAGAAGTCGGGTTGAAAGCGCCGGTAGGAATTCACTTTAGGGCAGAGCAAGGCCATGGTTTCTGCCATCGTTGTTTGTACCCCTGCAAGGGCTTTGCTCAACAGAGTATTAGGCTTTTGACTCGCATCACAAGCAAACACATTGGTGGCTTCAGCATCCAGCAAACTCATATGGATATGCATGCCACTGCCGGCCTGATCGGCATAAGGTTTGGCCATAAAAGTGGCACCAAAACCATGCTTTTGACTGACACTTTTGATGATACGCTTAAGCAGTATGGCGTGGTCACATGCCATTAAAGGGTCTGCAATATGTTGTAGGTTTATTTCAAACTGCCCAGGGGCATACTCAGCTACAGCGGTAGAGGCTGGAATGTTTTGCGCCTGAGCAGCCAGCATGATGTCATCTAAAAGGGCACTATAGTCATCTAAATTATCGATCGCATAAACTTGAGTGTCGGCCTCACGCAGACCCGTTACTGGTGCTATTGGTGGCTGTAAAAGGCCTGATTCAAGGCGCTTGGTATCGGTGAGGTAGAATTCTAATTCAACCGCAACCACAGGTGTTAAATTCTGTGCTTGATATTGGTCACAGATTCGATCCAACACGTGGCGTGGGTTGGCAAAGTAGGCCTCTCCAGGAATTTGCTCCATCGTGATTAAACACTGAGCCATGGGTTTGGGTTGCCACGGCACCATGGTTAAAGTGTTGGCAACAGCTCTGCAGGGCTGGTCACAGTCACCCGTATCAAACCCAATGCCAGTGCTTTCAACCGTGTTGCCATTAATATCAAGAGCGAATACCGATCCGGGTAAATAAATACCCTGTTGATAAACCTTAACTAACTCCTGCGCAGGAATGCGTTTGCCTCGTAAAACACCATGTTGATCAGGCAGTAATAAATCGACGCTCACCAAGTCTGGGTGAGCGCTTAGAAATGCTTCGGCTTCGCGGCTCGAGGCGATGGCATGGGGCATGAGCGATAATCTCTTTAATAGGTCTTTGTGAGATGGTAGCAGAAAGGGGGCGATAGACAAGCTTCAACAAGGGTATGTTTGAAATAATACAATTATATTATTATAAAAAAGCTTCAAATTAAACCATTAAAATAAAATTATATAATATAAAACAATAAGTTATATGTTGAAATGCGAAGTATTTAAGGTCCTGCGTAGGTGTTCATAATAATAGACACGTGACTTGAAGGTTAAAACCGCTTTATGCTATGGTCGAATACTTGAGCTAATGATTATTTAACCTTAATTGCCATTTTATGTCTAAACCTCTTATCGGCCTTGTTTGCGAAGTCAACCAGGATGGCCTGCACCCTTATCACCGTGTGAGCGAGAAATATGCTCGTGCAGTGGTTGATGCAATGGGCGCTATCCCAGTTTTAATTCCAGCCTTAATGACCCAAGATCACCAGCTAGATATGGATATTGATGCCTTGCTAAGTCATCTTCATGGGGTACTGTTGCCTGGTGGTTATAGTAATGTAGAGCCCCATCACTATGGTGCAACCAGTCGCGCAGGCACACAGCATGACAGGGCTAGAGATAGCCTAGCTTTAGCGCTAATTCCAGCCGCCATAAAACAAGGGGTGCCCTTGCTGGCTATTTGCCGAGGTTTTCAAGAGATGAATGTGGCTTATGGCGGCAGTTTACACCAGCATGTAGACGAACTAGCAGGCTATAATGACCACCGAGAAAGCAAAGCTGATGCGATAGACATTCAATATGGTCACAGCCATAGTATCAGCTTAGCTTATGGTGGATTATTACAGCAGCTGCATGGTGAGTCAGAAGTCAGAGTCAACTCATTACATGGGCAAGGTATTAATCAGTTGGCCCATGGCCTAAAGGTTGAAGCGACGTCTGAGGATGGTCTGGTTGAAGCTTTTACAGACCCGAGTGGCGTTAGTTTTAATTTGGCCGTTCAATGGCATCCAGAGTACCAAGTGACTAAGGATGACTTTTATCAATCTATTTTTTCTGCCTTTGGTAGCGCCTGTAACAGCCGTTTACAAGCCAAAGCAGTGGGTGTGTTATGACCAATTTTAATAGCCTTAAAGCCTGGCTAAAAGAACATAAAATAACGGAAGTTGAATGCGTTGTAAGTGACCTGACAGGCATAGCGCGGGGTAAAATCATGCCCGCGTCTAAGTTTTGTGATGATGCAGGCATCCGTTTGCCTGAGGGGGTGTTGGTGGCCACTGTAACGGGGGACTATTTAGATGACTACAGCATGATTGATCCTGCAGAAATTGACGTTTACCTAAGGCCAGATCCTAATGCAGCTCACTTATTGCCTTGGGCAAGTGAGCCCACTGCGCAAATTATACATGATTGTTATGACATTCATGGAGAGCTTGTTGATTTGGCCCCACGCACAGTCTTGCGCAAGGTGCTTAAGTATACGCAGACATGGGACTTACGCCTATTGTTGCACCAGAGGCTGAGTTTTACCTGACTCAAAAAAGCCTTAACCCAGATTCTCCACTAGAGCCGCCAGTAGGTCGCACTGGCCGGGCGGAGACTGGCCGCCAGTCATATAGCATTGACGCTGTGAATGAATTTGACCCCTTGTTTGAAGATGTCTATGACTACTGTGAGGCGCAAAACCTTGACGTCGAGACACTGATCCATGAAGAAGGCTTAGGGCAGATGGAAATTAACTTTCGCCATGGTGAAGCCTTGCCTTTAGCTGATCAAGTGTTCTTGTTTAAACGCACCTTGCGAGAAGCGGCTTTCAAGCATAATCTATCGGCTACTTTTATGGCTAAGCCGCTACAAAACCAGGCTGGAAGCTCTATGCACATCCATCAAAGCCTATTGGATGCACAGGGCAATAATATTTTTGTTGGTGAAGACGGTGGCATTAGTGAAGCCCTCAAGCATTATATTGGTGGCTTGCAAAAGTACACCAAAGCGGTGACTGCCCTGTTTGCTCCCAATGTAAACTCCTACCGGCGCTTTTTGAAGGACGAGTCCGCCCCAGTGAATATGCACTGGGGATTTGATAACCGCACTGTAGGCTTGAGGGTGCCAGAAAAAACAGGCCCTAATATTCGAGTTGAGAATAGAGTAGGGGGCGCCGACGCAAACCCTTATTTGGCCATGGCAGCAACCCTGGCGTGTGGTTATTTAGGTATGAAAGAACAGCTGGAACCCAGCGCCCCAGTTGAGGGTAGTGCTTATGACAAAGGCACCAGAGAATTACCTCGCAGCTTAACTGAAGCACTTATTCAGTTGGATCGGTGTGAGCCATTAAGAGAAATATTTGGTGACCGATTTGTGAAAGCCTATGTGGCTGTTAAAGAAAAAGAAAACGACAATTTTATGCAGGTCATTAGTTCTTGGGAACGTGAATACCTGCTACTCAGTGTGTAATAGGAGATTAGTAAAATGAACGCAAAACAAGATAACACCAAGCAACACGACACAAAAGCCCTACAAGAACTCGATAAACAGCATTACATGCACCCGTTCACCGATTCAAAGGCCATGCACGAAAAAGGCACACGCATTATCACTGGCGCAGACGGCTGTTATATATACGACTCTGATGGCGGTAAAGTACTCGATGGTATGGCTGGCCTTTGGTGTGTAGCCGTTGGTTATGGGCGCCATGAGTTGGCTGACGTAGCGGCTCAGCAAATGCGCGAGCTACCTTACTATAATAGCTTTTTTGGCACCGCGCATCCGCCGGTCATTAAGCTAGCGGCACAACTTAAAAAACTAGCACCTGATTACATTAGCCATGTATTTTTCACAGGTTCTGGGTCTGAATCTAACGACACTAACGTACGTTTAGTACGCCACTATTGGCAAGCCAAGGGTGAGCCCAATAAGCGCATCATTATTTCCCGTGATAACGCCTATCATGGTAGCACCATGGCTTCCATGAGTTTGGGGGGTATGAAAGGCATGCACGCCCAAGGTGGTGTGATTGATGGGATTGAGCATATTATGCAACCCCATTGGTATCATGAAACCTTGGCTGGCGAAACTGAAGCAGAGTTTGGTTTACGTGCGGCGCAAGCCCTAGAAACTAAAATCTTACAGGTGGGTGCCGAAAACGTGGGCGCCTTTATCGGTGAACCGGTGCAGGGCGCGGGTGCGGTCATTGTGCCACCGGCAACCTACTGGCCAGAAATTCAGCGCATCTGTACGCAGTACGATATTTTGTTAATTGCTGACGAAGTGATTACAGGGTTTGGCCGCACAGGTAACTGGTTTGCCTGCGAAACCCTTGGCATTAAGGCTGACCTTATGACTATCGCTAAGGGCCTATCATCTGGGTATATGCCTATTGGTGGGGTGCTTATTAGCGACCGAGTCGCTAAGGTCGTGATTGAAAGTGGTGAGTTTGCCCATGGTTATACCTATTCTGGCCACCCAGTGGCAGCCGCAGTGGCCTCGGCAAACCTGAGTATCATTGAAAATGAAGGTTTGGTAGAGCAAGTTAGAGATGAAACGGGACCCTATCTTCAGCAGCGCTTACTTGAACTACTGGATCATCCGTTGGTTGGACAGATTCGTGGTATCGGGTTAATGGGGGCCATAGAGTTGGTGCAAGATAAAGCCAGCCATGCCAATTATCCTAAAGAGCTTGGTATCGGTGGTATTTGCCGTGATTATGCCTTAGCCAACGGTTTGGTTATGCGAGCTGTAGGAGATAGTATGATTATGTGTCCACCCTTGATTATTAGTAAACTAGAAATTGATGAATTGATGGAGAAAACGAAGCGATCCCTCGATCAGACACTCGCCCAAGTAGAGGCTTAACCTTTGAGCCTTAGCGAGAGCTAGGCTTATTTTTGTGCCTAATTAGTAGGCAAATAGTAGGCAAGCAGCGACTAAACTTAAACAACAATGGAGTCTTTAACATGCTAAGCAAGAAATTAACTACCTCACTAACGTCGTTGGCATTAGCCACAAGCCTAATGACAGGCTCTGTGCATGCAGAGGAAGTGTTACATCTTTATAACTGGTCGGACTATATTGCCGAAGACACCATCGCTAACTTTGAAGCTGAAACTGGCATTAAAGTGGTGTACGACGTTTTTGATAGTAATGATGTGCTAGAGGCTAAGCTATTGGCGGGCAACTCTGGCTACGATTTAGTCGTGCCCAGTTCATCTTTCTTGGGTCGCCAGATTATGGCGGGCGTGTTCCAACCCTTAGATAAGTCTAAGCTTTCCAATTATAGTCATCTAGACAGCGAACTAATGGGGCGCTTAACTAATGTAGACCCTGACAATGCGTACGCTATTCCCTATCTGTGGGGCACGACTGGCATGGGCTACAACCCCGACATGGTGGCCGCTGTTTTAGGTGATGATGCGCCTGTTGATTCGTGGGATATGTTGTTTAAAGAAGAGAATATTTCTAAATTGGCCACCTGTGGCGTTAACCTGCTAGATTCGGCCGACGAGATCTTGCCGGTAGCACTTAATTACCTCAAATTAGACCCTAACAGTAACGACCTTGCAGACTATAAAGGCCCTGTTAAAGAGTTAATGCAGGCGATTCGTCCACACATTACCAAGTTCCACTCTTCTAACTATATTAATGAGCTAGCCAACGGAGATATTTGTTTTGCTGTGGGTTGGTCAGGTGATATTTTAATGGCAGGCGATCGTGCTGCAGAAGCCGACAACGGTGTATCGGTAGAGTATGTTATCCCCAAAGAAGGTGCCCCCCTGTGGTTTGATATGTTAGCCATTCCCGCCGATGCTGCCAACGTTGGCAATGCCCACAAGTTCTTAGACTACATCTTGCGGCCAGAAGTGATTGCCTCGATTACAGACTATGTATGGTACGCCAATGCTAACGCCACAGCCTCTAGCCTTATTGACGAAGAAATTTTAGCCCATCCAGGTATCTATCCATCAGAAGAAGCTAAGGCTAACTTGTTCACCTTTGAGGTTCTGCCTCCAAAAGTGACCCGCACCATGAACCGTGTTTGGACTGACATTCGTAGCTCAAACTAAGGATGGTGTCATGACTCAGAGTAACCAACCGATGTTGGAAATTCGCCAAGTAAGTAAACAATTTGGTGGCTTAGACGCTGTTAAAGAGGTGAATTTAAGCATCAATAAGGGTGAAATATTTGCCTTGTTGGGTGGCTCGGGTTGTGGCAAAACAACCCTTCTACGCATGCTGGCGGGCTTTGAAACCCCGTCAGCAGGCGCCATATTTATAGATGGCGAAGACATCTCTCAAGTGCCACCCCATCGGCGGCCGGTGAATATGATGTTTCAGTCTTACGCCCTCTTCCCCCATATGACCGTGGCACAGAATGTTGCTTTTGGTTTAAAACAAGAAAAAAAACATCGGCTTTCGAAGCCTGAAATAGCTAACAAAGTGGCTGAATTGCTTAGCTTAGTGCGTATGCAAGACTTTGCTGAGCGCAAACCAGACCAGTTGTCTGGTGGTCAGCGCCAGCGTGTGGCCTTAGCTCGAAGCTTAGCTAAGAAGCCCAAGGTGCTATTACTAGACGAGCCCATGGGTGCGTTAGATAAAAAATTGCGTAGCGAAATGCAACTCGAAGTGGTTGATATTATCGAGGCCGTTGGTGTGACCTGTGTCATGGTGACTCACGACCAAGAAGAAGCCATGACCATGGCAAACCGCATTAGTGTGATGCACGAAGGCGAAATTATGCAGGTGGGGACTCCTAGTGAAATTTATGAATTCCCCAATAGTCGACACACCGCTGAATTTATCGGTTCAGTGAATATATTTGATGCTGAAGTGACACAGTTAGAGACACACTACAGCGGCTTGACCTGCTCTGACTTTACTGTACCGATCCAAGTCGAGGCCGGTATTAACGCGCCTATTGGAGCGAAGCTTGCAGTGGCAGTAAGACCAGAAAAGATCACGATGAGCCGACAGCAGCCTGAGGCCATGTCTAATTGGTTAACGGGTGTGGTTGAAGACATTGCTTATCTTGGCGGTCACTCAGTTTATTATGTCAAATTGTCCAATGGCAAACGAGTTATGTCGGTTGGCACTAATAATGATCGACATGAACAAAAGGTCACCTGGCAAGATCAGGTCTACCTCCATTGGTCGAATACCAGTGCCGTGGTGCTTTACCAATGAGTTGGGGCCGGCGTAGTGTCATTGGTGTACCGTATTTATGGTTGGCACTATTTTTTTTAGCGCCCTTTGTGATTGTTTTTAAAATCAGCTTTTCTGAGATGGCCTATGCTATTCCACCCTATACGGACCTAATGACTTGGGCGGAGCAACAATTGACCCTGAGCCTTAATTTGGGCAATTATGCTTACCTATTCACCGATGACCTGTATATCCGTGCCTACTTAAGTTCTATTCGTATTGCTGCTATCGCTACGCTCATCTGTTTGTTAGTGGCATACCCCATTGCTTATGTCATTGCCCGAGCTGAACCGGCGACCCGTAATGCCTTATTGATGCTGGTCATTTTACCCTCTTGGACGTCTTTTCTGATTCGGATTTATGCATGGGTAGGCATCTTAAAAAATAATGGCTTGATCAATAACTTTCTCATGTGGTTAGGTATCATCGACGAGCCTATGGCGATGCTGAATACTGAATTTGCGGTTTATGTGGGTATTGTTTATGCCTACCTACCCTTTATGGTGCTGCCTCTTTACACTAACTTAATGAAGTTGGACAACTCACTATTAGAGGCCGCTGCAGATTTAGGCGCAGCGCCGTGGAAGGTGTTCATGGCCGTGACCTTGCCCCTATCAAAGGCCGGCATAATAGCAGGCTCAATGTTGGTATTTATTCCAGCTGTGGGTGAGTTTATTATTCCTGATATGTTGGGCGGCGCCGAAACCTTAATGATTGGTAAAGTCTTGTGGCAAGAGTTCTTTAACAATCGAGATTGGCCGGTGGCTTCGGCTGTGGCCATCGTAATGTTGTTATTACTGCTGTTACCCATCACCTTATTCCACCGCTACCAAGCTCGTGAATTAGAGCATTAAGGAGCTAGCTTATGGGTAAAAAAGTCTCAAATTTAGGCAAAACCTACCTCACCCTAGGTTTTATATTCCTTTACTTGCCTATTTTAATTCTCATCATATTCTCTTTTAACGAATCTAAATTGGTGACGGTGTGGGGCGGGTTTTCTACCAAATGGTACGGCGAGTTATTACACGATAAACAGATGTTGGGCGCCGCATGGATGAGTTTTAAAATAGCCTTTCTTGCGGCATCTACGGCTGTGGTGGTGGGGACTATGGCATCTATCGTGATGGTCAGAATGGGGCAGTTTAAAGGTAAAGTAGCGTTTACTAGTATGATTACAGCACCCTTGGTGATGCCCGAAGTGATCACTGGATTATCCCTGTTACTGTTGTTTGTGGCCATGGCTCAAACCATAGGCTGGCCTGCTGGTAGGGGTATGCTCACCATTTGGATTGCCCATGTGACCTTTTGTACGGCTTTTGTGGCGGTGGTGGTGAGTTCACGCTTAAGAGAAATGGATGCCTCCCTCGAAGAAGCTGCTCGCGATCTAGGCGCCCCCCCTTGGAAGGTGTTCTTTTTAATCACCTTGCCGATCATTGCTCCGGCGCTTATTTCTGGTTGGTTATTAGCCTTCACCCTGTCATTAGACGACCTAGTCATTGCCAGCTTTGTGTCTGGGCCAGGTTCAACCACCCTACCAATGGTGGTCTACTCCAGTGTGCGCTTAGGCATTAGTCCAAAAATTAATGCCCTTGCCACTATTATTGTACTGCTTGCATCAACCGGGGTGCTAACGGCATGGTGGTTTGCACGGCACGTGCAAACGCGGTCTGTTAAGTTTCCTGCACATGATTCCTGATCTCTGGCCCTCGACCCTCGACCCCCAACCCTGGCCAGATCACCCTAAACTCTTATTCACTGAGCGCCATTTGTTTTAGTTAACCTTAGTCACCACATAAACGCCGTTGTTAACATTGGTGTCCCCAGTAATCTAGGCTGCCTTCGGCCATTATCCTCAGGGTGTCAGCCTCTTTTGTGGCTAATACTGCCCCACACTCCCAGTGCTTGAACCGCTCTTTTATAAGGGCTTAACCAGCGGTGGCCGTGACAAAAGTTGTGGCAATTATTTTGCAGCTTTGTAGTCCAAGTGCTAATATTCATTATATTGCATACACTGTTCAAACAAGGATGCACATGAACTTAAAACAAAAGCTAATTTTGCTGATACTTTTAGTCGGTATATTACCCGCCCTAATCATAGGGTTGATTGGTATCCAGAACAGTCGTGCTGCCTTAGAGCAGCAGCGATTTGAACAGTTACAAGCGCAACGGACGATCAAAGCCAATCAAATTACCCAGCATTTTACCAATGCTCAGCATGGCATTGAAACCCTGGCAGACAATCTTTCGCTATTAATCGAAAATCAAGGTTTGGAGGG
>CAWUTT010000109.1:0-6132 GCA_963925635.1 uncultured Pseudomonadales bacterium | reverse complement strand
TTGCCAAGGCTTCAATGGTTTGTATGATGGCTGGGGCAGACTTTATTAAAACCTCTACAGGTAAAGAGCCTGAAAATGCGACGTTACCGGTTAGTCTGGTGATGGTGCGTATGATTCGAGAATACCATCAGCTCACGGGCTTTTATATTGGTTTTAAGCCAGCAGGTGGGGTGAGCGACAGCAAAACTGCGCTGCTCTATATGACGATGATGCAAGAAGAGCTGGGTCGTCGCTGGTTAGAAGCCGATTTATTCCGCTTTGGTGCCTCAAGTTTGTTGGGTGATATAGAACGCCAGCTAGATCATTATGACAGTGGCTATTACTCAGCAGCTTATCGACACGCCTTGGCGTAAATGAGGCATAGGATTTTCACCATGACCACGATGACAAAAATGACATTAATAAAAGAATTTGAACAACTGAATTATAGCCAAGCGCTTGAAAGTGATAGCCAAGCACAGGCATGGCTGCAGCAAAGTGAACGTCGCTTTGGCCATTACATTGATGGGGCTTTTGTTAGTCAGAAGGATGCAGCGCTGGTTGAAGTGTTGAACCCAGCCACCTCAGAAGTGCTGGCGCATATAGAAGTGGCTAATAAGCAACAGATAGATAAAGCCATTGCCAGTGCGCGTGCGGCGCAGCCAGCTTGGTGGGCCTTGGGAGGCTTTGGTCGAGCGAAGGTGCTTTATGCCTTGGCGCGTAATTTGCAAAAATACGCTCGCCTAGCCGCTGTATTAGAAACCTTGGACAATGGTAAGCCTATCCGAGAGAGCCGAGATGCCGATATTCCCTTAGCCATTCGTCATTTTTATCACCATGCGGGTTGGGCTAAATTACAAGGCCAGGAGTTTCCAAATCACGGCCCAGTGGGTGTGGCCGCGCAAATTATTCCTTGGAACTTCCCTTTACTCATGTTGGCTTGGAAGGTAGCGCCTGCCATTGCCATGGGCAATACCATTGTTATTAAACCTGCTGAACAAACGCCCCTAACGGCGATGCTGTTTGCCCAACTCTGCCACGAGTCTGGCGTACCTAACGGGGTGGTGAATATTATTAATGGTGCCGGCGAAACAGGTGCCATGCTGGCCGCCCATGAAGGTGTTAATAAGGTGGCCTTTACTGGATCGACTGCCGTAGGCCGAGCGATTCGTTTGGCAACAGCTGGCCAAGGTAAAAAATTAACCTTAGAACTGGGTGGAAAGTCGGCTTTTATAGTGTTTGAAGATGCCGATCTAGACGCTGTTGTAGAAGGCCTTGTTGACTCAATTTGGTTAAATCAGGGTGAAGTCTGTTGTGCAGGCTCACGCTTATTGGTGCAAGCGCCCATAGCGCAGCAATTACACGTTAAATTAAAACAGCGCATGCAGCAGTTGCGCACTGGCTCGCCGTTGGACAAATCTATCGATGTGGGTAGCCTTGTGAGCCAAGAGCAATTTAACCGCGTTAATCTATTGGTGAACCAAGGTTTACAAGCCGGTGGCGAGCTATTTCAAGCCCAACATCAAGACGCATCGACTAATTATTACCCACCTACATTAATTACCGACGTTGACACTAGTCATCCCTTGGTGCAAGAAGAAATATTCGGCCCAGTGCTGGTGTCGATGACCTTTCGTACCCAAGCTGAGGCCGTTTCTTTAGCTAACAATAGTCGTTATGGTTTATCGGCCAGTGTGTGGAGTGAAAACATCAACCGCGCCATGGATGTTGCGCCCAAGCTAAAAGCTGGAGTGGTGTGGATAAATAATCATAATCAATTTGATGCGGCCTGTGGTTTTGGTGGGGTTAAAGAATCTGGTTTTGGGCGAGAAGGCGGTAAAGAAGGTTTATACGAATACTTAACGCCTACTGGCTTAACCGCAATGGCGGCGCCCAAGACTAAGGAAAATGCCTCCATGACTCCTAGTTTAGCCAAAGCCTGTGCTATTGATAGAACCTTAAAATTCTATGTGGCAGGTAAACAAGTGCGGCCAGATTCTGGTCACAGTCAAGCATGCCACAACCATGATGGGAGTGTTGCGGCACTGGTTGGTGTGGGTGGCCGTAAGGATGTTCGCAATGCGGTATCGGCTGCTTTAAAGGCATCGGCATGGACTCAGCAAACAGCCCATGGGCGTGCACAGGTGATGTACTTTTTGGCAGAAAACCTCGCTCAACGCGAAGATGAGTGGCTTGAAAGGTTACAACAAGTCTGTGGCTATAGTAAAAAACAAGCCCAAACAGAATTTAATGCGTCTATTGAGTGCCTCTTTACTTATGCTGCATGGGCAGACAAATACGACGGTGCAGTGCACAATGCACCCTATCGTGGTGTGACCTTGGCTTTGCCTGAAGCGGTGGGAGTGATAGGATTAATTACACCGAAAAATCAACCGCTTATTTCCACCATTGCCATTATGGCGCCGGCCATAGCGATGGGTAATCGGGTGGTGTTAATTGCCAGTGAACGTTATCCAAGCATTGCCCTAGAACTGGTGCAAGTATTGGAAACTTCTGACGTTCCTGCAGGTGTGGTGAACATTGTGGCGGGTCCAAAAGCAGACTTAGCCGGCCACTTAGCTGGCCATGGTGAAGTAGAAGCCATGTGGTGCTGGGCAGATGAGCGTATTAATAAACAGGCCGAACAGGCCAGTGCAACAGATTTAAAGCGCATGTGGACTCACTCAGAAACAGATCGAGATTGGCTTGATCCGATACAGAGTGAGGGCTTGGAGTTTTTGCGCCAAGCCACACAAGTGAAAAATATTTGGACGCCATACGGCGACTAATTTAAAAGAAGAAAACGGCTTAAGCCGATTTAAGTAAAACTAGGAGAACCTAATGAAGTTAAATAAAATCACCATGGCGATCGCGGCTGGTACAGTTGCACTCACCGTAACCGCTGCTCAAGCAGACATTAAGCCAGCTGTTGTTTATGACAAAGCGGGTAAGTTCGACAAGTCATTTAACGAAGCCGTTTTTAATGGCGTTAAACGTTTTACTGCCGACACGGGTATCAGTGTTCGTGAAGTAGAACCGACCAACGAAGCTCAGGTAGAGCAGGGTCTTAAGAAGCTTGCTAAGCGTGGTAACAGTCCTATCGTTGCGGTAGGTTTTTCTCAAGCTAACGCTGTAAGTGCTGCAGCTCAAGCCTACCCTGACACTAAGTTCACCTTAATTGATATGGTGGTTCCAGAAGCTAATGTTCAAAACGTAGTGTTTAAAGAGCACGAAGGTTCTTTCTTAGTGGGTGCTTTGGCAGCGCTGAAGTCTGAAACAGGCACGATTGGTTTTGTCGGTGGTATGGACATTCCTCTAATCAGCCGTTTTGGTTGTGGTTACGAGCAGGGTGCTAAGCACATCAATGCAAGCATTAATGTGATTCATAACATGACAGGCTCTACTCCAGCTGCATTTGGCAACCCTTCTAAGGGCGGCGAATTGACGCGTAGTCAAATAGAAGCGGGCGCCGACGTGGTATTTGCTGCCGCTGGTGGCACCGGCTTTGGTGTTTACCAAGCTGCTGCTGATGCAGGTAAGTGGGCTATCGGTGTGGATTCTAACCAGAACCACCTACAACCAGGCACTATGCTAACGTCTATGGTTAAGCGTGTTGGTGAAGCTGCATATAAGAGCTACGCATCGGCTAACGATGGCACTTGGACCGCTGGTGTAAGCGTTATGGGCCTTGCTGAAGGCGGTGTTGATTGGGCTCTTGACGAGCACAACCGTGCTTTAGTTACGGCAGATATGGAAGCTAAGGTGAATGCAATTAAGGCGTCTATCATTGCTGGCGATATCGCAGTACATGACTATATGTCAGATAACACCTGTAACTATTAATTAATTAATAGTTTGCGATGGGGCGGTTTTATAACAAACTGCCCCGTCGTTATTCTTGTCCGCAGACCCACCACCAAAGACTGATGACTATGACCGATAATTTCGCTATTGAATTAACTAATATTGATAAGCGCTTTGGTGCTGTGCATGCAAACGATAAAGTCTGCTTGCAAGTTAAGCGTGGCAATATACACGGCATCGTTGGTGAAAATGGTGCGGGTAAGTCCACACTAATGAGTATTCTGTATGGCTTTTATCAAGCCGATGCAGGGCAAATTAATGTACTAGGTCAGGCCTATACATTTACAGATTCCCATCAAGCCATTGCCGCAGGCATTGGTATGGTACATCAGCATTTTATGTTGGTAGAAAACTTCACCGTATTAGAAAATGTTATCTTAGGCAGTGAGGGCGGTGCTTTGTTAGCTAATGGTTTAGCTGCGGCTCGCAAAGAGCTCACACGCTTAGGTGATGAATATGGCCTTAGGGTAGACCTAGATGCCACCATTGATACCCTGTCTGTGGGTTTACAGCAACGGGTAGAAATACTAAAAGCGCTGTATAAAGGCGCCAAAATATTGATTTTGGATGAGCCAACGGGGGTGTTAACACCCCAGGAAACAGAAGAACTGTTCCGTATTTTTGAAGCCCTTAAACAACAGGGCGTCACCATTATGTTAATTACCCACAAATTACGCGAAATCATGTCCATTACAGACCAAGTGTCGGTCATGCGCGCAGGAAAAATGGTAGCCCACAGAGAAACACAAGCCACCAGTAGAGAAGAATTGGCTGAATTAATGGTCGGTCGTAAGGTGCTGTTGCAGGTGCATAAAAACCCAGCTAATGTGCGCCAACCGATGATGAAGGTTAAGCGCTTAACGGTGATGGATCGTCAGGGTGTTGAACGTTTAAAAGAGGTCACTTTTGAGCTGCGTGCCGGCGAAGTATTGGGCGTGGCAGGCGTCTCTGGTAACGGTCAAACGGAACTGCTCGAAGCGTTATCGGGCATCGTGCCTATTACCAGTGGCAGTATTGAAGTGTTAGGTTTTGAAATGGATGCTAAACACCCATTGACGCCGGATAGGTTGCGAGAGCTTGGTTTAGCCCATGTGCCTGAAGATCGCCAACGTATGGGTTTAATTGCCGATTTTAGTGCCAGCGAATCAGCCCTGTTAGGCTATCACACAGATCCTAAGATCAACTCAGGCATTTGGCTTAGTAACAACAAGGTTGAGGCCAACTGCCAAGCCCTAATGCAGGCTTTTGATGTACGCCCTGCTGACCCCCACTTAAAATCTGCTAATTTCTCTGGTGGTAATCAGCAAAAGCTTATTTTGGCGCGGGAAATGGAACGCAATCCTGATGTATTGCTCATAGGCCAACCCACACGTGGTGTCGACATTGGTGCTATTGAGTTTATCCATCAGCGTATTATAGACATGCGTGATGCCGGTAAGGCCGTGCTGCTGGTGTCGGTAGAGTTAGATGAGATTATGTCTGTGAGTGATCGCATTATTGTTTTATGTGATGGTGAAATAAGTGGCCGTATCAATGCCGCCGATGCCGACGAACGCACCTTGGGTTTGATGATGGCTAATGCCTTAGATCCCCTAGACCCCTTACAAACTATGGATGATTATAATGCGTCCTCTGGGCAGGTCTCCAGTCAGGAAGCTCAACTATGAAACGTGATACCCGCATAGCTTGGATAAACCGGCTAATATTACCACTACTTAATATACTGACTGCCTTTGCCGTAACAGCAGTGGTTTTTTGGCTAATTGATGTCAATCCTATTGAGGCGGCTGAAGTGCTGCTCTATGGTGCTTTTGGTTACGAAGAAGGGATTGGTTATACCATTTATTTTACCACCAACTTTATCTTTACCGGTTTAGCCGTAGCAGTGGCGTTTCATGCTGGCCTGTTCAATATTGGTGGTGAAGGTCAGGCCTATGTGGGTGGTTTGGGTGCTGGCTTAGCCATACTCATGTTGGACCCTACACTTGGGGCTTGGGTGTTTATACCTGCGAGCATCATAGGCGCTTTAATATTTGGTGGGCTATGGGCCTTGATTCCAGCGTATTTACAGGCCTATCGTGGTAGCCACATTGTAATCACCACCATCATGTTTAATTTTTTGGCAGCCTCACTTATGGTGTACTTGATGGTGCATGTGTTACGCGAAACTGGGCAAATGACACCCCAAAGTGAACTGTTCCCTACCAATGCATGGATGCCGTTTGTGCATGATGTTGCTGCAGGTTTTGGCTACAGTATTGAAGCATCACCACTTAACTTGTCAGTCCT
>CAWUTT010000108.1:0-12343 GCA_963925635.1 uncultured Pseudomonadales bacterium | reverse complement strand
AAGCAAGACCTTGATCGCCGCAGCAGTGGCTACCACTATGGTAGCTGGCAGTGCTCAAGCAGCTAGTCATGCAGAATCTATTACCGTAGTTTCGTGGGGTGGTGCTTACACCACATCACAAGTAGAGGCTTACCATAAGCCCTGGATGGCTCAAACTGGCAACACCATAGTTTCTGAAGACTATAACGGTGGTTTGGCTGAAATTAAGGCTCAGGTATTAGCCGAAAATGTAACTTGGAACTTAGTTGACGTAGAACTTTCTGACGCCATTCGTGGCTGTGACGAAGGTATCTTAGAAGTGATGGATCACTCTGTATTGCCAGATGGCGACAACGGCGTTCCAGCTTCAGAAGACTTCCTTCCTGGCGCGCTTGTAGAGTGTGCTGTAGGTAACATCGTATGGTCTACTGTGTTCATCCATGATGAAAGCAAGATCCAAGGTGTTGACGGTCTTACAGACTTCTTTGACCTTAACAAGTTCCCTGGTAAGCGTGGCTTACGTAAGGGTGCTAAGCCTAACCTAGAGTTCGCTCTTATGGCTGACGGTGTTGAGCCAGAAGACGTGTACGAAATGCTAGGTACAGATGCCGGAATCGATCGTGCGTTTGCTAAGCTAGATACCATTAAAGATTCTACCGTATGGTGGGAGTCAGGTGCCCAGCCTCCTCAGCTATTAGCTGACGGCGAAGTGACCATGACCACTGCTTACAATGGCCGCGTATTTAACGCAATTGCTGAAGAAGGCAAGCCGTTTGTAATCAACTGGGATGGCCAGATTTGGGACTTAGATCTTTGGGTTATGCCTAAAGGTGCAAGCAACCAAGAAGCCACTATGGACTTTGTGAAGTTTTCTACGGGCACCAAGCCTTTAGCAGACCAAGCCAGCTGGATTCCTTATGGTCCTCTACGTAAGTCTTCATTTGAATTAGTGGGATCATTTCACAATAAGCCAGAACTAGAAATGGCACCACACATGCCTACTGCTCCTGATAACTTCAAGCGTGCGCTTCAGAACGACTTTGAATTTTGGGCAGACAATTCAGACCAGTTAAACGAGCGTTTTAACGCCTGGTTAACTAACTAAGTCATTCGACTTACCCTATGGGCGGTGCCTTTAACTAGGCCCGCCTTGTTTATTTTTTTAGATATCTAATTATTTTATGACCATTGCCCATTCATCTATACAGCTATGCATCTAGCTAGTAGTTTACCATTACAACAGAAGCTCGACTCAACCACCTGACTGATGATTTATGATCTTCAAACTTATATATTAATAAGTGGGTGAATTTGTCAACAGCCCCTCGTTGACCACTTGGTAAATTTATGTTTTAGTGATTGCGCAATAAAAATAAAATTAATCTGAGGTTTGTATTATGAAGTTAATGCATATAATTTCTAAAGCAAGAATGCTCACTGCAGCACTTGCTTTTGGTTTGATCATCTCACCAGTAATGGTGGTTGCTGATACGATTAAGGTCGCGGGTATTTTTACCCTGCCCGTGGAGCAACAATGGATCAGCCGCATCCACATTGCCCTTAGCGCATCTGAAAAGCGCGGTGAAATTGAGTATGTCTACTCTGAAAATGTTTCCAATACAGACTACGAACGCGTGATGCGAGAGTATGCTGAGCAAGGTGTGGATCTTATCGTAGGTGAAGTTTTCGGTCTTGAGCGTGCTGCCCGTAAGGTTGCTGCAGACTATCCAGAAACTGCTTATTTAATGGGCTCTTCTTTTGCACCACAAGCGCCAAACTTTTCTGTCTTCGATAACTATATTCACGAACCAGCCTACCTATCAGGCATGGCTGCCGGTGCAGTGAGTGAGTCAAATGTCATTGGTATGGTCGGTGGTTACGCCATCCCTGAGGTTAACCGGTTAATGCATGCATTTATGGCTGGCGCTCGCGAAATGAATTCTGACGTCACCTTTTTGGTGAACTTTCTTGATAGCTGGTACGATCCACCAAAAGCCAAGGAAAGTGCTTTTGCAATGATCGATGCGGGAGCCGACGTAATGTATGCCGAACGCTTTGGTGTAGCTGATGCTGCCGTTGAGCGTGGTAAAAAAGCCATAGGTAACGTTATTGATACCGCTAACGACTATCCAGGTACTATTTTAGCTTCGGCTTTGTGGCATATGGAAACCACTATTGATAAGGCCATCAGTGCTGTTGCTGATGGATCCTATGTCGCCGATGACTATAGCCAATATAGTTTTATGGCCCATAATGGTGGTTCCCTTGCGATTGATAAAAGCTTAGTACCTGCTAATGTAGTTGCGGCCATTGCTGCTAAAGAAGCGGCCATTCGTAATGGTAGCTTTGTAGTGACTATTAATGACGAAACTCCAGTATCAGATAACTGATCATTAGGGTTTTTGTTGCGCAAAATCCCGTCAGATGATGCCCTTCATCTGACGGGATTTTTGTATTCACCTTATCTGTTAGCGGATGCCCTCTATGAACAATGACACTGTGCTATCTCTCAACCAATTGAGTAAGCAGTTTGGCACTGTGATAGCCAATGAGTCAGTCAGTATTGACTTAAAACGTGGTGAAATTTTGTCTTTACTGGGTGAAAATGGTGCCGGTAAAACCACTCTTATGAATATGCTTTTTGGTCACTACATGCCTGACTCAGGCAGTATTGACGTAGCTGATGCAAATGGTCAGCTCACACCTTTAACTTTGGGTCATCCTCAAGCTGCGTTGAACGTGGGCATTGGCATGGTTCATCAACACTTTACCCTAGCCGAAAATTTATCGGCGATAGATAACATACTACTGGGCTCTGAAAGTTTATTTGCGTGGCGTCGGTCCATGCATCAAGCCCGCGAAAAAATTAACACCATCATGCAGCGCACGGGGTTAAGTGCCCCCCTTGATACTATTGTAGGTCAGCTTTCAGTGGGAGAGCGCCAGCGCGTAGAAATCCTCAAAGCACTTTATCGTGATGCTCGCATATTGGTATTGGATGAACCCACCGCTGTGCTGACACCGCAAGAAGCAGACACCTTATTTGCTAACATCGAGATTATGGCCAAAGACGGTTTGTCAGTCATTTTTATCTCTCATAAATTACGTGAAGTACTGGCTTTTTCTCATCGCATAGGCGTATTAAGGCATGGAAAAAAGGTGGGAGAAATTGCCACTAAAGATGCTGATGAGAAAATAATATCGCGCTTGATGGTTGGCGCAGATACGCCACCCACTCCAAGAGAAACCATGGATACTGGAGCCACAGTGCTTCAACTCATCGACCTTTCAGTCACAGGTCATAGTGCACGCACCAGTTTAGAGCAGATTAACCTTAGCGTCTGTGCTAATGAGATTGTTGGCATTGCAGGCGTGTCTGGCAATGGGCAATCCACCCTAGCCAAAGTGTTATCGGGTTTAATTGTTCCCACTGCAGGCCAAGTTAACATTGACGGTGAAAAAGTCAGCCTATTTACGCCAGCCAATATACTTAAAGCAGGAGTAGGTAGAATTCCTGAAGATCGCCATCACGATGGTGTGATAGGCGCGATGAGTGTGGCTGAAAACTTAGCTATTGAAAGTCTGGATAGTGATGAGATTCAAAGCAATGGTTTTTTACGCCATCACCAACTCAAACAGAATGCCCAACACCTTAGCCAAAAATACGACATCCGCGGCCCAGGCATAGAAGCTCCCGCGCGCTTACTATCGGGTGGAAACATTCAAAAACTCATTCTAGCTCGAGTTTTTGAAGCCTCTCCAAGACTTATTTTGGCTAATCAGCCCACCCGTGGTTTGGATATGGGCGCCGCTAGCGAAGTAGGCAAACGTTTGTTGCAAGCACGTAAACGAGGTGCCGGTGTGTTACTGATTTCAGAGGATTTAGACGAACTGCTGGCGTTAGCAGATCGTATTGTCATAATGCATGATGGAGACCTACACATGGCTCCTAGCCATGACCGAGCTCAAATAGGATTAATTATGGCGGGACAAATCTCATGATCCGCATCGAACCCCGCGAATCACCATCACGGCGCTTTACCATTGGTATTCCAGTGGCCTCTGCCCTGCTCGCATTATTACTTGCTGCGATACCCTTAAGTTTTGCAGGTGCAAACATTGGTGAAGCCTATCAACAAATGGCGAAGGGTATCTTTGGCTCAATGTTCGCCTTTACAGAAATGCTAACCCGCGCAACGCCCCTGATATTTACTGGCTTAGCGGCCACCTTGGCGTTTCGGGCAAAGCTATGGAATATTGGTGCCGAGGGGCAACTCTACTTGGGAGCTATGGCCGCCGTCGCTGTAGGCACTGGCTGGATTAGTGGCCCTCCCATACTGCTAATACCCATGATTTTGATAGCAGGAGCACTGGCTGGGGCTCTAGGTATGGCGGGACCCGCCTACCTAAAAACCCGCTTTGGAGCAGACGAAGTGGTCACCACATTACTACTTAACTTCATTATCTTGATTTTTATCCAAATGATGTTGGAAGGCCCACTTAAAGACCCGATGGGTATGGGCTGGCCGCAATCAAGCCCAGTAGTTGATAATGCCATACTGCCTCAAATACTGCCGCGTATGCGCCTGCATTATGGCTTAGTCATTGCACTTGTAGCGGCGGTCATTGCCCATATTATGTTGTCAAAAAGTGTCTGGGGTCTAAAGCTTAGGGCAGTGGGTGAAAATGCGGCTGCCGCTTTACATGCAGGCATCGGCGTAAAACGCACATTAATGAGTGCGGCTCTTATTTCAGGTGCCCTAGCCGGATTAGCCGGGGTGAGTGAAGTGGCTGGTTTACGCGGCTACCTCACCAACGATTTATCTCCAGGCTATGGCTATACCGGTATCGTGGTGGCTATGCTTGCAGGGTTGTCGCCTTTGGGCGTCGTCATAGCCGCACTATTTATTGCATCGGTATTTGTGGGATCTGACACCATGAGCCGCGCCATGGGCGTGTCGAGTTACTTGGCAGACTTGGTGGTCTCTATGTCGTTGATCTGTGTATTAGTTGGTGGTTTTATTGCTCGCTTCACCATTAAAATAACGCCTTCCAATAAAAAATCATCCACTACAGACACTGGAGCAGCATAATGGAAGTATTAGACATTTTGCTCAGCGCCAATTTCTGGGCTGCTGCATTGCGCATCGCAACACCGTTAATTTTTGGTGTTTTAGGCGCCCTCATTTGTGAAAAATCTGG
This sequence comes from uncultured Pseudomonadales bacterium, assembly GCA_963925635.1. Taxonomy (GTDB): domain Bacteria; phylum Pseudomonadota; class Gammaproteobacteria; order Pseudomonadales; family Balneatricaceae; genus Njordibacter. The sequence goes on along the minus strand of CAWUTT010000108.1, from coordinate 7,162 downwards.
GGTATTAAACTTAGGCATTGAAGGCATTTTTGCTGCTGGGGCTATGGCTGGATGGATGGCCGTGTGGCTAGGTGCAGACCTTTGGAGCGGGTTATTCTTTGCCGCTTTGACGGGTGCTTTTTTTGGGCTTATTCACGCTATTCTAACTGTGCCGTTAGGGCTTTCACAGCACGTGTCTGGTTTAGGTATCACCATGTTTGCCACGTCGGTGAGTTATTTTACTTATCGCACGGCCCTGCCTGAGGTGAGTAGCCCACCTCGCATTGTGCCATTCCAACCGCTTGATATTCCCATACTGTCGGATATTCCTTTTTTGGGGCCAGTGTTATTTCAGCAAACAGCAATGACCTGGCTGGCGCTTTTTTTGGTAGCTTTAGTGTGGTGGGTCTATAATCGCACTCCTCTAGGACAAGCCCTGCGAGCGGTAGGCGACAACCCCGACTCAGTGGATGCACAAGGGTTATCCGTTTATGGCTTGCGCATAGGTGCCATAGTCGCTGGTTCTGCATGCATGGCCCTAGGTGGGGCCTTTCTGACGATGTCTGCTTTTGATGCCTTTTTCTTTGGTATGGTTAATGGTCGTGGCTGGGTGTGCATCGCGCTTGTTATATTTGCCAGTTGGCGCCCAGGAAAAGCATTATTAGGGGCTTTATTATTTGGCGCTTTTGATGCCTTTCAAGTACGCTTACAAACCGAAGTAGGGGCTTTTGTGCCCTCTCAAGTATTTTTAATGGCGCCTTACATACTTTCAATTTTTGCCTTAGTCATTGTAGCTCGACGGGCAGAATACCCAAGGGCTTTGTTAACCCCGTGGTTCAAAGGACAACGTTAATGAATTTTGATCTTTTAGTTAAAAATGCGTGCTTACAAGATGGACGCAAAAATATTGATGTGGGTTGCTCCAACGGCACTATCGCTGCAATTGGTCCCAACCTGCAAGCGTCAGCCACCTTGGTCATAGATGCACAAGGTCAGTTGCTAAGCCCACCCTTTGTCGACCCTCATTTTCATATGGATTCTACCTTATCCCTGGGCCAGCCCCGCATGAACATCTCTGGCACTTTGCTTGAAGGTATTGCCTTGTGGGGAGAATTAAAACCCAAACAAAGCGTGGATGATATTATCAAGCGCGCCATGCATTATTGCGACCTTGCCGTAACTATGGGCATTGGCGCCATTCGAAGCCATGTTGATGTGTGTGACGATGAGTTAAAAAGTGTCACAGCAATGCTTGAAGTGCGTCGTCTGGTGGCCCCCTACTTAGATTTGCAGCTGGTTGCTTTTCCACAAGATGGCTTGTTACGTGATGCAAAGGCCCACGCCAATCTTATTAGAGCCTTGGATATGGGGGTTGATGTGATTGGTGGTATCCCTCATTTTGAGCGCACCATGCAAGACGGCACATCATCCATTAAAATTCTATGTGAGTTGGCTGCTGCAAGGGGATTGCGAGTGGATATGCACTGCGATGAATCAGATGACCCTCTTAGTCGCCATGTCGAGACCCTAGCCAGTGAAACCCTGCGCTTGGGTCTACAAGGCCGAGTGGCAGGTTCTCACCTTACTTCCATGCATTCTATGGATAACTATTATGTTTCCAAGCTACTGCCGCTGCTAGCCGAAGCCGAATTGCACGCCATCCCCAATCCGCTCATCAATATTATGTTACAAGGTCGCCACGACAACTACCCTAAACGCCGTGGTCAAACCCGAGTGCCTGAACTTAAGGCCGCAGGCGTTAATGTTGGTTTTGGTTCCGACTGCATGATGGACCCATGGTATTCTATGGGTCGTGCAGACATGCTTGATGTGGCGAGCATGGGCTTACACGTAGGACAGTTGTCGAGCCGAGCCGACATGACATGGTGCTTTGATGCGGTGACTTATAATTCTGCAGCCATTATGGGCTTGAAAAATTACGGTATTGTCGAAGGCAAACCGGCTAATATGGTGCTATTGCAGGCCACCGACCCTATTGAGGCCATACGATTAAAAGCTACACGATTAATGGTGTTTCGCGAAGGCAAGGTGATTGCGCAAACACCCGCCAGCCATACTAAGCTTCAATTGCCAGGGCGCCCCACTCTGATTGATCCTGCAAAAACATTGCTTTAGCCATGCAGATGGCTATTGAAAACCATCAAAGGGGTACGATCATAGCGCTTACAAGCGTGCTTTCAGGTCAAGCCCCCGCACCAGCACTTCAATAGCATAGACAGTGGCTGGCGGGTATATTTCGCTATCGTAATCTGTTGGTCTAATCACCGCAGAAATCTGTGACTCAAAGTCGGCATAAGTTTGGGTTAAAGCCCAGATCATAAAGAAAACATGGGCAGGGTCTATGGGAGCCATGAGACCCTCTTTTTGCCACAACAAAAACACTTCACCTTTTTCTTTCACCCATGAATGCAGCTCAGTTTTCAAGAAATCTTCAATAATAGGGGCCCCTGCTATAATTTCCATAGCAATCAGACGCGAAGCCTCAGGATACTGTTGAGACAACTGCATCTTTTTTGAAATATAGTGGGTAATCACCTCTATCGGTTGATCATCGCTGTGTAATTGCCCCAGAGAACCAAGCCAGTGCCGAAGTACTAAAACTATGACGGCTTGATAAAGCTCTTTCTTGGTTTTAAAGTAATACAACATATTGGTTTTTGACATGCCAGCTTGTTTTGCAATTTCATCAATGCGTGCACCCGAAAAGCCTTTACGGGAAAAAACGGTCACTGCAGCCTCAAGAACCTTTTGTTGGTTTTTATCACCAATAGACCCTGCTTTAAAGCGAATAGTGGTTTCTGATGGGAGCGAAGTGGAGTGAAAAAACAAAAAAAAAAAGGCCTGCTATAAACATAATCTAAGGCCTCAACATACATGCTTGTTGCGACACTAACAAGGACATTGCGTCTAAAAAAGCATCTTCATAAAGGTAATTTTATGGGTCCTGACATTATCTTGTTGTGCGCGAAAGCATGACCTTAGTACAGCCTTTAAATGGACTTAACATGGGTCGTCGATTAATAGTAAAAAACGGTTTTTGTTACTCTACAATGCAACAAGTAGTGCCTAGTGCAAACAGAATGTAATAGGGTAGCGACATGCTGCTTGGCTAGCCCCTATTTATTGCATTGATAGGTCACATTAAATGACTCAGCGTCATCAATACAATATCGCATATAACGAATATATCTATAATATTGTATTTTATAGCTTATTTAGTTATAAGAAATTGGTTATACTCGGTGCTCCATTAATAAAATAAAAGAAATTTGTAATGAAATTAGAATCTTTAGCCTTACACCATGGTTATACATCTGAAGCAACCACTAAGGCAGCAGCCGTTCCTATTTACCAAACGACCTCTTATACATTTGATAATACTCAGCATGGTGCTGACTTATTTGACCTCAAGGTTGCCGGCAATATCTATACGCGTATTACCAATCCAACAACAGCAGTTTTGGAAGAACGCATAGCTGCTATGGAAGGTGGGATTGCGGGCTTAGCCGTAGCGTCTGGTATGGCCGCTATTACCTATGCAGTTCAGTGTATATGTGAAGTAGGAGATAATATTGTAAGCACTAGCCAAGTGTATGGCGGCACTTACAACCTATTTGCGCATACCTTGCCCCGCCAAGGCATTGAAACCCGATTTGCCTCGCACGATGATTACGCTGCCCTTGAAGCGCACATCGACAGTCGTACACGAGCAATATTTTGCGAATCAATAGGCAATCCTGCAGGCAATGTTGTGGATATTACCCGACTAGCAGAAATAGCAGAACGCAACGGTGTACCATTAATGGTGGACAATACTGTAGCGACTCCTGTTTTGTGCAGGCCCATAGAGCACGGGGCCCATATTGTTATCCATTCTTTGACTAAGTACATTGGCGGGCATGGAACAACCGTGGGCGGTATGATCGTTGATTCTGGTAAATTTGACTGGGTAAAGCATAAAGATCGCTTTGCTGTGCTCAATACGCCAGATCCGTCTTATCATGGGGTGATTTATACCGAAGCTTTGGGAGCAGCTGCATATATAGGCCGCTGTCGTGTCATTCCATTACGAAATACTGGCGCTGCAATTGCCCCCCATAGTTCGTTTATGTTGATGCAAGGCTTAGAAACCTTGTGCTTACGTATGGAGCGTCATTGTGATAACGCAGAAGTTGTTGCTCAGTTTTTGCAAAATCATCCAAAAGTTAATTGGGTCAACTATGCAGGCTTGGAAAATAGCCCTTACAAAGCCACCTGTGAAAAAATTTGTGGTGGTAAGGCTTCAGGCATATTGAGTTTTGGTGTAGTCGGCGGTAGTGAAGCGGGTGGCCGTTTTATTGATGCTCTAGAAATGATTTTACGCTTGGTTAACATTGGAGATGCTAAATCTTTGGCTTGTCACCCCGCATCAACTACCCACAGGCAACTCAATGCTCAAGAGTTGGTAGCAGCAGGAGTGCCAGAGGACCTAGTGAGAATTTCTGTGGGCATTGAGCACGTTAGCGATATCATTGCCGATATTGAACAAGCCCTTGAGAAGGTATAACCCAACTTGGTCACTAAAGCATCCATGCTTTAGTGACCAACACATTATATGAGGGCGTTATTTGGCTTATTACTAGCGGTCGATCGTGAGTGACAATTGGTAATCAAGCTGCAGTTTTCGGCGCGCAAAGACTCTAGGCATTAATACTCTTAGGGTGTATGCCCCACTTTGTTCTATTTTAAAAGGTTCATTATTGGTTAATATTTTTGCAATGGGCTTAAAGATAATCACTTCCAACTTAGTACTTTTAAGGACTGCAGTAAGCCGGTCACCTTTAATAAGTTGCAGATGATATTCATGAAAATCATAACCAGAAACTGTGCCGTGGTAATAGTCTTTATTTTGCTCATGAGCCAAACCCCAAGTCGACCCAACGATTGCAAGTAACCCTAACACCACCCTCATAGTCATTTTCAATTAACGCCTCCATTTACAAGCTAACCTTGGTGTTTTGCCCAATTTACTGGGCCCTGTGGTTTAATTAAGTGTAGACCCGGCTGGGTACTTTGCCAGTTTTAAAAGACACATAGACTTACTAAGGTGTAGGTGCCAAACCACCAGGCTGGTGAAAGGCTTGTTTATTGGGGTTTGACTTATAGATAGGGCAACTTGCATTGACTTGCATTGGCCTGTGTTGAAAAGTACAGTGGTTACAAAGCCAGTTGAATATACGTTTAAGCTATTAATTAACCCACTTTAAGCGTGAAATAACCTGCACATAGAACCGTTTAATATGAACTTGTTTTCTCAATTATTAGACCCACCCATCAATTTACTGCCCCAAGACGGTGAAGCCAATTATCATGGTATCGTGCTTGATGCTGAAACTGCAGATTATTTTCTAGCTTATTTAATGAATAATATTGCCTGGAAAAATGACGCCGCCATCATCTTTAATAAAAAAGTGATCACCAAACGTAAGGTGGCTTGGTATGCCAGCCAAGCATTTGATTACACCTACTCCAAGATAACGCGGTCAGCATTACCATGGACACCTGAACTTCTGAATCTAAAAAATACAGTAGAGGCCATTAGTGGTGAGACATTTAATTCGTGCCTGCTCAACTTATATCATAATGGCGATGAAGGAATGGCCTGGCATAGTGACAGCGAAAGGCAGTTAAAGCGCAACGGTGCTATTGCTTCGGTGAGTTTGGGTGCAGAACGGCGCTTTATGTTTCAACATAAAACCACCAAAGCAACCCATGCTTCGGTGTTACAACACGGCAGTTTGTTAGTGATGAAAGGCGCAACACAAACCCATTGGTTGCATCGCTTGCCACCCTCTAAAAAAATACACTCTGCAAGAATTAACCTAACCTTTAGAACGATTACTACAACTTAAGTTAATCGATGCCTTACAACCTGCCGTTTAGTTTAAGGTTGCAGGATTAACAATCCTTATAATTGCTAGCTAAGCAAGTGTTTGACAGGTCTTGTAGTTTTACCTTTTGCGCAGTGTCCATGTCAGTGGCGAGGACCTGTTTATTTTTACCACCCAGTTCATTGCCACCATAGGCGCTGATGTTGTACCACATATAGGCGCGATCCATGTCTATAGCAATGCCATTGCCATATTGGTACATCACGCCTAAATGAGCTTGCGCCTCAGCCAGCCCCTGTGTCGCTGATAAGGTGTACCATTTTACTGCGGTCTCATCGTTCTCCAACACACCCTGCCCATTATCGTACATCACTCCAAGGTTAAATTGAGCAGCCACATCGCCCTGTGCGGCTGCCAAGTTATACCACTTTAAAGCCGCGTCGTGGTCTTGCAGTACACCTTCACCGGCGGCATACATGGTGCCTAAACCATATTGGCCTGCTGCATCACCTTGCTCCGCTGACAAGCGGTACCATTTTACCGCTTGCTCAGGATTTTTTTTCACACCCAAGCCAAATTTGTAAAGCGCCGCCAGGGTATTTTGCGAATCTATGTCGCCCTGCTCAGCTAAAGGCACCCACTCGGCTAAAGCCACTTTGTATACGCCTTTTTGAAAAGCTTGAAAGCCCTTTTCGTAATTAGCGGTCACTGCCATGCTATTACCCATGAGTAATGCGAGCGTTAATCCTACAATTACTTTTCTGATGTGCATTTTTTGTCCTAGAATTTTTATAATGTTAAGGCTAAAGTCTACTGACATGGGATCGTTAAAGATATAACAAGAGACTGAAAAGTTTGTGGATTTTAAGCTAGGTGAAGCAACGCTAAAATAACCAAATCTATTGCTTCATGGTTGACCGAGACAACAGATTTTGAAGTTTTTTAACTCCCCATCAAACTGCTCATCAAACCGCTCATGGTAAACAAGTAAATTGTAAACCGAGTGTTCTGTTTGCTTCAGCAGCCCAGCCCATGGCTGCGGCCTAGTATTTTTTTAGAAGGTGTCATCGTTCATGGCCCACAAGATTAACAAAATCTATGTTTGATCTGCAGGTGAACTTGGCTTTTTTGTTTTGTTTTGTTTTGTTTTTTTATTTTTTTTGGAGCACAGGCACGGCTAAAGCGGTTTTAGTTATTTTGCTTGGCTCAGACGGCTGAAGCCTCTATTTTTTCCCAAGTGTTATCTGAGGTAAATTTAAAGCTACCTTTAAATGTCATTTGTGGCCATCTTT
>CAWUTT010000107.1:0-7266 GCA_963925635.1 uncultured Pseudomonadales bacterium | reverse complement strand
CTGACTAGTCAGGCGTTAGATCAGCTCATTATGGAAAACTTGCAGCTGCAGTTGGCCACAAAAAAAGGCGTCTACATTGCTGACCCTAGCCTAGATTTAGCGATAGAACGCATTGCCAAAAATAATGGCTTGTCACTGCCTGAACTTGCGCAAGCGATTGCCGATACTGGCGAAACTATGGTGCAGTTTAGGGCCAAAATTCGCCAAGAATTAACCATTAATGAAATTCAAGCCTCGTCTGTTAACCGCCGTATCCGTATTAGTGAGCACGAGATAGATCGCTATTTAGCCTCTAACCAAGGTCAGAAATTGGCTGATACAGAATATGAAATTGGCCATATCTTAATCAGTTTAAGCGCCCAGCCCGATGCCCAAGAACTTGAGATAGCAAAAGAAAAATTAAATGCCATCAGCAGTGCTTTGGAGCAAGGCACCGAGTTTAGCAGCGTTGCTGCAACCCACTCTGACGCCCTCAACGCATTAAAAGGCGGTAACCTCGGATGGCGTAAAGGTAGCCAGTTACCCGAGCTATTTGCTGAACCCATTAAAACCATGAGCACAGGAGAGGTCAGTTCACCCATTCGCAACGGCAGTGGTTTTCATGTGATTAAGCTAATCAATAAGCGTGGCGTGAGCATTCAAACCGTGGCTCAAACCAAAGCTAATCACCTATTGATCTTGCCTAATGAAATTCGTTCACCCAGCCAAGCCCAAGAGCTTATTAACGAACTCCATCAACGCTTAGTTGAAGGTGCAGATTTTTATGACCTTGCCCGTACCTTTAGCGACGATGCCAATTCAGCCCCTAGTGGGGGTGATTTAGGCTGGGTTAACACCAATCAACTGCCCGCCGTTTTACAAACAGCCTTGGACCTTTTAGCCTTAGAAGAACTGAGCCCACCTATACAAAGCGCCCAAGGCTGGCATTTACTGCAAGCGGTGGAACGACGCACCAAAGACGTTGGCCAAGCCAACCTGCGATATCAGGCTAAACAAGCCATTAACGCCAGTAAATTTGCTAACGAGCTAGAAAATTGGTTGCGCGAAATTCGCAATCAAGCCTATATAGAGGTTCGCTAACCATGAAGCGACTACTGGTGACTGCAGGAGAACCTGCAGGTATTGGCCCAGAATTATGCTTAACCCTTGCAGGGCAAGCCAGCACTGCACTGCAGCAGGCTGAGATCGTGGTAGTGGCAGATATACATCTACTGCAAGATCGGGCAGCGCAATTAGGCTTGGCCATCGACTTTTGCTCGATCAGTCTACAACAAGAGATGACGCCCACCGCTGCCAACCAACTCAAGGTGTTGCATGTGCCCTTGCAGGTTGCAAGTCAGGCTGGGGTTTTGAATACTGACAACAGCGCCTATGTATTAAACACTCTTAATTTAGCCTGTGACGCCTGCCTCAATGGTCAAGCTCACGCGCTGGTGACGGCCCCCGTGCATAAAGGCATTATCAATGATGCCGGCACTGCCTTTAGTGGCCATACCGAATATTTGCAAACCCGCTGCAAGGTAGACCGAGTAGTAATGATGCTAGCGTGTGATGCCATGCGCGTTACCCTAGCCACCACTCACCTGCCCTTGCAAGACGTGCCTGCGGCTATTACGCCCCTCGCACTAAGCCAAACGCTGCACATTGTGGATGCCGAGTTAAAGAAAAAGTTTGGTATTGGCCAGCCGTGTATTTATGTGTGCGGCCTTAACCCTCACGCCGGGGAAGATGGCCACTTGGGTAGGGAAGAGCTAGATGTCATTATCCCTACGTTAGAGCAATTACGCAGCGAGGGCTTAAATCTTGTGGGTCCTTTACCTGCCGACACCTTATTTAACCCTCAAAATTTAGCAAAAGCAGATGCTATTCTTGCGATGTATCACGATCAGGGCTTACCCGTGCTAAAATATGCGGGCTTTGGCGATGCCGTGAATATTACTCTGGGTTTGCCTATTATCCGTACCTCGGTAGACCACGGCACCGCTTTAGATTTAGCCGGCACCGGCCAAGCCAAAAGTAGCAGCCTATTAAAAGCCACACAAAGCGCATTAGCCCTTTGTATGACTAGCTAGGTTGCCCCACATTCGAGATTTTTATGGCCAGTCAGACCCCAAAAAAACATCAAGCGCGTAAGCGATTTGGTCAAAACTTTTTACACGATCAAGGCATTATTCGCCACATTGTGGCCTGCATTCGGCCTAAACCAGATCAAAACATTGTTGAAATTGGCCCAGGTCTTGGTGCTATCACAGAGCATCTGTTGGCGTCAGCTGGACACTTAGACGTGGTCGAACTAGACCGTGATTTACTGCCTCATCTGCGTATTTCATTTGCCAGTTATGGCAACAATCTCCGTATTCATGAGGCTGATGCGCTGCAATTTGATTTTCGCAGCCTTAGCACTGACAACAAATTACTGCGTATCGTCGGTAACCTGCCCTACAATATTTCCACCCCTTTAATTTTCCATCTGCTAAGCTATACCGACCTAATTGCCGACATGCACTTTATGCTGCAAAAAGAAGTGGTGTTGCGCTTGGCAGCGGGAGCGGGTACCAACAACTATGGCCGCCTGAGTATTATGGCGCAGTATTTTTGTCGTGTAGATAGTCTATTTGAGGTTCCACCCGAGGCATTTGAGCCTCGGCCTAAAGTAGATTCTGCCATCGTGCGCATGGCGCCTTATACAGAATTACCTCACACGGCACACGACTTTAAGCACTTTGAGCAACTGGTAAAAAGTGGTTTTTCTCAACGTCGTAAGACCTTACGTAACAACCTAAAAGGCATTGCTAGTGACGAACAGTTGCAAAGTTTGGGGATTGACCCTAGCATTCGTTCAGAGCGTTTAACCGTGGGCGAATTTGTCGCCATTAGTAATTTATTGACACAAACATCGAGCTAGAGCCAAAAAATGAGCACTTTAAGCAATAATTATGACCTTAACGTCGGCGTAAAAACAGAATTTCTTGCAGAGCAATCTGATCCTAGCCGTAATCGCTACGTCTTCGCCTACAGGATCACCATCACCAATAGTGGCATTCAAAGTGCCCAACTGATGAGCCGCAAATGGATCATTACAGATGGCGATGGTAAAATTCAAGAAGTCTCTGGCGAAGGCATTGTGGGGCAACAACCTATCATCGAGCCAGGCCAGCAACACCAATATACCAGCGGTACCGTATTAGAAACCAAAGTGGGCAGTATGAGTGGTTCATACAGCATGATCGCTGCAGATGGCCACGAGTTTTCTGCACCTATCCCCTCGTTTACCCTGTCTTATCCCAACGCTCTGCATTAACGCTGCATAGACTATGGCTAGTTACGCAGTAGGTGATATACAGGGTTGTTTAGCCGAGCTTAGAGCGCTGTTGGATAAAGTGGGGTTTACTGCCGAGGATAACCTATGGGTGGCAGGAGACTTAGTGAACCGCGGACCCAGCTCATTAGAGACCCTGCGCTTCATCAAATCCTTAGGCGCGCGCGCCAAGGTGGTACTGGGTAATCACGACCTTCACCTACTGGCCTTGCATGCTGCGGATGCACAACTTAAACCCGATGACACCTTACAGCCCATATTTGCTGCTCACGACCGGCAACTGTTATTAACTTGGCTACAACAACAACCCTTGCTGCACTACGATGCCCAGTTCGACACGGTAATGACCCACGCAGGTATTCCACCCTGCTGGAGCTTAGCCCAAGCTCAACAACATGCCCAAGAACTGCATGCGCTATTGCAAAGCGATAGGGCGCCATCTTTTTTTGCGGGCATGTATGGCAACCAGCCCGACCTGTGGCACGACGACCTTAAAGGTATCGAACGCTGGCGCTGCATTACTAACCATTTTACGCGTATGCGCTTTGTCACCCCTACGGGTCAATTAGATTTCATGTCCAACGGCAAGTTGGATAGCAACACTAATGATCAACAAGCACCATTAACTCCTTGGTTCGAGCGACCCAGTGCGGTCACTGCAAGGCAGGTATTTGGTCACTGGGCAGCGCTTAAAGGTGAAACGGGCAAGGCGAATGTAATTAACCTCGACATGGGCTGTGTTTGGGGTGGCCACCTTAAATTAATGCGTTTAGAAGACGGCCAATGCTTTAGTGTAAGTTGTGACAAAGCATAACCTCATCAACCTGAGCCCTGAACCCTTATAATTACAATTAGATTTAGCTAATACAAAATTGCACAAACAACTGACAAGCTCTACACTGCCACTTAGCCCATACAGGAATAAAATATGTCTGAAGTTACTCCCATTGCCCCCGCTGACGTTATGGACAAGGTGAGCCAAGGTGCCTACCTAGTAGATATCCGTGACATTAATAGCTACCAAAATCATCACATTAAAAACAGTGAACGTATTGATAACGACACGTTGCAAGACTTTTTACGTGATGCAGACATGGACAAACCCATCATTGTTTGCTGCTACCATGGCATCAGTTCCATTCAAGCGGCAGGCTTTTTAGCCCAGCAGGGCTTTGATGAGGTGTATAGTTTAGAAGGTGGTTTTACCGCTTATTGCGTGCAATTTCCAGAGCACTGCAACGCCCTATGAGATCGACCTTGCATGACCAACAGTAAAACCTATCTAGTCGGTGGTGCCGTGCGTGACAGCCTACTTGGCCTCGCGGTCAAAGAGCGCGACTATGTGGTGGTGGGCAGCACACCTGAAGCTTTGGTTGCCCTTGGGTATACTCAAGTGGGCAAAGACTTCCCAGTATTTTTACACCCAAAAAGTAAGGCCGAATACGCCCTAGCCCGCACAGAACGTAAAGCAGGCAAAGGCTATAAAGGCTTTCAAGTGCATGCCACCCCAGAGGTGACCCTAGAAGACGATCTACTGCGCCGCGACTTAACAATTAATGCCATCGCCCAAGCACCAGACGGCCAATTAATTGATCCCTATGGCGGCCAACAGGACCTACAAGCAAAGCTTCTTCGCCATGTGTCACAAGCCTTTAGTGAAGACCCCTTAAGGGTGTTAAGAGCGGCTCGTTTTGCCGCCCACCTGCATCATTTAGGTTTTACCATTGCCCCCGAAACCAAAGCCTTGCTGGTGATTATCAGCAATTCTGGTGAACTAGCCACACTCGCTAAAGAACGCATTTGGCAAGAAACCCAAAAAGCCTTAAGCAGCCAGAGCCCATGGGTGTATTTTGAAGTACTGGAAACGTGTGGTGCACTGCAAGAGCTAATGCCCGTGTTAGCAGAATTAGTGTGCCGTAAACCACAAGCACTCAGCACCCTAAAGACAATAAGCGCCGCCACCACCAGCACCGATTTACGCCTCACCGCTGTGTTATATCAACTCAATAAGCCTCAAATTGAAGACCTTGCAGCGCAAATAAAGCTCCCCAATATCCCTAAAGCCTTGGCCCTTGCTACTAGCAACCACCAGCGTCAATTACGCGCTTATACTGAATTAGATGCCCTGCAAAAATACCTGCTGCTTAGCAGTCTTGGCCTCATGCGCCACACAGACTCATTAGACCCTCTATTGACCCTGTGCCAAGCCATTACCCACACCCAAGAACCTTTGTTTGGTTGGCATTCACCAAAGCAGCACATTTTAGATGATTTAGCACGCATACACAGGGTAAAACCTGCCACCCTGATTGCTCAGGGCCTGACTGGCAAAGCCCTCGGTGAGGCGCTGAAGAAAGCCCAAATAGCAGCCCTTTGAGACTTAGTGAGACCACCTAAGACCAGCAATATCAAGCAGCCATATATCGATGTGTAGTTTAGAACATCAGAACTGGTATTGGGTGGGCAACACTATTTGGTCGAATTGGTAGCTAGCTTTGAGTTGACCCATCGTTTGCGCCTTTGTTGGGTGCACTAGATCTGGCGCTAAATCTGCTAATGGATGCAAAACATAGGCACAGGTTAAAATATCTGGCCGAGGTAGGTTAGCCGCTGCATCTACTAAGTCGCCAAACAATAATAGATCCATGTCTAAACCATGACTACTGGGTCTTTGATCTCCACCTACAGGCCTTTGACGGCCATGTTTGGCCTCGGTAGTACGGATCCAATGCATCAGTTGTGGTGGACTCATGGGGCATTCAAAAGCCACCACCATATTAAGAAAATCTGGCCCCTCCATACCCACTGCTGGGGCACGGTAAACCGGAGACTGCTGTACTTGGCTAAAAGCTGATCTTAGTGCAGTAATGCCTGCTTTAAGGCTTGCTTGGGGCTCAATATTGGCCCCTAAACCTAAGTAGACGTAAGTCATCAGGTGGGCTTTTGGCCACGTTCAATAATGACGCCGACATCACGGGCATTAGCAATTGCATCGGGTTTACCCAACTTAATACGCACAAAAGGTACGGCGAACTCAGCCAAAATTAAGCCTGCAATTTGTTCTGCCATGGTTTCCACAAGTAAGAACTCACTTTGTTCTACGAACTGCGTCAATCGATCTGATACATCTTTGTAACTCACCGTCCGATCAATGTCTTCAGTCGCTGCAGAAGGGCTGATATCCACCGCCATTTCTATATCTAACACTACCTTTTGACGAATCTCACGCTCCCAGTCAAAAATACCAATGACCGTGTCTACGCTTAACCCATGTATATATACTGTGTCCATTGCCAACTCTCTTTGTTTAGATGCTAATCCAGTGGTTATTGCGTCACCAGTGGCAGTTCATTTAACGGCCAACGGGGCTTTACTTTAAGGGTCAGGTCGTCGGATTGGCCAGCAGCCAAACGTTGTGCCCCCGCATAAGCGATCATGGCGCCATTATCTGTGCAGTATTCTGGCCGCGGGTAATACACCTTGGCCCGCAGTTTAGCGGTTTCTGCTGCCAGCTTCTCACGTAATACCAAGTTAGCACTGACTCCGCCTGCCATGACTAGAGTCGAGAGCATGGTCTGTTGCAGGGCACGCCGGCACTTAATCGCCAAGGTATCAACCACAGCCCGTTGAAAGGCAACGGCAATGTCGGCTTTGTCTTGCTCGGTCAACTGCCCCTGCTGTTTTTTAATGTCTTGAATGGCATACAACACGGCTGTTTTTAAACCACTAAAGCTCATATCTAAACCAGGCCTATCCACCATGGGACGCGGAAATTTAAACCGCTTAGGCTCACCCTGCAAGGCCAATTGAGCCACCATGGGACCCCCTGGGTAATCTAAATCCATCATCTTAGCGACCTTATCGAAAGCTTCACCAGCGGCGTCGTCTAAAGATTCTCCGAGTAATTCGTATGCCCCTAAGGCCCGCACATGGACCAGTTGGGTATG
>CAWUTT010000106.1:0-3315 GCA_963925635.1 uncultured Pseudomonadales bacterium | reverse complement strand
AGGGCATCGATGGCGTGTTGAATAAGGTCTGCAATGTGTTGCTTCATGACGGTGTTTTGGCTTCTAAAAGGTTTAAATGTGGCCTCCAAGTGAGGCCTTACAAACTGCGTAGGGATGACTCGTAATTATCCCAGTTCTTGAGGGTCTATGTCTAGGCTCCAGCGTATTTTACGGGCCGCTGGATGCTCATCTAGTAAGTTACACAATTGCAGTAACAATTGCTGCAACTGTTTGCGGTTAGGGTGCTGAAGTTGCAGTTGGGCACGATAATAATTGGCTCTGCGGGCCATAAAAGCAGGCATAGGGCCAAACATAAGCAAGGCTTTGGTGAGTGGCTCTAGTGCTGGGTCTTGCACGTGTTGCGCTAACCAGTTGAGCAGGGCAAAGGCCTGTGTTGCATCTTTTGCCTGCGCATGAAATAAGGCCATGTGACCCGCTGGAGGTAAACCACTTTGTTGGCGGTGAATCAGTTCTTGCTCTGCAAAGGCGTTATACCCCTGGGTCACTAAAGTATTAATAGTGGGGTGATCTGCTTGGTAGGTTTGAATCACCGCTGTACCGGGGGTTTGGGCACGGCCTGCGCGCCCAGCAGTTTGCACTAGTAATTGAGCGAGCTTCTCTGGGCCACGAAAATCACTACTAAACAGACTCGCATCAGCGTCCAAGATAGCAGCCAAGGTCACATTGGGAAAATGGTGGCCTTTAGCCAGCATTTGGGTGCCCACTAATAAACAAGGCTCCCCCGCATGCACCTGCTCTAACATGCTTTCTAAGCTACCTTTTTTACGGGTGGTGTCGCGATCAATGCGATGAACTGGGGTGCTTGGGAAGAGTGTATTAAGCTGTTCTTCCGTGCGTTCGGTGCCCTGACCTAAAGGTTTTAATTGGTGACTCTGGCATTGGGGGCAATGCAAGTGCACGGGTTGTTGGTGCTCACAGTGGTGGCAATGCAGTCTAGGAGGGCGGCGGTGCAGAGTCATATTGGCATCGCAGGCTGGGCATTGCGCAGTGGTACCACAAGACTGGCACTGTAGGCTCGGTGCAAAGCCTCGTCTATTGAGCATGAGTAGCACCTGATGGCCTAAATCTAGCTGGATCTGCATCATAGCCTGTAATTGTTCAGAGATCCCTGCTTGTTGGGGCTGGTTGCGTAAATCAATGACCTCATAACGCTGGCTGCTGGCTGAGCCTGCTCGCTGGGTTAATAACCACTGGTTAAATCGGCCCCGTGCCACATTTGCGAGGCTCTCCAATGAGGGAGTGGCGGAGCCCAACACAATAGGAATCTTGGCATCAGCAGCTCGCTTGATGGCCAAATCACGACCATGGTAGCGAAACCCTTCTTGTTGTTTGTAGGCTTGGTCGTGTTCTTCATCAATAATAATGAGGCCTAAATTGGGAATGGGGGTAAACAGGGCGGAGCGGGTGCCAATAATGATGTCAGCCTGCCCCAAGCCAGCTTGTTGCCATGCGTTTAGCCGCTGGTGCTCTGTCAGGCCTGAATGCAGTGCCAGTACGCGGTTATTAAAACGTTGTTCCAAGCGCTGCAATAATTGTGGTGTAAGGCCTATTTCGGGCACCAACAGTAAGGTTCGGTGGCCCGCTTGTAATTGGTGGGCAATGGCGTGGAAATACACTTCGGTCTTACCACTGCCGGTAATGCCGTTGAGTAAATTGCAACTAAAGGTGCCTGTTACTTGGGCCAAATGTGCCACAACTTGTGCTTGTTCTGGGTTAAGCTCCAAGCCCTTTTGTGCCAATTTTAAGGCCACCTCTTGGGCTTTAGGATAGCTGGTGGTGAGCCAGTTTTTATCCAAAAATGGTTTTAGTTGGCTCGGTTTTATACCTATGGTTTGTAGCTGGCTGAGGTTGAACTCTGGGGCCAACAGATTAACTTTTTGCCATACAGCTTGTTGTTTTTTGGCTCTGCCAAACTCGGCATCCACAGGGTTAATTTGCCAATTGAGCTGAATCAATTGGTTAGCAATAGGTTGTCTTAGTTTCGCGGGCAACAAGTGCATTAGCGCGTCACCGACCGGGTGTTGGTAGTAATCGGCCGCCCACAGCCCTAGTTGCCATAGTTCTGGGGGCAATAGGGGTGCATCATCTAATAGTTCGATGATGGGCTTGAGCTTACTAGGGTCTAATTCGGTGGTTGAATTAATACCCACAATGAGCCCCACTCTTTCGCTGCGACCAAAAGAGACCCTTACCCTTAAACCAATTTGTGGTAAACGTGAGTCTTCACTTTTTTGCGGCGCTAAATAGGTAAACGCTTGGCGCAGGCCAGTGGCGAGGGCAATGTGTAAATACATAGGCACTGAAAAGTTGAACACTAGAGGCAAGTGGGTTAGGGGGTTATCCTACACCAAAGTGTTTGTGTTTGTGGTGCTTTACCCATACAAACTAATGATTTGATGGTTTGTATGGCTAGCAGGGTTAAAAAGGCTTGCTAATCTGTAGCTGTCTGGTAGAATTTCGCCTCTATTTTTATGGCTTGCCGATTGTCGGCGGGCTAATTTGAAAGAAATCTTACTAAGATTTCTGACCGGTGCGGTGCTTGGCAATAGATCAAGTGGCGGCGCCATAACCCTGAGGTTATTTCCCATGCAAAAAGATATCCATCCTAAGTACGAAGCCATTAAGGCGACGTGTTCTTGTGGTAACGTTGTAGAAACACGTTCTACACTATGTAAAGACATGCACATTGACACCTGTTCGGCGTGCCACCCTTTCTATACGGGTAAGCAGAAAAATATAGACGTTGGCGGCCGTATCGATCGTTTCAACAAGCGTTTTGGTGCTCGCACAACCAAGTAATTTGGTGTTGCAGTAACTGGAATAAAAAACCCGCTGATGGCGGGTTTTTTTATGCTTGTCAAAAATCTTATACCTAAAAATGAGCTTTAAATGAGTTTTAATGTGGCTGTAAACAGGCCGCCATGCAAAATATACGGATTGAACTATAGTTATTGTTAAATAAGCATATATAAACACTAAATCTAACTAAACAGCACCGCAGGGCTGACCTTGTCGTTGATACATCGCATCTAATTAAACGCCCAAGGGTGTAGCTGATCATACTCCGTATAGGACCTATGGCCTGCTTTTTTGAGTGAAATAAAAGCCTGGCTTTAGGGCGTGCAGCCAGCACAGGTGTGGCCGTGTAAAATGTCATCAATGCCACTTAAGGCTAAGGCTTTGGTGGCGAAAAAATGGCGCTTTCCAATAGCGCTCAAATGGCCATTGCGGATAATGGGCTTAATCACGCTGCCATTGGTATTGCACAGGTACAAGCCACCACCGAGGGCATTT
>CAWUTT010000105.1:0-3831 GCA_963925635.1 uncultured Pseudomonadales bacterium | reverse complement strand
ATCGACCCATACCTACGCCCTCTTTACGATGCACTTTACGAGATGGTGGGCTTTGAAACTGTGGTGCGTATGATCGAAAAAAACATCATCGAAATTGCACCTTTAGCCTACATGCGCGGTAGAACCCTAAATGATAGTTTTGTCATTTTGGATGAAAGTCAAAACACCACCCGTGAACAAATGAAAATGTTCCTCACCCGCATTGGCTTCGGTTCTACTGCGGTGATTACCGGTGATGTCACCCAAATTGATTTACCCAAAGGCACGGCATCAGGTCTTAAACATGCCATTGAAGTATTGGATGGTATAGAAGACATTGGCTTTACTCATTTTCTATCGGGTGACATCGTGCGCCACCAGCTCGTGCAGCGCATTGTTGATGCCTATGATGCTTTTGAAAATAAAAACCCATGATCATAGATCTACAAGTTGCTAGCCAGAGCAGTGAATTACCAACTTTATCTCAGTTGGAACAGTGGACCAAGCTGGCTCTGCAAACACCAGATTCTGCGGCCGAAATAACCATCCGCTTGGTTGATGATGAAGAAAGTCATGCGCTAAATTTACAATATCGTGGCCAAGACAAAGCCACTAATGTACTGTCGTTTCCGTTTGAACAACCTCACTTTGAAGACCCAGAATTAGCTGCGCAAATGGCGGCCGAGCTAGGCGAAGTGAGTTATTTAGGCGACCTGGTTGTCAATGCGCCATTGTTAGCTCAAGAAGCCGCTCAGCAGCATAAAAATGTAACGGATCATTGGGCCCATCTAATTATTCACGGTACCTTGCATTTGCAGGGTTTCGACCATATTGAAGAGCAAGAAGCTGAGGCCATGGAAGCCTTAGAAGGCCAGCTGTTAGCGACACTCAATATAGCCAACCCTTACATTGCTAAAGAAAGCAGCTAAGGGTATAAATTGGTTTCATTAACTTTTAGGAACACACAACCGTTATGAACGACGACGCGTCGACCAACGGTCAGGACAAACGCTCCTGGCTGGATAAACTGTCTTTTTTCCTCAGTGACAGGCCTAGCACCAAAGAAGAACTGCTAGAAAGGATCCGCCAAGCTGAAGAAGACCAAATACTTGATCGTGAAGCGCTCGACACTATTGAAGGCGCCTTACAAATGTCACACATGCAAGTGCGTGACATTATGGTGCCACGGCCCCAAATGGCGGTGGTGAAGGCCGATCAAAGCACCCAAGAGTTCATGCAAACCATTACCGAAACGTCTCACTCACGCTTCCCTGTAATTGGTGAGTCACCCGACGAAGTGTTAGGCATTTTACTTGCCAAAGATTTATTGCCCCTTGCGTTTGCCAAGCAAATGGATGATTTTGACCTCAACGCCATGTTGCGTAAGCCTATTTTTGTACCCGAGAGTAAACGTCTTTCCATTTTACTCAACGAGTTTCGTACCAACCGTTATCATATGGCTATTGTGCTAGATGAATACGGTGGTGTGGCAGGTTTGGTGACCATTGAAGACGTGTTAGAGCAAATTGTAGGTGAAATTGAAGACGAGACCGATGCCGAAGAAGATGATGGCAACATACGCCCTTTCGCCGACAAAGGTTTCTTAGTGAAGGCCCTCACCACCATTGAAGATTTTAACGCACACTTTGGCACTTACTACGACGAGACTGAATTCGATACCATTGGCGGTATTATTTCCCAGAAGTTCGGCCACTTACCCGCCAAAGATGAAAGCATACAAGTAGGCGATCTCAACTTCCTTATTTTGGCTGCAGATAATCGACGCATCCGTCTTATGCAAGTTAATACGGTTAGCACCGATGCTAATGAGCCACTCCCTCAAAACTAACCTAGGGGTCAGCTTGATGGCTGGCGCCTTAGCTCCTCTGGCCCTTGCACCGATCCATTTTTGGCCTTTAGCCCTGCTCAGTGTAGTGCTATTTTGGTACAGCATTAACCAAAGCAAGCATACCCAACACGCCATTATGAATGGCTTTGCCTATGGTTTAGGATACTTTGGTGTGGGGGTTAGCTGGGTGTTTGTGAGCATGGTAGACCACAGTGACACGCACTGGCTGCTGGCCACATTACTCACGTTTTTGTTTTGTGCTGGTTTGGGGCTATTTTATGCGCTGTTTGCCGGTCTATTTTTTGCTTTTAAGCCACACCATCAATACCCCAGTTTATTATTTGTAGGCCTTTGGATTAGCCTAGACTTATTGCGAGGTTGGTTACTCACAGGCTTTCCATGGCTGTACCTAGGCTATGCTGGGTTAGACACTTATGGGTCTGGCTTCGCCCCCATCTTAGGCGTGCATGGGGTGACCTTATTATTTTTAGTCAGTAGTTTATTGATTTTTGGTGTGCAGGTTAAATGGCATTACCGCTTAACGCTACTTTTGGCCTTGTGGGCTGCAGGGTACGGTCTAAGCAGTATTTCATGGACCCAACCCAGCTCACAAAAGCCCCTTAAAGTCACCTTACTGCAAGCCAATATTAGCTTAGAGAGCAAGTGGTTGCCAGCAACCTTAACCCCTACATTGGGCTATTATTTTAAACAATCATACCTGCATTTAGACAGCGACCTAATTGTTTGGCCAGAAACTGCCGTGGCCACCTATTGGGACAAAACGACCCTCGCCTTCGAGCCCCTCAAACGCCTTGCTAAAGAACACAATACCCAAATCATCAGTGGCACAGTGATTCGAGAAAGCACTCGTGCTGGTGCCGATTACTATAATGGATTGATGGCTTTTGGTGCGGAGGACGGCTCATATTATAAGCAACGCTTGGTGCCATTCGGTGAGTATGTGCCTTTAGAATCTTGGTTAAGGGGCGCCATAGACTTCTTTAACTTGCCCATGTCGGCCTTTAAATTACCCTCCCAGAAGCAAGGGCTATTAACCCAAAATATCGCCATCGCTGGCAATATTTGTTACGAAATAGCTTACCCACAA
Source organism: uncultured Pseudomonadales bacterium (assembly GCA_963925635.1). Classification (GTDB taxonomy): domain Bacteria; phylum Pseudomonadota; class Gammaproteobacteria; order Pseudomonadales; family Balneatricaceae; genus Njordibacter. The sequence goes on along the minus strand of CAWUTT010000105.1, from coordinate 895 downwards.
CTGGTGGCCCAGCAAGCAGCACAAGCCCAACTTATTCTTACCGTCAGCAACGACACTTGGTTTGAGCACTCATTAGCACCATGGCAACACTTACAAATGGCACAAATGCGTGCCTTAGAAAATGGCAAGCCCGTTGTTAGGGCCACCAATAGTGGGGTGTCTGCATTAATTGATGCCACTGGCCACATTACGCATATGGCGCCGTTATACGAGCGGGCAGAAATCACTGGTGAGGTCGCCTTAATGAGCGGCAAAACCCCTTACAATACAGGCCTTAATTGGCCCGTATGGTTGCTTAGCTTAGGTTTAGTCCTGTGTGGTTTCAGGCGATATTTTGTAGGCGCGTTGCCAATCAGGCTCAAAGCCTAAAATCACATTGGGCTGAGGCTGCTTGTGGTTAAAGTGAAAATTATGAAGTTGGGTAAACTGAGCACGAATGTCGTCTGGTTCTAACTGGGTGACCTGTGCCGGCACCCAATACCCATTACCCCTAGCTCGGAACACCATGCGGCACTCACCTTGGTCCAACAACTTTTGGGCATAAGGCGTTTCTACTGGGCAAAGAGCGGTCATAGTCGATTGGAAACTGCTGGCTTTTTGATAATAATCAGCCGACAGTTGCTTCACGATCCATTCAAAGCGCTCAATGGGGTCCACTGTCTTTTTGGCATTGTGCCTATACTGAGCAACCAAATGGTCCAGTTCGCGCTTAAGAATTAAGATGGTTAGCTCAACACCTAAGTCACCCTCTGCACCGTAACACACTAGTGGCTTGGCTTCGTCTAAGGGAAAGCCAGCCGCTTGGCGCGCCGCAAACAGGCGGCTCAAGCACTGCCAGTGCATAAAGTCGTGTTCTAATGTTTGGTCACTTGCAATCACTTGTTCATCCTCATAC
>CAWUTT010000104.1:0-12561 GCA_963925635.1 uncultured Pseudomonadales bacterium | reverse complement strand
CCCCCAATGGGCGCAAGGTCACAGTGCTGCTCGAAGAGTTAGTAGAATTGGGCCTTAATGGCGCCGAGTACGATGCTTGGCTGATTAACATTAACCAAGGCGACCAATTCAGTAGTGGGTTCGTAGACATTAACCCTAACTCAAAAATCCCAGCTTTAATAGATTACAGTGGTGAAGTACCCATACGCGTATTTGAATCGGGCGCAATCATGCTTTACTTGGCTGAAAAGTTTAATTTCTTTGTGCCTGCAGTTGGCTCACCTAAACGAGCAGAATGCTTGTCTTGGCTGTTTTGGAATATTGGTAGCGCGCCATTTTTGGGAGGTGGTTTTGGGCATTTTTATGCCTATGCACCGGAAAAATTAGAATACCCCATTAACCGCTATGCCATGGAAGTCAAACGCCAACTGGATGTGCTAGACCAGCAACTGGCCCAGCATCAATACCTTTGTGGCGACCAATACACCATTGCTGATATGGCTAATTTCGCATGGTACGGTGCCTTGGTTTTAGGTGAGTTATACAAAGCGGCAGAGTTTTTAGATGTCACCAGCTATACCCATGTTGTGCGTTGGGCAGAGCAAATTCAGCAACGGCCAGCCGTCATCAGGGGTAAACGGGTTAACCTCGCCTGGGGCCCTGAGGAAGACCAGCTCAAAGAGCGCCATGACGCCAGCGACTTTAACAAGGCCAGTATTGAATCCTAGGTTAACTCTAGCCTTGGTATATTTAAGTATTAAACCTTAATTAAATCTGATGGGGGAGGGGGAGCGCCGTTCCTCCTTTCAGCCTTCAAAGCAGAGTTAACCAAACCACCTTAACGATTTTTTTAAAATAGATGTCGTTTCCTACGCTGTTGTTCTTCGCCTGACGTTCTGTGCCCTGCCTAAGCGGTATCCAATTAACGATTAACCTCTAGGGCTATAAAAAGCCCATTAACTTAGCGTGCTTTAGTATTTTTTTTAAACGGTCACACTGTCGTCATACTTTCGCATGTATAATATCGGTATAGACATATTGCACAAACGAAGTGTATTATTGTTTCTAACGAAAGTAATTGCTAGATTGATAAATTATTGAGTTCACCAAATATTATGGCTTTATCCCGCCGGCAGCAACGCATCATTGATAAATTACACGCCACCAATGGCGTGCTTTCCAGTATGGAAATTACGTCTATGTTTGATGTGTCTGTGCAAACTATCAGAAAAGACCTTAACGAATTAAGCCAGCTTGGCCACGTGCGGCGGGTCCATGGCGGTATTAGCCTGCCGGGTAATAACCACAACATTTCCTTTAGCAATCGCACCGTAATGAACCTTGCTGCAAAGCAGAGTATTGCCCACAAGGTGGTGTCGTTGTTGCCACAAGACAGTAGTGTTTTTTTAGGTATTGGCACCACGCCCCAGCAAGTGGCTTTGGCCTTGTTAGACCACCCAGGTTTAACCGTGGTCACTAACAACCTTAACGTGGCCCTGACCTTAAGCAATAGCCCTAACATTCAAACCTATTTAGCCGGTGGTTTAGTGCGGCCCGGTGATGAGGATACGATGGGCCCTGAAACCACTGCATTTTTTAATAAGTTTAATATTCAATACGGTGTGTTTGGTGTGGGTGGTTTAAGTGCTAAGGGTCAGTTGCTCGATTTCTCTCCAGAGGAATCGAGTATTACTAGAAGCATTATTGAAAATAGTGAGACCCGCATACTTGTTGCCGACCACAGTAAAATTAATCGCTATGCCCCCGTGGTTACAGGAACTCTCAGCGATATTGATATTTTAATCATGGATTCTTTATCAGAACCTTATAAGCAGACCTGCAAGGACTTTGAATCCGAAATCATAGAAGTTGGATCCAGTTCGGAATCTTTATCATGTTAAAAGTTGATGGAATATCGCGTAGTTATGGCGATTTAAAAGTTGTTGATAAGCTCAGTTTTACAGTCAACGAAGGTGAGTTTGTTGCCCTGCTTGGGCCTTCAGGGTGTGGTAAGTCGACATCACTCAAAATGATTGCGGGCCTAGAGGTACCCGATGAGGGTAGCATCGAGTTAGACGGTAGAGACATTACCCAGCTTTCGCCCGGTGACCGCAAATTGGCAATGGTGTTTCAATCATACGCCCTGTTTCCTCATTTAAAAGTGAAAGAAAATATTTTATTTGGCCTGCAAGCTAGAAAAGTACCTAAAGATGAGCAAAAACGGCGTCTTGATTCAGTGGTTGAACTGGTAGGGCTAGGTGACCATTTACATAAAAAACCAGGTCAACTTTCTGGCGGCCAGTGTCAGCGTGTGGCTTTAGCCAGAGCCATTGTCGCCCAAGCTAAGTTATGTCTAATGGATGAACCCTTATCAAACCTAGACGCGAAACTGCGCAACGAAATGCGTACAGAAATTAGAGCGCTGCAACAACGGCTTGGCATGTCGGTTATTTACGTGACCCACGATCAGGTAGAAGCCATGAGTATGGCTGACAGAATCGTGTTGATGAACGACGGCAAAGTTGAGCAAGTTGATGTGCCTGAAGCCCTATACAGCAAACCCAAGACAATTTTTACCGCTCAATTTATTGGCAGTCCGCCAATGAACATTATTGGGTCTGGTGAGCTTTGTCGGGGTATCCGACCCGAGCATATCGAAATATCTGAAGAGGGTATGCCCGCTAGTGTTGTTAGTTGTGATTACCATGGCGCCGATACCATCGTGCTTGCCGATGTTAGCACAGCGGGAGAGGACCAAAAATTAATCAAAATTCGCTATCCGGGACACGCAATGTTTGCGCCCCAGCAGCGATTAGCCGTTCGTTGGGCGTTAGAAAACGAACATAAATTTTCGATCTAATCTAAGACGTTTTTTTGAAGTTGAAGTAACTTATTAAAGTAAAAAAATAATAGTGAGGAATATTACCGATGAAAATACTATCTAAATACCTAACCACTGTTGGTGTGGCGTCAATCCTAGGATTGAGCACTGCAGCAACGGCGGCCACCGACCTGACCATGTACTATCCAGTGGCAGTGGGTGGTTCATTAACCAAAATCGTTGATGGCATGGTAGACAAGTTTGAAGCCCAAAATCCTGACATTAATGTCAATGCAATTTATGCGGGTAATTACAACGACGCACGAGTAAAAGCACTGGCAGCATTGCAAAGTGGCTCTCCAGCCCAACTGTCAGTGATGTTCTCGATTGATCTCCACGAATTGCGCAACCTTGAGGCTATTGTAGCGTTTGATGATGTGGTAAGTACCAATGAAGAGCGTGAATGGCTCAACAGCTTTTACCCCGCTCTAATGGAGAATGGCAAAGCGGATGGTAAAACCTGGGGCGTGCCTTTTCAGCGTTCTACTATCGTCATGTATTATAACAAAGACATGTTTCGTGCCGCTGGCTTAGACCCTGAGATGCCACCTACCAGTTGGGAAGAGTTCATCAGCATGGGTAAGAAGCTAACCACAAAAGATGACAGTGGAACAGTTCAGCAATGGGGAGCAATGATCCCATCAACAGGCTATCCCTACTGGATGTTTGGTGCATTAACTAAACAAAATAGTGAAGTGTTAATGAACCAAGAAGGTACTGAAACTTACTTTGATAAGCCCGGTGTGGTTGAAGCGTTAGAGTATTGGCAGGATCTTGGTAATAAGCACGCCATGATGCCCAAAGGTATGATTGAGTGGGGCACTTTACGTCAAAACTTTCTTGATCAGAAAACGGCCATCATGTGGCACTCCACAGGTAACTTAACCACCGTTAAAAACAAAGCCAATTTCGACTTTGGCGTGGCTAAACTACCCGGCAATAAAGAGCTTGGTTCACCTACTGGCGGCGGTAACTTCTATATCTTCAAAGACTCCACCGATGAAGAAAAGAAAGCTGCATTAAAGTTTGTTAAGTTTATGACGTCTGCGGAGCAAGCGGCTCATTGGTCTAAATCAACCGGTTATATGGGTGTTGGTCCAAATGCTTACGAAACAGAAACACTTAAGGCTTACCTTAAAACTTTCCCACCAGCTGCAGTAGCCCGTGACCAGCTTACGCATGCCACAGCAGAACTGTCTACTCATGAAGCAGGACGTGTACGTAAGTTTCTTGACGACGCAATTCAAGCTGCACTGACTGGACAGTCTTCAGCAGAAGAAGCCCTCACAGATGCTCAAAAGCAAGCTGAGCGAATTCTGCGTCGCTATAAGTAGGAAGTTTTTGGGGCTGATGTTGTCGGCCCCAATTTAAACCTTTAATCATTAAACTGACTAGTAAACATATGCACAATCGATTTAACTTAAAAGCTTGGCTGCTATTGCTACCAGCGCTATCGTTTCTAATAGCGTTCACTCATTGGCCCACGCTCAAATCAATATGGCGTAGTTTTACCTGGGCTAAGTCCGATGTGGCTCCTAGTCAGTTTGTGGGTCTTGAAAACTATCAGATGCTGTTAGAAGACCCTGTGTTTTTGAAGGTTATCGAAAATAACTTCTGGTATGCAATTGGAACTGTACCTACATCGATTGCACTCGCCATTATTATGGCGCTATGGGTTAATAGTAAAATTGGCGGCACCAGCTTACTGCGTTTAGCCTTTTTTACACCCACTATATTGCCCATGATTACCGTGGCTAATATTTGGCTATTTTTTTATAGCCCTCATATAGGACTGTTTAATCAGTTACTTGCATTGGTTGGTATCGAAGGCCCTAACTGGCTGGGAGACCCTGACCTTGCTTTGTCTAGCTTAATGGTAATGACCATTTGGAAAGAAGCTGGATTTTTCATGATTTTTTACCTCGCTGCATTACAAACATTGAGTCCTGAGCTCTTTGCTGCAGCAAGATTGGAAGGCGCTGGTGCATGGCGAATATTTAGGAAGATCACCTTTCCGTTACTTATGCCAACCACGCTTTTTGTATTAATTAATGCCATTTTAAATGCCTTTAAGCTGGTTGATCACTTATTTATCTTAACTAAAGGTGGGCCTAACAATGAAAGTAACCTGCTTTTATATTACATCTACGAAACAGCGTTCAGTTTCCTTGATAGCTACTATGCAGCAACCTTAACCGTGGTCATGTTAGCCACTTTAGCTGTGATTGCTTTGGTGCAAATGCTACTCCTTGATCGTAAAATTCACTACCGGTAAAAGTTATGTCTCCTTGGTTCCAAACTTTTTCTAAAATATCAGCCTATGTATTGGGCGTGCTGTGGGTATTACCCCTACTGTACGCATTTTGGGCTGCATTTCATCCGCCTGAATATGCGACTCAGTTTTCACTAACTGCACCTTTAACTTTTGAAAATTTTGTCTCGGCTTGGGACCAAGCTCCCTTTTTTCGTTATATGTTAAATACTGTTGTTATTACTAGCTTAATTCTGGTGTCTCAACTCTTTCTTTGCACGCTGGCGGGTTATGCGCTAGCGCGAGAAAAATTTGCAGGTCGAGGTTTTGCCTTTGCTTTAGTATTAACGCAGCTTATGCTGATGCCAGAAGTACTCATTGTCGAAAACTACCGCACGCTGGCTGGGCTAGATTTAATTGATAGCTATTTGGGTGTCGGGCTACCTTATTTGGCCAGTGCTTTTGGAATTTTCTTACTCCGACAGACTTTTAAAACGGTACCACAAGAGCTTGAAGATGCAGCCCGGGTTGAGGGTTTGTCGGGTCTTGGCATCATCTGGAAGGTATTCGTACCTTTGGCTTTTCCAACCTACTTGGCCTTTAGTTTAGTGTCTGTGAGTTACCATTGGAATAACTTCTTGTGGCCTTTGGTAGTGACTAATACCGAGGCTAGCCGGCCCTTAACTGTGGGTATGGCCATCTTTGGTGCGCCAGAGTCTGGGGTTGATTGGTCCGTTATTTCTGCGGGTACACTTATAGCGGTTGGGCCATTATTGATTTTGTTTTTAATTTTTCAACGTCGCTTTATTCAGTCATTTATGCATGCGGGTATTAAATAAATGCGTATATTGTCGTGGAATATTCAATACGGTAAGTCAGTGAGCGAGGGGTCTGATTTCATCCGCACACTAGATTACATTAAGTCGTTGGGCGACTTTGACATTATTTGTTTGCAAGAAGTCGCGCGGCACATGCCTGATTATTGTACGCAGGATCAGCCAGACCAATATCAATTAGCACAAGGGTATTTCAGTGATTATCGAGCCCTTTGGGGCTCTGGCTTTAGCTGGCCAAGTGTCACGGCAAATGCCAGTGATCGACAAGAATTCGGCAACTTAACACTCATCAAGGGTCCGCTGCTAGACTTTAAGATACATCAGCTGCCCCAGCCTGCCGTGACTAAAAAGTGGCAAATGCACAGGGTGGCCATTGAAGCCTGTGTTGATTCAACTATTGGCCCTTTGAGTATTATCAATACTCACCTCGCTTACCATGACAGTAACGAAGCCCAGGTGCAGCTTGAACATCTGCAAACTATTGAAGGCTATCGCTTGTCTCACCTTAGGCATCCCAAAGCTGCAGGCCCTGGTTGTTTTCAAGAGGGCTATTTGGCGTCAGCAAGGATTTTGTGTGGTGATTTTAATTTTGATACCAACGGAAGCCATTATCAATATCAAATAGAGAGTGGTTGGATTGATACTTGGAAACAGGTCGAGCCAGATCAGCCTCAGCCTGCAACCTGTGGCATCTTCGATAGAGTTCAGTGGCCACAGGGTGGTCACTGTCGAGATTACTTTTGGCTCAGTAGTGAGCTTGCAGGACATCCTATAAAAGCTCATGTTGACAGCTCTACTGACCTCTCTGACCATCAACCTATCATGCTTGAGATAAAGTTTTGAAACCTTTAATAAATGAATCGAGTTTTAGGAATAATTACCTATTAATGCGGCATGGCGAAAGCGAGGCTAATGTCAGTGGCGTGATTGTAAGCGACCCTAAAATAGGCTGTGAACGCTTTGGCCTGACAACGCTGGGTTCACAACAAATTATGAGCTCTATAAAGGGCTTCAGTGGAGAAGCCATCACTCAGATAGTGTGTTCTGATTTTTTGAGAACTTTGCAAACTGCTCGCTTAGCAGCCAAAATTTTGAACCTGTCAGAGCCAGAGCAAGAGGTGGGCCTTCGAGAGCGCTTTTTTGGGGACTGGGATGGTATGTCAGCCGAGCATTATGAAAAAATCTGGCAACGGGATGAAGCGGGAGAAGAGTTTAATGATGGCGTGGAGCATCCTCAAACAGTGCTTCAACGGGGTGTCGATGTGCTGGTTAAGTTAGAAGCGCAATACCAAGGTCAAGTCATTTTACTCATTTCCCATGGAGACATGTTGCAAATTTTGAGCACTTTGTTCACCGGGATATCCCCCAATAAACATCGTTCTTTAACGCACCATCAAACTGCAGAAATAAGGTATTTAGTCTCTCAAGACCAATAAAAGGCAAGGCTTGCTTTAGTAGACAAAATTTGAAAAAACTAACCAAGCCAGCCACATACTGGGTCACTGTGTGGGTCTAGCGCCAAATTTTTTATATCAATAATGTGGCCATAGATTACCTATTATAAAAATCTAAACATTTTATAAACAAGGAGTAATAGAAAATTAGTGGTACGACAATCCTTATAAACTTGATTGGTGGTGTAGCCTTGTTGCTATGGGGCTTACGTATGGTGCGTATTGCTGTCACTGAGGGCTGGGGTAACGACGTGCGTCGTGTGCTCGGAAAAAGCCTATCAAATCATTATCATGCCTTTGGTGCGGGTCTTGGGGTGACTATGTTGCTGCAAAGTAGCAGTGCCACTGCTTTACTCACATCCTCATTTAGCGGCCAAGGTATATTGACCGCAGCCAGCGCTTTAGCGGTGATCTTGGGCGCTGATGTGGGTACCACTTTGGTGGCCCAACTACTGACCTTCGATTTATCGGCCCTATCGCCGGCTTTGTTAGCCTTTGGGGTGGCATTATTTAGCTACTCCAAAAGTGGTCGCGGCAAGGAAGTAGGGCGTTTAGTATTGGGTATAGGCATGATGTTGCTCGCGCTCAAACTCATCCTTGCCGCTTCAATGCCCATGCGTGAATCTGTCATTGTTCAGCAAATCTTTGTAGCTTTAGGCCAAGACTTAATATTAGCTGTTTTATTCGCTGCCATTTTAGCCTGGGCTGCCCATTCTAGCCTCGCCACTGTGCTACTAATAATAACCCTAGCCAGTACTAGTGCGCTCGACACTTCAGTGGCGTTTGCGTTTATATTAGGTGCTAATATTGGGGGTGCCTTACCGCCCTTTATCGCCACCCTAGGAGCGAATCGCTCGGCCAGACAACCGCCCTTGGGTAACCTGATTTTTCGGATCTGTGGGGTTGCTATTTGTTTGCCATTTACCGATGTTATTGCTCAATTACTGTCCACTTGGGATATGAGTCAGGGGCGTCAGATTGCAAACTTTCACATGCTGTTCAATATTGGTTTGGTAGTATTGTGTTTCCCGTTAATTAATGGCATGGCTAAGCTCACAGCTAGTCTGTTACCCGAAGACCCTGAAGAGCCAGACGAAATTAAACCCAGACACCTTGATATCATGGCCTTTGAAAACCCACTTGTGGCCATTGTTAATGCCGAACGTGAAGTGCTGCGTATGGGCGAAGTCGTTGAACGCATGTTGCGTAATACGTTTGTCGCACTGAAGAAAAACGACCTCCAGTTGGCGCAAAAAACCCAAGCAATGGATAAGATTGTCAACTTATTTGATGACGAAATTAAACGCTACCTGACCTCTCTCGCGCGGGAGCCACTGACTGAAAAACAGAGTAAACGTTGCATTGAAATTATTAATTTTGGAACCAACCTAGAACACATTGGAGACATTATCACCATTGATCTAATCCAAAATATTTCACATAAGCAAGTGATGCCTCGGGCCAAAATGTCACTGCAGGACCGAGAGGAAATCAACCATCTATACCAACCTGTATTAAAATCGTTTCACTTGTCCATGAGTGTATTTTCTTCAGGTGATATTTCCATGGCTAGGCAATTAATGGCCTCAAAATATAAAGTGGTTAAACGTGAAAAGGAATTGGTGGTGACTCATTTAAATAAATTGCGTGATGAAGTGAGCTACGACTCAAAGCTGAGCGCCTTGCAACTTGACATACTTCGCGACCTCAAGCGTATTAATTATCACCTAACGTCAGTGGCCTACCCAATTCTTGAAAAAGCAGGCCAGTTACGGACTCGGATGCGCTCTGCAGAAAATTCAGAAGCCTCGGCACAAACACAACTTGTGTTTGGTGGAGGCACGAGCAATGAGTCTTAAGTACAACCTTTACGGATTAACCTTCGGGACTATCAATAGAGCAATTAATGGATCAGGAAACACCGATGTTATTGCGTAAACAAAATATTGCCCAAATGAAAAATGAAACCTTTGACGTGGCTATTATTGGTGCGGGCATTAATGGCGCAGTGGCTGCCGCAGCGTTATCTGCCAAAGGTGTCAAAGTGGCCTTAATTGATAAAGGTGACTTTGCGGGTTTCACTAGTTCCAATTCCTCCAACCTAGCTTGGGGCGGGATTAAGTATTTAGAAAGTCATGAATACCGTTTAGTGAGCAAACTGTGTAAAAGCCGAAATTTGTTGATGGAGAGTTATCCCTCCACTGTTAAAGAAATTCGCTTTTTAACTTGCATTCAAAAAGGCTTTCGTTTCCCACCATTTTTTGTCTATCTGGGGACCCTTGTTTATTGGTTATTTGGCCGTTTCTATACCCAGCGACCACACTACTTAACACCCAAAAAAATAAGCGCCATAGAACCTGTTATTAACACCAGTCATGCCCAAGGAGGCTTCGAATACTCTGATGCCTATTTGTTTGATAATGATTCTCGCTTTGTGTTTAACTTTATTCGCTCCAGTCTTGATAATGGCTGTGTGGCGGCTAATTATGTGTCTTCGCAAGCGGCTGACTTTACCGACAACCAGTGGAATATTACGGCACAAGATGAAATGAGTGGTGAAATCTTCCCTATTCAAGCAAAAGTGTTAATTAATGCAGCTGGGCCCTTTGTTGATCAATATAATGAAACCACGGAACAATCAACGGATCATCATCATGTGTTTTCTAAAGGTGTGCATCTAATTGTTGACCAAATTACTGCTAGCCAAAAAGTATTAGCTTTTTTTGCTAGTGACGGACGTTTGTTCTTCGTTATTCCCATGGGTCAAAAAACCTGCATTGGCACCACTGATACTCAGGTTGATTCGCCATTAAGCGAAGTGACTGATGGCGATCGTGACTTTATTTTAGATAACGTGAACCAATTGCTTAACTTGCCTAAACCCTTAACTAAAGCCGATATTATTGCCGAGCGCTGTGGCGTGCGTCCCCTAGCTATCGAAGGGGGCAGTGGTGGGGAAGCGGACTGGGTTAAGCTGTCACGTAAACACGCCATCGATGTTAACAAAGCCCAAAAATACATCAGTATTTTTGGTGGCAAGTTAACTGACTGCATCAATGTGGGTAATGAAGTTGCTGAGATTGTCGAAAAATTTGGCATGACCCTGAAACCCTCGGGCATGGCTTGGTATGGAGAATCCACCAACCAAGCCAAACAACAGTTTTTCGATCAAGCTCGGGCCATTAAGCTTGATACCATGACATGGGAAAATTCAGCTGAGCCCTTATCAGAACGATTTTGGCGACGTTATGGGGCTAATGCCATGGAACTTCTCGCCGCCATAAAACTTGATGAGAGCCAAGCAGAGCTATTAATAGAGTGCGCAGAATACACTCGCTGCGAAATTGAATATGCGGCAAAGTATGAAATGATTACCAAGCTGGAAGATTTCTTACGTCGGCGATCAAAAATCTCTTTAGTAGTGCGCCAAGCAGATTTATTGAACGGCAAGGGCTTAAAAGAGGCCTGTGAGATATTATTTGGTAGTGAGGCAGAAGAAAAACTGCAAGAGTATGTTAATAGTGTTTGTTGAGGCTTTTGTAAACTATAACATCACATAGCAGTAGGACCCATCGCGCAGAAAGGGCTCTACTGCACTCAGTGGTTATTTAAACCACTATTCTATGCCAAACACCTTAGCCAGATCAGGCCTCTGGGGTTTAGACCTAGAAAGGTCTAAACCTGAGTGGATATGTTGCAGGTGTTCAAATACCAGCCTTTGAGCCTCACTCGGGTCACCCTTCTTAATCGCCGCTAAAATGCTTGCATGATCGCCATCGGGGCAACTGGAATGTCCACTATCGCCAAACAGGCCAACAATCAAAGATGTCCTTGTGACTAATTCTCTAATGATTCTAATGAGCACCGAATTTCCACTAATACTGGCTAACTTGACATGAAATTCACCGGAGAGCCGGATAATGTGCGAACGATCTGAGTCTGCTCGCGCTGCATGCTCTAGTTTAATGTGCTCTTCAAGGTCACTCACATCAGGGCTCTGAGTTGCAATACAGAGGCCATGAACGAGTTGGGGCTCTATGAGCATGCGAGATGTAAACACATCGTTGGCTTCTTGAGGGCTAGGACAAGCAATGAAGGCGCCGCGATTAGACTCTAGGTCAACAATGCCTTGGCTGGCCAACAATAACAGTGCACGTCGCACTCGCATACGTCCAACTCCAAAAACCTCACATAGTTTTGCTTCGCTGAGTTTGGTTTTTGGCGCGATACGTTGTTCCATAATAGCTGTATAAATACTGTCTACAACGATTTGCTCTTCAGGATTTGAGGTATAGGCATCACCGCCCATAGCAGTCGATTGAGTCAATTTAGCCTCCCAAGTTTGTAGCAGCATACTTTCATCACACAACAACTCATGTCTAGTTTAATTGCCTTTATTGTACATGACAGGCGTCTATATTGTCATAAATACATGTTCATCATGATTGTTACCAGAAATAGTGAACAATTTGGTGCACCGTCTAAATATTTTTTGATCAATATGGTGCGCTAAATATATTTTTAGTGAATAACACAACTTAAAAAATTTAAGTTGTTGAAATGTATGATTAAAAATAAATAAATATGCTTTTTAATATTGGCACGAACTTTGCTTTTATAGAATTAGGCACACAAATTAAGTGCTGATGTTTCAACCTAATACTAATTTAATCAAAAAGTAAGGAATGTCTAATGTTTGTAAATAGCTTTTCGAAATGCGCAGCTCTGAAGGCGTCACTAGTGACCGCGGCCATTGTTTTAACCAGTGCATACTCACCTATCACTTTGGCGGCCAATGAGGTACTTAAGATTGGTTTTGTTGGTGTGACCAGCGGCCCTGCGGCGTCGTGGGGTATTTCTAATCAACGCTCCATGGAAGCAGGTGCGGCTATTATTAATGACAAGGGTGGTGTAAAAATAGGTAGTGTTACTTATGACCTCGAAATTGTTTCATTTGATGACCAAAAAGACCCTAAACGGGCGATTGCGGGCATGGAAAAAATGGCACAAGAGAACATTCATTATGTAGTGGGCCCCAATGTTGATGATGGTGCAGCAGCGGTTCGCCCTGTAGCCGAACAAAATGGCATTATCTATTTTCCTTATGCATTCCCAAAGTCACTTTATCAAAAGCCGGCCTCTAACGCGGTGCTGGGTATG
>CAWUTT010000103.1:0-16097 GCA_963925635.1 uncultured Pseudomonadales bacterium | reverse complement strand
GGTGGCTTTGTTTGGGTTAGCCTCAACGATGACATCGGTATGACCGTTGAAGAATTTGCGGCCGGTTCACTTGACGTTTTAGCGCCTTCTTTAAATGAAGAGCCGTTAGAGGTATTTCATTATCACAAGGCCATCATTCCTTGCAATTACAAGTTATGGCATGACACCAACTGTGAGTTCTATCATGACTATCTGCATTATCATAACCGCATCACGGGTTTTAACGATGCTTACTTTGCACGTAAAAACAGCGGCTTTGACGGCGGTCATATCAATGTAGGTAGTTTTGAGGTGCAGTACGATAATTATGAAGGGTCGCACTCCCGTGAGGAACTTTCCTTTCCACACCTACCACCTAACCATTGGTACATGATCGACATGTTCCCTGGTGTTAACTTCAACTTACGTGGCTCAGCCTTACGTTGTGACTTAATGACACCCCTAGGCCCCAACTCGGTCATGATTGAATTTAGGGGCCTAGGCTTAGCCAGTGACTCTAAAAAAGATCGGCAAACCCGCATCGACCACCATAACTCGATTTGGGGGCCATTTGGACGTAATTTGCACGAAGATTTATTAGCAGTAACGGGCCAGGGCGCTTCGATGCACCCCATGGCAGAGAGCCGTAAAATCCTCCATGGACGTCACGAGAATGAAACCATTCATGATGAAAATGGCATGCGTCACTATTACGAGGAATGGGGTAAGTTGCTTAACCGTTCGCCCAGCAATCCCGATGAAAAGTTCACACCTTATCCTGCATTTAAGGAACAAGAAGCGCAGCGAGCTGCTGCAGCTGGAAAGTAAATAGCGCCTCGACTCTACCGGTGGGCTGGCAAATCAGCTGGACCACCGGTTTTTTTTAAAATTAAATTAGGTTTTTTGGAGGCCGTCATGGCTGTAAGTAACCCTGAAATAAAACAACAAGTAAAAGAACTAATTTACAACACCTGTGTTCACCTAGACGATCACGAATGGAAAGCTTGGCACGATAACTGTGCAGACCACTTTAACTATGCCATTCGCGCGTATAGCCCAGAGGTTCAAGCTGACATTAAATATCACGGTGGTGATAAAGAATACATGGAGTCAATTACCAGCATGCTAAGCAAGCATAATAGTGATGAATCTCCACTTAGGCGTCACTGTGTTGTCTACCGAATCGATGTAGCGGAGGACGGCAAGTCAGCGACTGCGATTAGCTCGCTTACGGTTCACCAAACCCAGTTAGATGGTATCAATTCTCACGTTGACGCGGGCACCACCAGTGTGTTTTTAGTGGGCAGATATAATGACAGGTTTGTAATTGATGGCGATAGTGTCAAATTTGAAGACCGCGAAGTTCGGCTAGACACACGCCGCCTTGATAAAGGCACGCACTGGCCCATTTAATTTCACCCCAAGTAGGAAGAATCATTATGAGCTGGAAAACAGCTTGTCTGGCGAGCGACGTTAAGCAAGAAAAATTAAAAGCATGCACCATTGATGGTATTGACATTATTGTTGCGAACGTTGGCGACGGTTTTAGAGCCTATCCACCCGTATGTCCGCACATGGAACAGTATCTAGAAGACTCAGGCATTTGCGCCAACAACGTAATGACCTGTGACCGACACTTATGGCAATGGGACATGAAAACGGGTGAACCTATGGGTCCAGCCGAAAAGCCATTGCTTATCTACAAGACGAAAGAGGAAGACGGGCAGTTGATGGTATTCCTCGATGAAGAACTTGAGTATGACTTTGACGATGACGACTAGTGTTTAGTATGTGGCATCATCCTTTTTAATACTAACGTGACGTACTTATTAGGGCCCGATTTCAATAGGGACTGTTGACCGGAGTTAAGCGATGTTAATCGAGATTGAAAAAAAGTCCCAAACCTATCGGTTTGAGGCTAATGTCGGGGAAAAGATACTCTATGCAGGCTTACGAGCAGGTGTACCTCTACCTTTTGAATGTGCCACTGGCACGTGTGGCTCTTGCAAAGCGCGAGTTAACCAAGGGGACGTTGAAGAAGGCTGGCCAGAAGCCCCAGGAAAAGAGCGCTTTAAGGCTGTAAAGCGTGAAATATTAATGTGCCAGTGCGTTGCTCAAACTGACTGTAATTTAACTGTACCTACAAAAATCGCAGCTTTTCGTAATGATGATATCAAGCCACAACATCACTTGGGTGTGATCACCCAGTATGAAAAGCTCACAACAGACGTTTTGCGTTTTGAAGTGACACTGGCTCAAGAGATTGCATTTCACGCGGGTCAATTTATGGTTTTGCAGGTACCCCAAGTTAATGGGTTTAGAGCTTACTCAATGGTGAATTATGCTGCAGATACCCACACCCTTGAATTTATTATTAAGCAAAATCCACGGGGTGCCCTTTCAAAATGGGCCTTCGATGCAGATCGCTCTAATCAAGAGATCCAAGTATTTGGGCCATTAGGCCGTGCAACTTTCCATGCCGATGAATGCCACGACTTATTTATGATAGGAGGAGGGTCTGGTATTGCAGGTTTAATGTCTATTTTAGAACATGCCAGACAGGTCAATCATTTTAAAAACAATAGGGTGGATCTATATTTTGGAGTCCGGACGCCTAATGATTTGTTCTTTGCTGAAAGATTACGCGCGATCAAGGCAGAATTTCCAGCTCATGTGACCATTAATATAGTTTTCTCTAATGAATCACCCACCAACCAACAGCTCAGTGGCGATGATGGCCTAAATTACTTAGAGGGAATGGTTCATGAGCGGGCGTTGCCAGCTGTATTGGAAGGTGGTGGCAACACGATGCACTATCTCGCTGGTCCAGCCCCAATGGTGGACGCAATCATTAGGCCCCTAATTGTTGAATCTAAGATCCCAGCGCACAAGATCCGCTATGATAAGTTTAGTTAAAAATTGCGGATAATTTTATTTAGTATCACATTGATTAATAAGAGCTTATATAGTGGTTTTCATCGTTAAAAATAACTTATAACTGGTTTCAAATGGGACTTTTTTATAGGCATTAGAGTGTTTTTTAGTTTTGGTTAAGGGACAGTAAAAAATATCCCCTACGCATTCTAGTTTTAATAATCAACACTACTTTTGTCGAATATTTACCTAATAGCGTAAGTTTTTTATTCATTGACGACCTGATGATAGGTTTAATCAATCATTCAATTGAATTGAAAGTATTTACAATTAACTTTCAATGGTTTAAATATAACATACGATCTGGTGCAGAAAGTTTAGTCATGGTATTGGATTGATATAAGGATTTAATAAAAAAAATAACTAATCTGGAGTGTGATTATGAGAACTCAGGTTCGCAATATTCAAAATAAACTAACTGCCGCCGCACTGGTAATGGGTCTAGCTGCTGCTGGTTCAGTCACTACTGTAAATGCCGCAGAAATTGACTTTGGTAATGTGGGTGACCCCATTGACCTAGTTGTAGGCTACCAACCGTATTACACGGAAGCCTGGTCTGGTGTGGTCATGAAAGGCATGAAATTCTATGAAAAGTATTTGCCCAAGGGCTCTACTGTAGAATTCCAAATCGGTTTAGCAGGTGGTGTTATTGTCAACGCGATGTTAGCTGGTAAACAGCACATTGGCTACATGGGTGATATGCCTGCTATTGTAGCCACCACTAAAGAACGCGTAGCAGATGTGCGTATTGTAGCGACAGCAGGCTTAGCGCAAGATCAGTGTAACAATATGTTAGTTAGAACTGATGCTCCTGCTTTTGCTAACTCAGATGAAGCGATTCAATGGATGGACGGTAAAACCGTCGCTGTTCCAAAAGGCGCTTGTACTGACCGATTCGCTCTAGCCGTTTTTGAAAAGAAAAACATTAAACCTAAAGAATATCTAAACCAAAACATCGAAGTTATCACCAGTGGATTCCGCGCGGGTAAGCTAGATGCAGCTGCAATCTGGGAGCCAACAGCCTCTCGTTTGATTGAAGAAGGCTTAGCACGTAAGGTTGCCACGGGTGCGTCAGTCGACGAGAACGACGGCGGTTTCATCGATATGCGAGGTGATTTAATCGATCAGCGTCCTGATGTTGTAAAAGCGTGGTTGAACGCTGAGCTTGATGCTCAACTGTTTATGTCTGACCCAGCTAATAACATGGCGATCGTGAAAATGGCTGCTGAGCAAACGACAGGCTTTGATGAATATGTACTTTGGAAGGCCATGGTAGGTAGTACGCCAAAAGCCCAAGGTGGTACAGATGTTCGCAACGAAATGGCCTTTGCTATTACGCCAAAAGCCCTTGCTTTGATTACTACGGCGACTACGTTCTTGCATTCCATCAAGACCATCAAGGTTGACACTCTACGTGACGATGCAATCGAGACTCGCTTTACAGAAGAAATTCTCAAAGAACGTGGCTTAACTGCACCTGTTGGTCAAATGAATGCGCTGCCTGATTCAGCTTTTCCTGGCTAATTCGGCGGGCATTAATAGTGAGGTTAGGGCCTCAGCTTAAGCCAAAACTTTGGTCATTTTAAACGCCAAGTTTTGCAACCCTAACAACTCGCTATTGGCCCCCACATTTCTTAGTGGGGGCCATATTTAAACCTGAACTTCGATGTGCTAACTAAATACATGAGTGTCATTTTTCTAGTGAAGGGCCGCACCTCGATTTAAAATTATCCCTGATTATAGATCTGAAGGATCTTTCAAGGATTAACCTAATTATTTTGAGCTTGATAATATGAGTCAATCTAACACGACAATGAATTTGACGATGTATCGTATTTCATCTTGGTTGAAAAGCCCAAAACCGTATTTAATGTTCATTGGTTTTGGTTGTGTACTTTCATTCTGGTACTTCTCAGTAGAAGTTTGGAAGCTGCCACGGTTTCAAGACATGCCAGCACTAACTGAGGTCTTCACCGAATGGTTTAGTGAAGACCCATACTATGGGCTGTCTGTTTATACCCCTGAATACTATAAGCATATCGGTATCAGTCTTAGAAGAATTGCTTATGCGTTCTTTTTAGCAACGGCCTTAGGTGTTCCCTTGGGACTATTTTTGGGTTGGTCACAAAAGTTAAGAGAATACATCTTTCCACTATTTGAATTATTCCGCCCCATTCCAGTGCTTGCATGGGTGCCATTAGCCATTATTATTTTTAGTGGCTCTGAAACGCCAGTCATATTTCTAACCTTCCTCGCTTCCTTTTTTGCCACTACCCTGAATACCATGCTCGGCGTTGAATCAATTGACGAGGAATATAGTAGGGCAGCCTACTGTTTAGGTGCGAGTCGCTGGCAGACGTTTGTGCATGTTGTGGTGCCAGGAGCCATGCCATTTATCTTCACTGGTTTACAGATTTCTATCGGCGTCGCTTGGTTTTCATTAGTCGCTGGAGAAATGGTGTCGGGCCAATATGGCCTAGGCTATATCATAAATACCGCTTACATCATGGTGCAATACTCACAAATAGTCATCGGCATGATTACCTTGGGTATTATCGGTTACACAACCAGCGCTATGGTGCGGGTAGCGGGTGATTACATGATGCAATGGAGAGTGCGTGAACTTGCACTGAGTGGAGATTAATTAATGAGTACTTTACCAAAAGACGATTCAATGCCGACCACAGGTGCAATCCGAATCGAAGACGTCGTTAAGGTGTATGACCCTGATGGCGCTGCTGTGATGGCGGTCGATCATTGCTCTATTGATATCCCTGCAGGTGAAATCTGTATGATTGTTGGTCCATCAGGTTGTGGCAAAACCACCTTATTAAATACCATTGCTGGGTTTCATGGGTTAACTTCTGGACATATCTACTTAGATGATGAAATTTTATGTGGCCCAGGTAAAGAAAAAGCTGAACCTGGGTCAGACCGCATCGTAGTGTTTCAAAACGGCGCATTATTTCCATGGAAAACTAATCTAGATAACATCGCCTTTGGCCCAATGATGGCGGGCAAACTGAGCAAATCTGAAATTTATGACAAGGCTCGTAAAATGATGATTGATGCAGGTTTAGAGGGCACTGAGGATTCCTTCCCAGGTGAGGTTTCGTCTGGCCTAAGGCGACGGGTAGAAATTGTTCGAGCGTTAATGAATGAGCCCAAGGTGTTGTTATTTGATGAGCCTTATAGGGCCCTAGACTCGTTAACCAAATCGGTCATGCACGAAGCGCTACTAGAAATTTATTATAAGAATAAAGTCACTATCTTTTTTATCACTCATGATCTGGAAGAAGCGATTTTTCTTGGCCATCGATTGATTATCATGTCTTCTCGTCCATGTAGGCCTAAGAAGATTGTTGAAGTGGATATTCCACATCCCAGAGATTACAGCGTACTCACAAGCCCACGTTTTCGTGAAATTATGAACGAAGCTAAAGTCGTGGTTAATGAAGAGGCCCGCAAGGCCTTTGAAGCTGGTGAGAAAGAAGGGTAGAGCAATGAATTTAAACAAACTTAAAAGTAAATTTTCGGCAAGGGCTACCCTCCGGGGCTTACTGGCTATTGTGATTTTTCTGTTGATCTGGGAGGTGGGTGCTCGGTCCTTAGACTTATTTGGATACCGTGTTCCCTTCATAGGTTTAATACCCCCACCCACTGCCGTATTAGACAGTTGGCAGGGGCTAATTGTTGATCCTAGCTATTGGCAAAGTTGGTACATGAGCTTTTTACGGGTGTTTGCGGGCTTTTTAGCAGCCATGGTGATAGGCATCCCATTGGGGTTGTATATGGCCATCAATAGGACCTTTTACGGCATTGCTTTCCCATCATTTGAAATTTTAAGACCTATTCCTCCATTGGCTTGGGTACCAGCGTCAATTATTTTTTGGCCTACTCAAGAAATGTCGATCGCCTTTGTAACTTTTCTTGGCGCATTTTATACGATCGTTATTAATGTATTGGGGGGCGCTAAGTCTATTAATAAACAATACTTGCAGGCAGCCCAATCGATGGGTGCCAGTCAAGGAGATATTTTTAGGCGCATAGTCCTGCCAGCAACCTTGCCCTCAATTGTGGTGGGTTCAGCCGTTGGCATGGGTATTACTTGGGAAGTGGTGGTAGCGGCAGAAATGATTTCTGGCGGTGGCAGTAGCGGTGGTGCTGGTGGTGGCCTCGGCTTCTTTATTTGGAGTTCTTACGTGGGTGGATCTTACGAACAAATTATTGTGGGTATGATCAGCATAGGTATTGCAGGTTTTATTAGTAGTGAATTGTTAAGACAGTTAGGTGGCTTTTTTACACCTTGGTTGAAAACACGTTAAACATTAACTGTAAATTTCAGGTCAAATTAATTTGAACTGAAATCTAACTTCTGGAATTATTCATGTCAACAGAGCCCTTAACAACGAAAAGAAGTAACGAAATTATTGCCACCAATGTGAGTAAAACATTTGGTGCAGGTCCATTTGCTAAGGAAGTGATTAAAGACTGCTCCTTTACTATTGAAAGTGGCAAACTTACGGTAATGATTGGACCATCTGGCTGTGGCAAGAGTTCTTTAATACAACTCATTGCTGGTTTTGATCAACCCACGTCAGGTTCAATCACCATTGGTGGCAGGCCCATAACAGGTCCAGGAAAAGATCGTTTGGTGTTATTCCAAGAGTCTGCGTTATTTCCTTGGATGACGACTTGGGATAATATTATGTACGGCCCCCGTGCGCGTGGTGAAGACGCAAACTCGTCATCAGAGCAAGCCGAATTCTTACTGAAAAAAGTGGGACTGGAAGAATTTCGAGATAAGTACCCAGCGCAATTATCAGGTGGTATGCAGCGTCGGGCCGAACTTGCTCGGGCAATGATTAATAAACCCGAAGTCATGATTCTGGATGAGCCTTTTCGTGGTCTAGATCATATGTCTAAAGAGCTGATGTGGGAATATTATGCTGGCTTATACGAAGAAGACCGCAATACTAACTTCTTTGTCACCACGGATATCGATGAAGCCATTTTTCTAGCAGATCGACTGTTAATTATGACCAACTTGCCAACCTCAACTCGATCAGTGATTGAGGTTGATATTCCACGGCCAAGAAATATTGAAGATATAGCAGACAATGAGCGGGCTAACGAAATAAAAACTGAAGTAATGACCTTATTGCATGAAGAAGCCATGAAATCTTTCTCTGGCGGGAGTAAGGCGGCAGCCGATTTCCTAGATGCGTATTCTAAACGGGCAGGTTAATGGGAACTTTAGATGTTAGTTAAACAGACAAGCTATTTTTGTGTCTATGCTTGACCTATTAGTGCAGCGCTCAACCGTAGTCACGCTTGCAGTCATAGGGGGAGTCTTATCCCTTGCGGTAACAACACTATCTGCACGGGGCACATTATCAGCGGCGCTACTTAAACGCTTAAATATGGCCTCATACGTGTTTATGGGGTCGAGTATGTTGTTATTTATTGTGGCTGGGCTCTCTTGACTCATGGGACTAGTCAGGGCGTGCAACGCTGATCATCAAGCTGCAAGGGATTATACGTTCTTGTAAACACCTAGCTAAACATCCATTTATATTTAAGCCCCCAAGTAGCCAACTTTGAGAAAGCGCCTGTTCACTGGATTTTAAGGTGGGTGTTTATCGCCTTAATGCCAATACAGTCCAATACAGTCCAATACAGGCCTATAGTTAAACTATGGCTTGCATGAAGTTAGCATAAATTATTTTTGCATTATGCAAACATTGGCTCATATTGGCATTGGCATTTTGCTTAAGATGGTACAAGGCACCCTCACCAAGGGTCGTTTCTAGGGCTTGCGCGTAAGCTGGAATTGCCCCCCAGTTGTCTACAGTGTCGGGTTCTATTTCAACATGATATTGCATCGACCAAGCATTTAAGCCAATTCTCATGGCTTGAATAGAACAGACATCAGATGTAGCTAAAATTACAGCATCTAAAGGTGCCTGTGCCACCCTAACTGAGTGCCACTGAAGGCATTTTGGGGTAGGGGATGTGCCTTTAAAAAGTGGATCTATTTTACCTTCAGCCGTTAATTCAACTTCAAGCACGCCAATCTCAGGTATTTTTTGAGGGCCACAAGTGCCTCCAAGGGCATCGGCAAGTAATTGGTGCCCCAGGCATAGGCCTAAATAAGGTTTGCCCAGATCTTTCACCCAATGACGAATGGCGGCTTTTTCTTCAACTAGCCAAGGGTATTCCTCAAGATCCCAGACATCCATGGGCCCACCCATCACCCAAAGGGCATCATAAGCATCAAAGCTTGGAATTTTGTCACCACGATGCAGATATACTGCGTCCCATTCAATGCCATCAGCAGCCAAAAACTGTCTAAAAGAGCCTGGATGTTCACAATCGACATGTTGAAAAACAAGTATGCGCATACAATTTCTCCTGTTGAGCTGCTTCAAAGCAGAAAGGGGTTATAGTAATACGAAATCAATTAAATATGAAGTTGGCGTCATCCCCGCCGTTTGATGGTCAAGTCTGTGCCAGCCCACTCACTGGCTCTTAGCGAGCCAGTTCGGGGTGATCATAGGCTTGAGGGTAAGGCATAGGTTGCAGAGGACCTAACGGCACAACGCCATTCCAAGAACGGCCAAAATAGCCCTGTCGACAGTGAACCAATGAGTTACTGGATGCCACCCCTGAAAGGCTATACATGCGGCAGAGCCATCGCCATAGATGGGGATAATCGAGTATCTTGGCGGCATTCAACTTCATACGCAGGTAATAAACTGGGTCATGGCGATACAGCGTAGGGAACAACCTCAGGTCGGCTTCAGTTAGGGTATTTCCAGTTAAAAAATGACGCCCATCTGCTAGCAACTGATCCAGCTCAAAGAGCATGTCAAAATAGGCCTTAAAAGCAGATTCATAAATCATCTGATCGGAAGAAAAACCAGCCTTGTAAGCGCCATTATTAATGGCCCCATAAATGTCGTGGTTGAGGGCATCAATCTCAGTCTGTAATGGTTTACTTTGAGGATATAAATTAGGCCGGTCTGTATCAGCAAGGGTCCTCCCCAGCTCTTGTGCCCAATGTCCCAGCATGCGCACAATGTCTGCACTCTCGTTTGACACGATACGATGAGTTTTTTTGTCATAAAGAATGGGCACAGAGCGTTCCTGTGAATCCTGTGCAGCATAGATGTCTGCCACCAAACGAAAGTTCTGTCCTGTCGCGGTTTCATAGGTGCACTCAGGCAAAGGTGCTGCCGTTAGGCTGGCGCTAAGTTGAGGTGCAAACTGCCAGTGATTAGGGCCGTCTGGATGGTCCTCGCCGGTGCGGTTTGGAAAAGCAACATCCATGGTGATACTGTCCTCTAAACCCAGTAAGTTACGAGCTAACGTGACCCTGTGGCACCAAGGGCAATTGAAGGCCACAAAAAGATGATAACGCTTTGCTTGTGCTGGAAAATCAACATCGCCTATGGCATTACGAAATTGACTAATACCTCGGACAAACTCACCTTTTTCTCTACGCTGCACTGCACCAGATTGATCTTCCTCTACTGAATTACCCTTGGGGGAAGGGGTCATAAAAAATTCCTTATTTTGTATTTTTGATTGAAGTAAGGCCCTATTAATAAGTCTTACAAACGCTTAGCCTTTTGCACAAGTTGGTGTTTGTTGGTGTGTTCATCAATGGTCACGCCCCTGCGTCCAGTAAGAGCATCTCTCAGCTGTCTCTCAGCTGTCCCTCTGATAATGCCTCGATAGCGCTATCGCTCATGTTGAAGAAATTAATTTTCCGCTTAACTGCTGCATTAGTTGGGCTAAATGTAGCGTTAGTATTAAAACCAAAATCGGTGGCATATTTTTCCATAAAATAGCTAAGGAAAGTATTGATACTTACCCTTACGCGTTCATCTTTGCCCATATAGGCGGTGCACTCATCGAGTGTCTCGACCATCAGTGTTAACCAACGCTCAGCTCCTTTTTGATTCATTATTTCGAAGGCATTATGTTGATGATGAAAGTTCAATCTAAATTCAGCGCCATGGTATTTAAAACCGCCACCCATAACATCAAGCCACATAGAAGACTGAGTTTTCACATGGTGAGATTGGTCACCTACATGCGCAAAAACCGATCGAAACCAAGTTTCTTGTTGGTACACTTTGGTATAAAAAACCTTAACTATGCTAACGATATTATTACGTCCTAACACAGAATATAACTGCCAAAATTGAATGGGTTTGGAAAAGTTGTTAGAAGCTGACAGAGAAATTAGCTCGGGTATTCTGTGTGCCTCAGCAGGAAGTATCTGCTTATGTATGGCTGCTGCAATATACTTTTGCTGGATTTTTTCGGACATATACCCATGACTGGGCTCGTAATTTGGGTAGGACGTTATAAACATAAACAAGCCTTTGGAAAAAATTTGGTACAGACGCTAGCGGATATCATACGTGTAGTTAAGATGTGAGAAAACATTATTTAGACGTAAACACCGTTCGAAAATAAAGAACGATTAATAGCGCCTCTCGATCAATTAGCCAAGTTTTGATTGGCCCTGTTGTTAAGATCACAGATGTATAGTCAGACGCCTATTGAGATGTTGGTATTACTGTAAACCTGGGGGTAGGGCCATGATGAAGCTTACCTGTGGCAGGTATGACCCTATTGTGGCTGCAAAGTTACCAGTGAACCATTGGCGGCGTGCGCTTCTGCTGGCTCATGAGTGGCCAACAATACTGGTATAAGACGCAGTCTGGCTTGGTCAAATAAAAATTCACGCATGGTATGCCTTAGGTCTAAATCGAGTTGAGAGAAAGGCTCATCCAACAGCAAGGCTTGGGGCTGGGCTAGGAGTGCGCGCATTAACGCCACTCTACTTTGCTGACCCCCTGAGAGGGTTTGAGGGTTTCTGTGGTAAAAATCGCTTAGCTGAGCCTGCTCCAGCGCTTGGTCTACAACTCGACGCCGCTGTTTTGCATCTAGCATAAGTCAATGGGCTTAAAAGACCCAAACTAGTTATTAATACAATGCTACTCAGTTGTGTGGCCCGTAAACAGTTCAAAAGTGTTGTCATTATGAATGTCTCTAATGTTGGTGGTCGACAGTAAGGTTTAGTCAGCAAGAAGGTGCCAACCTTGTAGCCAACGACTTAAAGTAGTCAGGCCACAGGCAAACGCAAAGCCGTAAGCTAAAGGGGTAAATAAGTCTGGCCAAAGGCAAAAAGCAACAAACACAGCAATAGTTTCAGCCCCTTCGGTAAGCCCTCCTAGATAGTATAGACCTTTGCTTGGAAATTTTTGAGCATGTAGTTTGCGCTTTTGAGCCATCAAAGAAAATGCCAAAAATGATGATCCAGTGCCTACGAATGCAGCTAATAACACGGTCGCTGCAAGGGCATTCTCAGTCACGTTAGCCAGTGCAAAACCTAGGGGTATTAAGGCATAAAATACAAAATCCAAGGCAATGTCTAAAAATGCACCGCGATCAGTGACTTGGGTTAGGCGCGCCACTTCGCCATCTAAGCCATCGAATACCCGGTTAAGCAAAATAAACACTAAGGCCCATGTATATTGTTGTGATGCTAACAGGGGTAGGGCGACAATGCCCAATATAAAGCCAACGATAGTGACCTGATCTGCACGTAAACCTAAGGTAACTATATGTGCAGCAATAGGCCGCAGCAGTCTGCGCTGCAAAGGCAGTAATTGAGCGTCAATCATGAGCGGCGCCATGTGTGATATCGTTTTAACCAAAGCAGCAGTTTAGGGTTAACTTGATTGCGCTTCCATTCGCCAGCGACATATTTGTTGGCTTCTGCCATGGTGGGATAAATATGAATGGTACCTAGCACTTTGTTTAATCCGAGCTTGTATTTCATGGCGATTACAAATTCAGCAATGAGTTCAGCGGCCTGTGTTCCAACAATGGTCACGCCTAATATTTTGTCTTTTCCTGGCACTGTTAAAACTTTGATGAAGCCTTCGGCAGTGCCATCACAGATGGCCCTGTCTAAATCATCAATACCATAACGAGTCACTTGGTAAGCGATGCCTTGTTGGATTGCTTCTTGTTCGTTAAGTCCAACTCTTGCCACTTCAGGGTCAACAAAAGTGGCCCAAGGTATGACGCGATAGTCCACTTTAAAGCGCTTAAATTGCCCAAATAAAGCGTTTACACAGGCGTACCACGCTTGATGAGCGGCAGCATGGGTAAATTGATATGGACCAGCAACGTCACCCGCGGCATAGATGTTGGGAAATAAGGTTGCCAAATAGTCGTTCGTTTGCACCACTTTATCAGTGGTAATTCCAAGCTCCTCTAAACCAAAACCTTTTAATCTGGGTGCCCGGCCTACTGCAACGATGATTTGGTCAAAATTAATACGCCTATGCTGGCCTTGGTGTGCGACTTCAAGCCACTTAACTGGGCTACCGTCTAGGTTGGTTACACCACAACTTAAGGCCGTATGGTCTGTGAGCACTGTAACACCATCATGTTGTAACGCCTCTTTCACAAATTCGGAGACCTCCACGTCTTCTCGTATCATGAGGCGATCGAGCATTTCTACTTGAGTCACCTGAGATCCCAGTCGAACAAAAGATTGGGCTAGTTCACAACCAATGGGGCCACCTCCAAGGATTACGAGACGCTGAGGTGGCTTATCCTCGTAACGAAATTTCTCCCACAAAGTGTCTGAAGTGAGATAGCCGGTGGTATCTAAGCCAGGTAAAGCCGGCACCAAGGGTGCAGCGCCTGTGGCTATGATAATGCTCCGGCTAGTGAGTTGAGTGATGCTGCCATCAGCATGAGTGATGTCTAGCGCCCATGGGCTAGTCAACTTAGCGTGGCCTTGTAATACTTCAACTCCTAAAGATTGATAGCGCTCAATGCTGTCGTGTGGGGCTATGGCAGCAATGACTTGGTGTATACGCTGCATCACTTTACTAAAACTGAAGCTGGGGTTGGACGCCTCAAGGCCGAAACGATCAGCGTGTTTAATCTGGTGAGCCACCTTGGCACTTTTAATTAGCGTCTTAGAAGGTACACAGCCGTAATTGAGGCAGTCACCACCCATTGTTCGGGTTTCTATAAGGGTAACTTTAGCGCGCACCACAGCAGCAATGTAAGCCGACACCAATCCTGCCGCACCGGCGCCTATGATAATGACGTTGCGATCAAATTGTTTGGGTTTGACCCACTTGGCATAAACTTTACGACGCTGATAAAAGTCTATGGCAAAGCGCGCCATCCAGGGTAATAGCCCCAATGCAACAAAAGACATGAGCAAGGTGGGTGACGATATATCAGACACGCTAGTGAGTTGAGATAACTGAGTGCCCGCATTAACGAACACCGCGGTGCCCAGCAACATACCCAATTGGCTGACCCAGTAAAAGCGCCAGCCCTTCATTGCAGTCAGTCCCATTAATAGGTTAACAGCGAAAAAGGGCAGTGCAGGGATCAAGCGCAGGCTGAATAGATAAAACCCCCCATCTTTTTCTAACCCAGTATTAATTGTTTGGATGTACTTACCAAGCTTGACTTGTACCCAGTCCCGTAACCAATATCGAGACGATAAGAACGCCAAAGTGGCTCCTATGCTTGAGGCAAAGGAAACCAGTAATAAGCCCCACCAGAGACCAAATAAAGCACCGGCAGCTAATGTCATCCACACGGCAATAGGCAGTGAGGTAGCAGTGACCAATACGTAAAGAGTAAAAAATAGGGCGACAAAGGCAATCAGGTTTTGCTGGTGCCACTCTTTAACGTCAGACACAACAGACTGAACGAGGGCTAGGTCGATCGGTTGATCAGTCAAAAATACGAGCATCATGCAAATCAATAGGATGAAAAGCAACAATAAGATTTTTTTGGTGGTGCCAGTGCTAGGTTTACGTGTCATAAGTTCCAGATCTAAAAGTTAACAGGGCGAAGGCAAAGCGACGTCGTTTGAAAAATCATAATCTTACACCCAATCTAAAATACATTGGATAATTTAAGTGTTAACTTGACACACTTTTCGTAATAATGATGTTCAGAATGTTGGGTCTATTGCCGACCAGTTGCTAAGCTTCGCTTATGCCCGTGTTAGGTCACAGTAATATTAGTATTGCTATGGACTTGGCGCAAGGCCATCCGCGTTTGAGTGCCCACTACGCCAGGCAAACGTAGTATTTTCTTATAGTAAAGTTCTTCGTAATCCTTGGCATCGGTATACACCACTTTTAGCATGTAATCGTTATCTCCAGCCATTAGGTAGCATTCCATCACTTGCTCAAGTTGAGCCACTGCAATTTCAAAGTCTGCAAACACGGCTTCACTTTGTTTATCTAAACTAATGAAAATAAAAGCCGTGCCTTGAACATGGAATAACTCGCGATTTAATAAACCCACAAAACGATCAAATACCCCCAGATCCATAAGAAATTTGGTGCGTCTTAGGCACGCCGAAGGCGAGAGATTAATTTGTTCAGCAAGTTCTACATTACTTAACCGCGCATTATTCTGTAAGGCGTTAATGATTTTTTTATCAATGTGATCAAGTTCTATATATGAAGTTGAATTAAGTTGCATAAGGCACCTTTATTTTAAAATTTAATGCAATTTTTATCATCATTATTATAAAGATAGCAAGATAATGTCGCAATAACCGTATTAAAATAACATTATATTCAATCACCATAGATGTGGTGCTAATCAAGCAATCGTTATCTGAGAGGACTGTGTAATGTTAATTGGTGTTCCTAAAGAAATTAAAAACAATGAGTATCGCGTAGGCATGACGCCAGCTAGTGTGCGAGAAGTTATTCACTCAGGTCATAGTGTGATTGTTGAAACTATGGCGGGAAGTGGTATTGGTTCTGGTGATGATGATTACATTGCTGCGGGTGCAGAAGTAGTGACCAGTGCTGCAGAAGTGTTTTCTCGGGCCGAGATGATTGTTAAGGTAAAAGAACCTCAAGCATCAGAGCGTGACATGCTGCGCCCTGAGCAGTTACTCTTCACTTACCTTCATCTTGCTCCAGATGCGCTTCAAACAGCCGACTTAATCGCGTCTGGCGCAACCTGCATTGCCTACGAAACCATTACCTCAGCCCAAGGTGGTTTACCATTGCTAGCGCCTATGTCTGAAGTAGCTGGGCGCATGTCCATCCAGGCGGGTGCTCATGTGTTGGAAAAGGCGCAAGGTGGCCGAGGCA
>CAWUTT010000102.1:0-69725 GCA_963925635.1 uncultured Pseudomonadales bacterium | reverse complement strand
AGGTTTCTATTAAGGGGCAGATCCAGTACACCTGTTGACCACTATTACAGGCTAAATGGATGCGTTCAATAACGTCAGCACGTCTATTGTTATTGATCAACACACTATTAATGGGCTTACGGCCGGGGGGCAATTCATCGACCACAGAATGGTCAAGATCGCCATAGGCACTCATGGCTAGGGTACGAGGAATCGGGGTGGCGGTCATGACTAATTGGTGCAGTCCACTTCCGGATGGCGCCTTTTTAACTAAGCTATGGCGTTGAGCTACACCAAATCGGTGCTGTTCATCAATAATAACTAAACCTAAATGTTGGTACTCAACGGCCTCTTGGAAGAGGGCGTGGGTGCCGATAATGACCTGCCCTTCACCACTGGTAATTGCCGCCATAGACTGGCGCTTTATTTGCGCCTTTTGTTTGCCTGTAAGCCAAGCAACATGGATACCAAGAGGCTCTAACCAATGACTAAAATTGTGGAAGTGTTGCTCTGCCAGAATTTCCGTAGGGGCTAATACGGCCACTTGGCAACCATGATCAACAGCGCGGCACGCTGCCAAGGCGGCTAATACGGTTTTACCAGAACCCACATCACCTTGGACCATCCTTACCATAGGTAGGGGTGTGGCTAGGTCGGTGGCGACTTCTTGCCATACCCGTTGTTGTGCCTTAGTGAGTTGAAATGGTAGGTTTTTAATAAGAGCCTGTTCTAAATTCTTTTTGATCGCCAGCACCGGTGCGGGGAGTCGTTGGTTTTGCTGTTTGGCGTGTTTAAAGGTGAGTTGATGAGCAATTAACTCTTCCAGCACTAATCTTAACCTTGCGGGTGTGACCTCATTTTGCAGTTGGTGTAGGTCTTGATGTAAATTTGGGTAATGCAGTTGCCTTAAGCTTTCTTCTAAACTAGGCAATTGATATTGAGTAATGAGTTGGCGCGGAAGGAGTTCGTCTAGTTTTAGACTGCCTTGTTCTAATTGATGCCACGCTAAAGCAATGAGCTGGCCCATACGCGTTAAGCTTAGGCCTTCAGTGGTCGGGTATATAGGGGTTAACTGGTCTGCTAAAGCCGGAGGCTCATCATCAAACAGTACATACTCAGGATGCACCATTTCTAATCCCTGTGGTCCAGGCCTGAGTTCTCCAAAGCAACGGAGGTTGCGACCAATCGTAAAGCTTTTTGCCTGGTTGGCATGAAAGTGCATAAATCGTAGACCCAAGCTTGCCCCATTTTGACTAATACTGACGCGTAAACTCACACGACGGCCTCGTTGCAGTGACGAGCTGGTAATTTGCCCCTCTACTAAACACGCCATTTTAGGGGTGAGTGCATGTAACGGCACCAGTCGTGTTCGGTCTTGGTAGCGACTGGGTAAATGAAAGAGTAGATCTTCGGCTCTATGCAAACCTAATTTACCTAGTTTAGCCGCAAGTGCCGGGCCTACGCCATTGAGCTGGGTTACGTCCATGGTGTCAGCACTTTAGGTGCGGTTAAGGCGAATGACGCCTGGAATCTTGCGCATAGACTTAATGACTTGGGCTAAATGAACGCGGTTAAGTACTGAAATTTCTAAGTTAACTACAGAAAGACGGGCATCTTTTTCGTTGACATCAATTTTCTCAACATTCGCATTGTCCTTAGCGGCGCTGGTGGCAAGACTGGCGATAATGCCTCGGCTGGCAGACACCTCAATCTCTAAGCACACGTCGAAGTCTCTGTCTCCCGTTTCTGCCCAAATTAAAGCCAAGGTTTTGTCCTTGTCTCGACCAATGTCTTGAATGTTGTTACAGAAGTTTCGATGCACTGCAATACCATGACCTGCATTAAGGTGGCCCACAATGCTATCGCCAGGGATGGGGCGGCAACATCGTGAATAACGAATCATGATACCTTCGGTGCCATGAATTTCCATCGGCCCAATACCGCTAGTATGACCGTCTGTGTCGGAGGTGTCTCGGCTCAAAGCGGCGGCCACAATGTAGGCTAAGCGTTTACCAGCACCAATTTCAGCCAACAAGGTGTCGACACTGGGCAGTTTATGCTGGCCGATATAGTCCTCCAAGCGATCCGAGTCGATGGTCTCTAAGCTTAAGGCACTGCTACCTAATTCTTGGTTGAGTAGGCGGCGCCCCAAATTTACAGCATCGTCTGTCGCTTGGTGCTTTAAATAGTGGCGAATATTGCTGCTAGCCTTGGCAGTGGCCACAAAGTTAAGCCAGCTCATATTGGGCTTGGCACTGGCGGTGGTGACAATCTCGATGGTGTCTCCACTGTCCAGCTTTTGACTTAGTGGTGCAAGGCGCCGATTGATTCGACAGGCGATACAGGTATTACCAATATCCGTATGGACGGCGTAGGCAAAATCAATCGGAGTGGCTCCCGCAGGCAATGAGAACACGCCCCCTTTAGGCGAGAACACATAGACTTCGTCTGGAAATAAATCATGCTTAACGTGGTTAATAAACTCCATAGCGTTGCCGGAGCGCTTTTGCATTTCTACCAGTTCTTGGATCCATTGCTGGGCACGGTTATGAGCTCTTTGAGCACGGCTATTGGTGTGTTTGTAGAACCAGTGTTCAGCTACGCCATGGTTAGCAATGTCATCCATTTCTTTGGTGCGTATTTGTATTTCTATAGGCGTATGTACGCCTGAGCCTGCGCGGTATAGGGTGGTATGGAGAGATTGGTAGCCGTTTGATTTAGGGATGGCGATATAATCTTTAAAGCGTCCAGGTACTGGGCGATATAAGTTGAGGTGATGCACTGCACCCAAAATACGGTAACAGGTGTCTACCTCGTCAGTGACGATGCGAAAGGCAAATACATCCATGATTTCACGGAAGGATTTCTTCTGCTCACGCATTTTATTATAAATGCCGGCCAAATGTTTTTGCCGTCCACTGATCACGCCAGGCAAGTTATCCTGTTCTAAACAATCAACTAGAGCAATCTGTACTTGTTCCAATAGTGCTTTGCGTTCACCGCGTGCCGCCGCTACGGCGCGCTGAATATGCCGGTGACGCATCGGGTGGTATGCAGCAAAGGCTAGATCTTCTAGCTCTATCTTTAAGTCGTGCATGCCCAAGCGGCCAGCAATAGGCGCATAAATATCGGTGGTTTCTTTGGCAATGCGGCGGCGGCTGTCTGGCCGCATGGCCCCAATAGTGCGCATGTTGTGCAGGCGGTCAGCCAGCTTGACTAATATAACGCGAATGTCTTTGGCCATGGCGATAGCCATTTTCTGAAAGTTATGGGCTTGGCTTTCGGCGCGAGTTTTAAACTCCAGGTGGGTAAGTTTGCTAACCCCATCAACCAAATTGGCAACAGTGGCTCCAAACTGAGCTTCAAGTCCCTGTTTATCAACCTCGGTATCTTCAATGACGTCATGCAGCATAGCGGCCATCAGACTTTCATAATCCATGTGCATACTGCTAAGGATGCTGGCTACAGCAAGGGGGTGAGTCACATAGGCTTCACCACTCTTGCGCATTTGACCATCATGGGCCTGCTCGGCATAATAATATGCCCGCCTAACTGCTTGCACCTGAGTCGGCTCAAGGTAGTCGTCGAGACGCTTTGCGAGGGCGTCAATTGTTGGCATAATTTAGCATCTGTTTTGGCTCATACCACATGGTAACGGAAAATTATGCAAACGGGGCGGTTTTGTTGCGAGTTTGTTGAATTTATTAATAAAAACGCACAAAAAAAGAGCCCGCAGGCTCTTTTTTTGTGCACAAATTAGGCGCTAGAAGTTAGCCACACAATTACTCGTCAATATCAGGATTACCCTGCACCACTTCTTCACTCGATTCAGCAACAGTGTGGGTGACTTCGTCGAGCACTTCTTGATCTGCTGGAGCTTCAGTAAACTGTTGATTGATCTCGTCGTGATCGTCCAAAATGCTAGCGTTGATGTAACCTTCGGCAATTTCACGCAAGGCAACCACGGTGCACTTGTCATTTTCCCATTCGATGTGGGCTTCTTTGCCGCCAGTTGCAAGCTGACGAGCACGTTTAGTGGACACCATGATGAGCTCAAAGCGGTTATCAACGTTTTCCAAACAATCTTCTACGGTTACGCGAGCCATGTGGGTTACCTGTTATTTATGATCGATGCAGAGTCGGCTTGTATTACGGGCCGGAATTTAGACGCGCTAGTGTACAAAATTTAGTCACCTGTTGACAAGAGTTGATCCAATAATTGGTGGTGATTATGTGCTTGTTGAGGGGTTTTTAAGCGTCTGCAGGTAAAAATACACTGCAAGTCCGCTAAAGCATGCAGAAAATCATCGTTGATCACCAAATAGTGACTCCCCGAATAATGACTAATTTCACTCTGAGCTGCGGCCATGCGCTTGGCAATAATATGCTCACTGTCAGTTCCTCGGTCTTGCAAGCGTTGTTTTAATGCGACTTGAGATGGCGGCAATATGGTAATGGCAATCGCTTGTGGAAAAATAGACAACACTTGATCACGTCCCTGCCAGTCGATTTCTAAGATCACATCTTGGCCCTGAGCCAAGCTTGATTCAACCCATTGTCTAGAGGTGCCATAACTGTTTTCAAAAACAGTGGCATGCTCAAGCATCTGCTGCTGGTCGACTAAATAGGCAAAATCCTTCTTTGCAACAAAGTTGTAATCTACGCCGTCCTGCTCGCCATCTCGCATCGCTCGAGTGGTGTGAGACACGGACACACAGATTTGATGGTCTTGCGCCAAGAGCGCTTTTACCAGGCTAGTTTTACCTGCACCAGAAGGAGCTGAAAGGA
Source organism: uncultured Pseudomonadales bacterium (assembly GCA_963925635.1). Classification (GTDB taxonomy): domain Bacteria; phylum Pseudomonadota; class Gammaproteobacteria; order Pseudomonadales; family Balneatricaceae; genus Njordibacter. The sequence continues at coordinate 64,958 of CAWUTT010000102.1, read as the reverse complement.
TATAGAGTGCACCAGAAGAGTTGGACATGATTGGGCCGCTGTATTGATGTCAAGAAACAAAGACCGATTATAAGCAAGCTTTGGCTCAATGTCAGCCTAACAATGGTCATCAATCTGGAGGCTAAGGCCCATTGGGCTAGGGTAAATAGTTAAATGCTAGGTGTCATCTGTGCTCAAGTGGATTAAAATAGTATTTAATCACTCATCACTCAAGGTTACTTATGACATCCTCCATCACCGATCAGCTGCAGGGACTTAAGCTCGATTTCACTCGTCCCAGTGGCAGAGCTACTGATCAACTGCGCGACATCAAAATTACCCGTGGTTTTACCAAACACGCTGAAGGTTCAGTATTGATAGAGTTTGGCGACACCCGCGTATTGTGCACAGCAACAGTAGAGCGTGGTGTTCCTAGGTTCCTACGTGGCTCTGGTAGTGGTTGGGTAACGGCTGAATACGGCATGTTACCGCGCTCAACTCACACCCGAAATGGTCGTGAAGCGTCCCGTGGTAAACAAGGTGGGCGTACCTTGGAAATTCAGCGTTTAATTGGCCGATCTCTGCGTGCGTCACTCAATTTAGAAAAATTGGGCGAAAACACCATTACTTTAGATTGTGACGTGCTGCAAGCCGATGGTGGTACGCGTACGGCCTCTATCACGGGTGCTTACATCGCCATGGTAGATGCCATTAATGTGCTCAAGAAAGATAAAAATGGCGCCCTTAGAGGTAATCCCCTTAAGCGTCAGATTGCAGCCATTTCTGTGGGTATGTATAAAGATGTGCCAGTGCTTGATTTGGACTATGACGAAGATTCAAAGGCGCAAACCGACATGAATGTGGTGATGACTGCCGATGGTGGTTTTATCGAGGTGCAAGGCACTGCAGAGGGTGCGCCATATACGCAAGAACAGATGACAGCGATGTTGGCTTTAGCCCGTAAGGGTATTGTTGAAATTACAGCCCTGCAGACCGCAGCGTTAGACGACTAAAAAGTTGCTTGCGAGCGCAGCGATTGAGTCATCTAAGGCTTAGTGTCATGGATGACTAGGCTGCGTTGGTGATGACACCAACTAAGTTAGTCATACTGCTCATTACAAGTCGCAGTTATAATCAATAATCAATGGCGCGTGCCCAGAAAACCGTTGCTCGCGGTAAATGCCAGCATTGCGCACATGGTGACGTAAATTGGGCGTAGTGATCTGATAATCTAGCCGGGCACCCTCATTGAGCTTAAAGGCGCGATTATAGTCTGGCCACCAAGTGAATTGGCGCTCATTTTGGTTAACTTGACGGAAGGCATCGCAGAATTCCATTTGGAAAAAAATCTCGTCCAGCACTTCGCGTTCTTCTGGTAAAAAGCCAGAATTCTTTTGGTTTACATACCAGCCAGATAAATCTTCGGGCTTGTGTGCCGAGTTAACAGTGCCACAAAAAATAAAGTCCCGACGTTTGCGCAGGGTCTTGCGTAAATGATTACTAAACTGCGTCATGAATTCATTTTTAGCGTCTTGTTTATCATCATCTCCTAACCCAGAAGGCACGGAGATTGATGCCACACTAATCTTCTCGAAGTCAGCTTGAATAAAACGGCCTTCAAAGTCGCAGCCAGGAAAACCTAAACCAGTCATAATGGCTTTTGGCTGGTTGCGGCTGTATATGGCAGTGCCACTATAGCCATCTTCAAACGCATCGAAGAAATACGCATACCAGCCTGGTGGGTGGAATAATGGCTCATCAAGTTGGTAATCTTTTTCACGGATATCTTGCAAACACACGACGTCAGCGTCTTGGGTTACCATCCAATCAAATAGGCCGCGTTCTGCTGCTTGACGCAAGCCTTGAACATTTAAAGTAATAATCCGCATGGGTATTGTTTCATCATTCGCGTAGAAAGCTGACATACACAGCTTGCAATCTCGCATTAGGAACTGATTTTATTATTTCCAAACTATTGTAACACGGTCTAGACTTTTGGCCCACAAAGGACTCCGTGTGGATTGCTGATTTACTCATATTTACTCTACCAGGCGACCACCTAGAAGTGGGGCTCTAGTGTATAATGCGCTCAGCTAAAAATGGTAACCAATGACTTAGAGATGCTTATGAAAGACTACCAACGAGAATTTATAGAGTTTGCCATCGAGCGTAATGTGTTACGTTTTGGTGAGTTCACCTTAAAGTCTGGCCGCCTAAGCCCTTATTATTTTAACTTTGGCCTTTTTAATACGGGTTCAGCCTTAGCTCGCTTAGGCCAATATTTTGCCCAAGCATTGGTAGATTCAGGCATTAAATGTGATGTTATCTTAGGCCCAGCTTACAAGGGTATCCCCCTAGCGACCACCATGGCTGTGGCCCTGAGTGAGCATCATGGGATTGATATGCCGTATGCCTTTAATCGTAAAGAAGCGAAGGCCCATGGGGAAGGTGGCTCTATCGTTGGCGCGGAGCTCAAAGGCCGTGTTGTTATTGTTGATGACGTCATTACCGCAGGTACGGCAATCCGTGAAGTGATGACCATTATAGAGGCCCATAAAGCGATACCAGCTGCAACGTTAATTGCTATTGATCGTATGGAAAAAGGCCAAGGTGAGTGGTCGGCCATTCAAGAAGTAGAGCGAGACTACAACATGAAGGTGGTGAGTATTATTAGCTTTGACGAGGTGTTGGAATACTTACAAGAAAAGGGTTATAGCCAACCAGTGGAAGCCATGCTCAAGTATCGTGCAGATTTTGGGGCCTAAGATTAGCATGAAGGCCCCAATAACTGGTTGGTGATGCCCTAACGCATGAGGCTTTGACTAAGCACCGCCCATTGGTCCGCCCAAGTGGCGGTAGGTTTATGGCGGAAATTGGAGCGGCTGTATTGACGAATACGCCCCTCAGCGATAGCCAGCAGTAAGTTTGCACTGCTGCTAGGGGTGTCCTGAGTTCGCAAGCCCTCGCGCATCTCTGCTTCTCTGAGGATCTGCTTGATCTGGGTCTCTAATTTTTCAAACAGCTGATTGACCCGGCTGCCTAAGCGTTCGTTCTCGCCCAAAAGAGCTTCACCGGTCAAAATTCTACTGATACCGGCATTACGTTCGACAAATGTGAGTAGCAGGGTGAGGATTTGCTGACATTGGGCAAGGGCAGTTAATTCTTGTTGCTGGATCAGCTTTGCACGACTAAAAATAGTGTCTTCCACAAACTCGATCAGGGCGTCAAACATTTGCGCTTTACTGGCAAAGTGCCTATACAAGGCTGCCTCGGATACACCGACCCGTTTCGCCAATGCGGCCGTGGTAATGCGCATATTGGGGTCTTCTAACATTTCCATTAGAGCGTGCAAAATCTGTTGTTTACGGGGTATTTTAGCTTCAGTCATAGTCGGATTGTGGCTTCTTTATAGGGGAGTATTATTATCGTTGGCACCGGTAATGAGCGTGCCTACGCCTTGATCGGTAAAAACTTCCAATAGCGTAGCATGGTTCACACGGCCATCAATAATATGCGCCCGCTTTACACCACCTTTGACCGCATCTAGTGCACAAGCTATTTTTGGTAACATACCACCATAAATAGTGCCATCAGCAATCAATGCATCCACTTGGCTAGTCGAAAGCCCCGTCAATAAGTTGCCTGCTTTATCTAATAAGCCAGCGGTATTGGTGAGCAGCATTAGTTTTTCAGCTTGCAGTATTTCTGCAACTTTACCGGCTACCAAGTCAGCATTTATGTTATATGAATTACCCTCATCATCCACTCCAATAGGAGCGATTACAGGAATAAAGTCACTGTTGCGCAACATGTCTAGTACTTCAGTATTGATGGCGCTGACTTCACCTACGTGGCCGATATCGATAATCTCTGGTGCCAGCATGTCAGGTGTTTGGTGGGTTACTTTTAATCGTTTGGCTTGGATGAGTTTGCCATCCTTGCCAGTTAGGCCAATTGCTTGGCCGCCGTTTTGGTTGATGAGGTTAACGATGTCTTTGTTAACGGAACCGCCCAGCACCATTTCCACTATATTCATGGTGGCGGCATCTGTCACACGCATGCCGTTTACAAAATGCGACTCAATGTTGAGTTTGGTGAGTAGATCACCAATTTGGGGCCCGCCACCGTGCACCACAACGGGGTTCATGCCCACCAGCTTCATCATCACGATGTCGCGCGCAAAACTGTTTTTCAAGTCTTCATCAATCATGGCGTTGCCGCCAAATTTGACCACAATAGTCTTACCCGTAAAGCGTTGAATATAGGGTAAGGCCTCACTTAATACTTGCGCTACGTTAATGGCAGCTTTGCGATCGAGCGTCATAGTGGGTAGTCCGGCACGGTAAGTTTGGTATCAACAGCATATAAATGACGTTGAAATTCATCTTTAATGCGCTCTAATACAGCCGGGCTCTCGCCCTCAAAGCGCAATACTAAAACTGGGGTGGTGTTAGAGGCTCTGACTAGCCCCCAGCCGTCTTGGTAATCTACCCGAATACCATCAATGGTAGACACTTTGCCGGTGGGAAAGTGTGATGTTTGCAGCTGTGCGACTAAATCGAACTTTTCATCTTCAGTGACTTGGATGTTAAGTTCTGGGGTGCTGACATCTTCTGGGAAACGCTTGAAAACGGCACTTGCTGGTGCATTGCTATGGGCCAGAATTTCGCATAAGCGCACGGCGCTATAAATTCCATCATCAAATCCATACCAACGTTCTTTAAAGAAAATGTGGCCACTCATTTCACCGGCGAGTAACGCGCCAGTTTCAATCATTTTACTCTTGATCAGTGAGTGTCCAGTTTTCCACATGGTTGGCACACCACCTTGGCCCTCAATAAACGGTTCCAATAGGCGAGTGCACTTCACATCATAAATGATTTCGGCCTTAGGATTGCGGCTCAGCACATCTTCGGCAAAAAGCATAAGCAGTTTGTCAGGGTAGATCATTTTTCCTGTTTCAGTAATCACGCCAACACGATCACCATCACCATCAAAGGCGAGGCCAATGTCAGCTTTATGCGCTTTAACGGCAGCTTGCAAATCAACCAAGTTAGCCGGTTTTCCGGGGTCTGGGTGGTGGTTAGGAAAGTGGCCATCAACTTCACAAAACAAAGCAATAACCTCACAACCTAGTTGTTTAAATAACTTGGGTGCGATATCACCTGCAATGCCATTGCCGGCATCTAATACCACTTTTAATGGTCGAGCCAACTTTACATCTTGGCTAATGCGATCTTGGTAGGTTTGATCAATGACATGAGTTTCAATTGAGCCAACGCCGCGCTCATAGTCTTGCTGTTCGATGAGATCGTAAAGCGCAGTAATACTATGATTGGCTAGGGTTTGGCCGCCAATGACAATTTTACAGCCATTATAGTTTGAGGGGTTGTGGCTGCCAGTAAGCATAATACCAGATGCGGTAGTTAAGGTTTTAATGCCAAAGTAGAGTACTGGGGTTGGCACTGCGCCCACATTAATGACTCGACAGCCAGTGTCAGCTAAACCTGCCATTAATGCTTGGCTTAATCTTGGGCTAGATAAGCGGCCATCAGCACCCACAGCGATGCTGTTTTCACCATTGCGCTTTACTTGTGTGCCTACGGCTAAGCCAATGTGATACAGCATGGCGTCACTGAGTTGCTCGTCGACAATGCCGCGGATGTCGTAGGCCCGAAAAATTTCTTTGGCAAGGGGTTGGGGTTGTGAATAGCGCAGGCCAAGCATACGGTTAGTGTCCTATATTTGTTGTGGTGTTAAAGTTATTGACGACCAGAATGGCCAAAGCCACCTTCGCCTCGCAGGCTGGTATCAAAATCATCGACGATAGTCAGCTGGGCTTGCACCACGGGCACCAGCACCATTTGGGCAATGCGCTCTGCAGGCTCAATAACGAAGGGTATAGAGCCTCTATTCCAACAGGATACCATGAGCTGGCCCTGATAGTCTGAATCGATCAGGCCCACTAAATTACCCAGAACTACGCCATGCTTATGGCCAAGGCCAGATCTTGGCAACAGCATTGCGCATAAGCTAGGGTCTTCAATATGAATGGCCATGCCTGTAGGAATCAGCTCGGTTTGGCCTGGATTGAGCGTAATAGCTTCATCAATACAAGCCCGTAAGTCCATGCCAGCAGAACCAGAGGTCGCATAAGTGGGTAAAGGAATGGCTTGGCCGATCCGTGGGTCGAGTATTTTTACAGCTAATTGAGGGCGTTGGATCATATACTTTATGCCTTGTGGGGGATACTGGAAATGGCCACTATTAGTTGGTTAGCCAATTGCTGTTTGGATAATAAGGGTAAATCTTCTACACCACCAGTGGTGATCAAACTCACTTGGTTATTATCACTGTTAAAACCGATGTTGGTGTCAGATACGTCATTTGCAACAATCATCTGTACCCCTTTGCGCTTTAACTTGGCTTGCGCATGGAGGATTAAGTCTTGAGTTTCTGCAGCAAAGCCAATGTAGACGGCATGGCTGTATTGCTTAGACATAGTGGCTAAAATATCGGCATTTTGTACTAGCTCTAGGGTTAGTCCATGGTCGTTATTTTGTTTCTTAAGCTTTTGCTCTGATGCTAATGCAGGGCGATAGTCAGCCACCGCTGCTGCTGCAATAAAGTAATCGGCGATGGGACCCACTTCAAGGCTGGCCTCCAGCATGTCTTGGGCACTTTCTACGGCAATAAAGGTGACGTCTGCAGGCTTTTCAAGGTCAGTTGGGCCACTAATAAGAATGACCCTTGCGCCCTGGTCTCTAGCAGCTAGCGCCAAAGCATAGCCCATCTTACCGGAGCTATGGTTGCTGATATAGCGCACAGGGTCTATGGCTTCTCTGGTGGGCCCTGCAGTAATGACCATGGTCTTACCACTTAATAAGCCTTGCTCGAATTGGGCTTCAAGTGCAGTTAACAGTGTTGCGGGTTCTAGCATACGTCCAGCACCCATATCACCGCAGGCTTGTTCGCCTTCTGCAGGGCCGTGTACTTGTATGCCTCGAGCGAGAAGGGTTTGCAGGTTGTTTTGGGTGGCTTGGTCGTGCCACATCGCTTGGTTCATTGCTGGGGCCAGTAGTACCGGGGCAGTGGTCGCCAAACACAGGGTAGTCAGTAGGTCATCAGCCTGACCTTGAGCCAAGCGCGCCATGACGTTGGCACTTGCTGGGGCTATGAGTAATACATCCGCCCAGCGAGCAAGTTGTATATGTCCCATGCCTGCTTCCGCCTCTGGGTTGAGTAGGTGCTGGTGCACCGGCTTGCCAGACAATGCCTGTAAGGTGAGTGGGGTAATAAATTCAGTGGCGCCGGAGGTCATAACCACTTGAACTTGGGCCCCTGACTTTATCAACAGCCGCACCAGCTCGGCACTTTTATAGGCAGCAATACCCCCGCTTACGGCAAGGATGATATGTTTGTTGTAGAGGCGGCTCATAGGGTGATATAACCGATACATTGAGCTAATATTAGCCTTCTACTTTAGCATAAATACGGCCAACATCTCATTAGCTTAATCGTAATCCTTGCAAATGAAATCATTCACAGCACGCAGAATGTCCTTGCGGCTGACCTGACCAATAAGCTTGTCGCCCTCCACTACCGGAATACGGCGCCTTCCACGATGAATAAATTGTTCTGCTACCGCAATGATGTCAGTCGTAGCGGTAACGGTGTCAACCTTGATCGTCATAAAATCACCGACAGTGCCACCTATCTCATCCTTGTGATAGGTCTTATTCAAAATACCTCGAAGGCAATCTACTTCAGACATCACTCCTACCAAGCGGCCAGCCTTATCAACTACCGGTGCGCCCGACACTTGATGCTCAGAAAAGGTTTTAATAGCCTCAAATAAAGGGGTATCAATATAAAAGGTGATCAGTTGACGGGTCATATAATCTGCTACTTTTACGGATTTGAGCATGCGTTTTTCCTTACAAAACAGGGTGTTGATTGACTCCAAAACTAGGTGTAACAATAACCTTTTAATGGGCTCTGTCAACCAGAGTGGGTAAAAATGGTGTTCTCGGCCATTGAAATAACACATTTTTCGTGGCTTCATACACCCTCACAATATGCTAACTAAATGCTTGAGAATTATTGATGCCAGAGTTGCCAGAAGTAGAAACCACGCGCGCGGGTATAAGCCCGCATATCCAGGGCCAAACTTTACGTCAGGTGGTAATTAGGGATGCCCGCTTGCGCTGGCCAGTGCCCAGTAATCTTGCCGAAAAAGTGGTGGGTAAGCCGTTGCGTAGGGTTTTAAGGCGAGGTAAATACTTACTTTTTGAATTTGACCATGGCGCAATTATTGGCCATCTAGGTATGACTGGGAGTATGCGTATGGTGGCTCATGACGAGCCTCCAGCCTACCATGACCATGTGGATTTGGTGTTCTCAGCAATGACCCTTAGGTATCGAGACCCGCGTCGATTTGGGTGTATTTTATGGCAAGATAATCCGGTGATGGCACATACCTTATTAGCTAGCTTAGGGCCTGAGCCTTTATCTGATACCTTTGATAGTGCTCACTTAGTGAGTGTGTGTAAGGGCAAGAAACAAGCCATTAAGAGTCTTATCATGGATTCGAAAAAGGTGGTTGGGGTGGGTAATATTTATGCTAACGAAGCGCTATTTATGGCCGGTATTAACCCCCATCGCCAAGCAGGCAGGATATCTGCTGTGCGTTTAGGCAAGCTGGTGGTGAGTTGTAAGCAGGTATTGTCGGCGGCGATAAAGCAGGGTGGAACCACTCTGCGGGACTTTGTCGACAGCGAAGGTAAACCAGGATATTTTAAGCAGCAGTTGCAAGTGTATGGTAGGGCAGGACAGGCTTGTGTGGTTTGTAATCAGCCCTTAACAGAAAGCCGCTTAGGCCAGCGCAGTACAGTTTACTGCCAGCGCTGCCAGCGGTAGAGCCCATGCTGAGGCATGGGCTCGTCTAATTAAGCTGCTGTAAGCAAAATATACTTGTCCATCAGCTGTTCATTAGACTCCACGTTATCTGGATCTTTAGGTATACAGTCTACAGGGCAAACTTCCACGCACTGAGGTTCATCATAATGACCCACACATTCGGTACATTTGCTCATGTCGATTTCGTAGATTTCTTCCCCTGGTGAGATGGCCTCATTGGGGCATTCCGGTTCACATACATCACAGTTGATGCAGTCGTCGGTAATAATTAAAGACATGTTACTTTTCCTATTTATTCGCCACGTGATCTTGTTAAATCCGGTGACAGTGCTTAATTACTTTAGCTGCTCAAATGCCGCCTGAGTTCTTCGGCCACCAGTGGGTGGACAAACTGCGACACATCGCCGCCTAAGGAAGCGATCTCGCGCACTAGGGTTGATGAAATGAAAGAGTGTTTTTCCGCAGGGGTTAAAAACATACTTTCTACCTCAGGCGCTAGCACCCGATTCATTTTGGCTAACTGAAACTCGTATTCAAAATCTGACACAGCCCTTAAGCCTCGCAGAATAATGTTTGCTCCTTGTTCAGTCAATAGCTCTGTCAACAGGCCAGAAAACCCAATAACAGTCACATTGCCCAGAGGCTCTGTGATAATGCGCGTTAATTCTACGCGTTTTTCTAAGTCCAGCATAGGCCGTTTTGTTGGGCTTTCAGCCACTGCAACAACCACGTTTTCAAATAGCTTAGAGGCCCTTTGAATAAGATCAACGTGTCCATGTGTTACCGGGTCAAAAGTACCTGGATAGATTGCTTTATTCATGCCAACACCACCTTTTTTTACTGCGGCCTAGAAGTATCTAGCCTAAAAACAGCGAAATACTAAATCAATTATATAAACGATACAACCAAAAATAAAGGGTTATAAAAAACTAATTTATTATAACCATATTACATAAGCAGCCGGTTTCTGTTTTGCCACCAGCGAGTCGCCAGTTCAGTGGCATCTTTTTGCCCGTTGGCCTTGCCTAAAAGCACCAAACAACAGGCCAAAGTGCTAATCACTGCGGCCTCACCATAAGCGTCATGTTGTTCATTGCGCCACAATAGTCGCAAGCGCTGCGGATCCAGCTGTTGCTGCTGTGTGTCACGCTTAGTGAGTGTACGCTGCCAAATTTGAGTGCTGCTGACTTGTTCATCTACCCACTGGAGCTCACATTCGCTATCGGGACGCACCTCAGCTTCACCACCGTCCCCTCGAATGGTCAGACTGCGTGGATGTTTTAACAACATCGCCGTTTGCTGATGTAGGGGGCCGTATGCAGGGTGAAAAACACCATCAATGGTATGTTTTGCTGCTAATGGATTGAGCAACCGCGTTAAGGTATGCACTGGCGAGCGCAAACCAAGAGTGGCACGTAAACTAATGATATGCTGCAGTGGTGGGCTTAGGTGTTTTAGACTCATAAAGCTAAAGTTACCACTGCCTAACTGCTGTTCAACCTGAGCCCAATCTTCAGCCACCGGTAAGCCCAACTGCAGCAGTACATCTTCACTGTAAACGCGGCCCTCGGTATGACCCTTAGCCCCATGCATAAACACCTTTATGCCCTCGCCTGCTAAGGTGAGGGCGGACAGCAAGAACCAAGGCAAATGACGTTTTTTACCAGCATAACTAGACCAATCTATGTCTACTTCAATACCAGATACTTGGGCCGCAGAATAATTGTGGAATTGACGCACAGCTTCCACAAAACCCGCTAGTTCTGCAGGAGTTTCCTCTTTGACGCGCAGTAACATTAAAAAAGCACCCAGCTGTTCGGGCTCAACCTGCTGCTGCAAGATCATGCTCATGGCATGGTGTGCTTCATTTTGAGTTAGAGAGCGGCTACCCAGTTTACCTTTACCTAACGCGCGCACATAGGGGGCAAAGGCGTGTTCAGTTGGCATCAATAGTGGCCACGGCAGCACTGAGTTGATCAAGATGCTGAATTTCAGCACATGGCCTAGCTTGCCCGTTTGGCCAAGCTCTTTGTTCGGGGTTCATCCAAATAGTACGCATGCCTGCGGCTTGGGCGCCAGCAATATCATGCTCTGGGTGGTCACCAATATGAATAAAGCTTTGGGCACTAAAGCCGGTGTGTTCGAAGGCCCTGGCAAAAAAGTCTGGGTGTGGCTTGCTGACGCCAATTTGGGCAGAGTTAAAATAGAAATCAAACAAGTGGTCAATGCCCACTTGGGCTAAATCAGCGTTACCATTGGTAAGAGCGCCTATCTGGTATTTTTGTTTAAGGGCGCTAAGTTGGATTTGAGTGCCGGCAAATAACTCCACATCGTTGCGCGCAGCAAAATACACCTTAAACGCCTGTTGGGCCAGTTCATGGGCCTTGTCATAACCACAGCGAGAGAGTCCTAGTTGGATCAGTGCAACACGGATCTGGCTTAAATCATGCATCAAATGAGGGTTGTTGGCCATCACCTCGTCCCTCAGTTGATTGATGCCATCATCATCATAAGTTTGACTAAATTTAGGAGTATGGAGCTGCATCCACTCCAGCATGCGCTGATTAGCCTTCTCAATCACGGGGATAATGGCCCACAAGGTGTCGTCTAAATCAAAGGTGATGACTTTAATCATGGTTAGGTTTCTCTTTTGGTGGAGGCTTTGCTTGGGCGCGGGGGTGGGCTTGATCATACACCTTGGCTAGATGTTGATAATCTAAGTGAGTATACACTTGCGTGGTACTAATGTTGCTGTGGCCCAGTAATTCCTGCACCGCCCTTAGGTCGCCGCTGGACTGCAGTAAATGGCTGGCAAAAGAGTGGCGCAGCATATGAGGATGGATATGTTGGCCATGGGTAGCCGCCATTTTAGCCATGCGCATTTGAATACCACGCACCCCCAAACGTTGGCCACGATGATTAATGAATAAGGCATTAGCATCTAAGCACTTTAACTGCGTACGCTGCTGCAACCAGGCCTTAACAGCCGCAATGGCATAGCGGCCAATGGGTAATTGGCGGGTTTTATTACCCTTGCCCGTGACGATCAAACTAGCGTCTCTGATGTCGATATCAAACACATTGAGGCTCGCCAGTTCCGCCAAACGCAAGCCACAAGAGTAGGTAAGCTCAACCATGGCTTTGTCTCGTGTGGCCATAGGATCGTCGGCCGCAGTGGGGGCATTAAGGATTTGACTAATTTGATCTGGGTCTACGCTACTGGGCAACTTGTGTGGCGATTTAGGCGCCTGAATGCCGGCTACAGGATTAAGCTTAACTAAACGCTGTTGTAATAAATAGGTAAAAAAACTCCGCCAACTAGACAAGAGGCGTTGAATGCTCTTAGGGGCCAGACCTGTTTTTCTGGCTGCAATCATCGCTGCCCGTATGGTATCGGCTTGGGCTGCAGCCCAAGTGTCATGGCCATGACTTTCAAGGGTATCTATTAGGCGCTGAATATCCCTTCGGTAAGCATCGATGGTGTGTTGCGAGTAGCGCTTGTTATAGGCCAAATAGTCTAGGTATTGGTGTACTACTGGGCTGAGGGGAGCGTTGGCGTGTAACATTTAGGCCTAGATACGGCCTAAACAACGGCTCGTCACTGCCGCCACATGGTTTAGAAACAAGGTGTCTAGTTGATCGCTGTAATGATCGGCAGCCTTACTGGCGATAATGAGGACTCCCAAAGCCGTATGGTCCAGATATAAAGGCACAATGGCACTAGACTTGAGCTGGCCTTGGTCATGGTCAGGAAACAGGTGTTCCATCGCAGCACCTTTAAAGGCCTGACAATAGGCCCAGTTTTTAGATGCTAAGGCTTGGATATCACCATAGTAAATGTTTTGTTCTAAGGTTTTAGTGCTGCTCAAGTTGGGGTGATTATCCCCCACCTTAAGTGAAGAGAACAAAACTAAATGCACAGCGTCTGAGTGAAACTCTGCTGTAAAACTCTGTTTTAAGGCCTCTGTGAGACCATTGAGGTGAGTCGCAGCGGCCAATTCTATAACCAAGCGTTTGGTTTTTTCAAACTGCACATCATTACGGCGCGCAGTGCTTAAGATATCCGACATTCTTGCAGTGTAATCTTGTATTTTATGACGCATGACTTGAGTTTGGCGTTCAATAAGCGATGTCGCTGGGCCACAATCGTGGGCCAACTCGATATCGGCCAAAAGCTGCGCATGTTGGTTAAAAAAATCTGGATTTTGGCGCAAATAGTCAGCCACAGTACTGGCATCAAGGGCTTCAATATTGGTGTTAGTAGGCTTGCCGTCGAGGTTGCTCATAGCTTTATTTGACCTTCGTAAACATGGGTGGCGGGTCCGTTCATCAAAAGGTGCTGGCCTGGCCCTTGCCATTCTATGGTAAGTTCGCCACCGGTAAGGAGTGCGGTGACCTTGGCGTCCAACAAACCTTGCTGCCGCCCTGCAACCACTGCTGCGCATGCGCCGGTTCCACAAGCTCTGGTTTCGCCCACACCGCGCTCAAATACCCGCAGCTTAATGGTATTACGGTCAATGATCTGCATAAATCCAATGTTGGCCTGGTTGGGAAAGCGTGGATGTTGTTCTAGCTTAATACCCAGTTCAACGACCGGGGCCAAAGCCACATCATCAACTATTAAAACAGCGTGGGGGTTTCCCATAGACACCACACCAACCGTGTAATTGTACCCATCTTGTTCTAGTGTATAACTAGGAGCTTGAGCGGAAGCATCAAAAGGCACCTGATCGGGCTGCAATATAGGCACCCCCATATCGACTTCTACCTCATGATCTTTAAGCAATTTTAACATGATGCGGCCATTACTGGTTTGTACGGCGATGTCTCGCTTTCCTGTTAAGCGTTGGTCGTGCACAAATTTGGCAAAACAGCGTGCGCCATTGCCACAATGCTCTACTTCGCTACCATCAGCATTAAAAATACGATAGCGAAAATCGACATCAGGAGATTGGGGTGTCTCTACCAGTAGCAACTGATCAAAACCAACTCCTGTGTTGCGATTGCCTAAGTAGCGGATTTTTTCGGGTGATAAATGCACGCGCTGACTAATGAGGTCGACCACCATAAAGTCGTTACCCAAGCCGTGCATTTTGGCAAAACGTAATAGCATGCTAGCCCTTTCCCTTAACCTTTTGGCAATAGGCGTTCGCGCGCCCATTGTTGGGATAATTGTTCTCGTTCACCAATAAGGTGAGCGCGATTACCATCGACCATAACCTCCGCAGCACGATTACGGCTATTATAATTAGACGCCATACCAAACCCGTAGGCACCAGAACTACACACTGCCAACAAATCCCCAGCATTGATAGCGAGCTTACGGTCTTTTCCTAAAAAATCACCAGTTTCGCAAATAGGGCCTACGATATCAAAGTCTTGCAGCTGCGCATCTGAGTTTAAGTCAACGGGGATAATGTCTTGCCATGCACCATAAAGGGCCGGCCGGATGAGGTCATTCATAGCCGCATCAACAATGGCAAAATACTTGTCCTGATTGTTCTTAATGTATTCCACCCGGGTCAGTAAGACCCCAGCATCTGCACAAATAGAGCGGCCTGGTTCAAACACTAAAGCTAACTGCCTATCGCCAAGGTGGGCGCGCACACTGGCCATGAAATCTGCAATGGCTGGGGGTTCTTCATCACCATAACACACCCCTAAACCACCGCCTAAATCTAAGTGCTCGATAATGATGCCTTGCGCTGCAATGGTGTCTATCAAGACAAATAAGCGGTCCATGGCATCCAAATAGGGCTCAATTGACGTGAGCTGAGAACCAATGTGGCAGTCCACCCCAATCACCTTAATGTTGTTCATCCCTGCAGCTTGGGCATAAGCAGCTGGCGCTTGGTCAATGCCAATACCAAACTTATTCTCTTTTAGTCCTGTAGAAATATAGGGATGGGTTTTAGCATCTACATCAGGGTTAATACGCAAAGAAATTGGGGCGATGCAGTTCATATTGGCAGCCACGTCTTGCAGGCGCGCTAATTCAGCTTCTGATTCCACATTGAAACAATGCACACCCACTTCTAAGGCGCGTTGCATTTCATGGGTTTGTTTGCCCACCCCAGAAAACACAATGCGCGCAGGATTTCCACCTGCTAAAAGCACTCGTTCTAACTCCCCAATAGACACAATGTCAAAACCGGCACCCAGTTGCGCCAACACATTTAATACGGCGATATTACTGTTGGCTTTAACGGCATAACACACCATGTGTTCGCAACCCTCAAGGGCTTGGCTATAAGCCACGTAGTTACGCTCCAAAGTGTCTCTGGAATAGACGTAAGTGGGGGTGTCGTATTGTTCAGCGATGTGGTTTAGGTCGAGATCTTCGACATGTAAACGGTTGCCACGATATTCAAAGTTATCCATGCTAGAGCTCATTGGTTACTGGTTTGTGCATCAGTTTGCACTGGGTCTGGAATATACAAACTACCTGCTTGGCCACAGCTTGCAATGACTAAGCTTAGGGTAAGCATCCACATTAATTTTTTCACGTTGTAACCTGCTCGATTGGCATAGCTGTAATATGACAAGATTATACCCTTGATTCTCGCTTCTGCACTAGCTAAGACCGCAGCAATGCTATATTTTGATAGCCTATTTACCATCAGTCCCTAGCAATAAGAGAATAATATGAGTGAAGCCCTATTCCATGAGCGTGTCGATAATTTATTTTTGCAGGTGGAAGAAGTCCTAGATGAAGCCCTTAGTGACATCGACTTTGTCAACAGTAGCGGTTTATTAACCATTACTTGTGAGAACAAAAGTCAGGTGATTTTGAGTCGCCAGCCACCCTTGCAACAAATTTGGCTGGCCTGTTTGGAAGGGGGTTTACACTTTCAATTGGTGCAAGATACTTGGTTACTTACCACCGATCACAAGCAAACCTTGGGCCAGTGTTTGACCCAAGCGCTGCAGCAACAAGCAGATGAAATATTCGACTTTAGCCTATTAGATAGGTTGCAAGACTAACGCTCAGACACCAAAGCCAAGGCTCGTTCTGCGGCAGCCAAAACCTGCTTAGGAGCGGTGCCTCCAATATGGTCTCTGGCACTGACTGAGCCTTCTAAGGTGAGCACATCAAATACGCCTTCGGTGATCAAATCACTAAAGCCTTGTAATTCGCTTAGGCTCATTTCACTCAAGTCTTGGCCGGTGGCAATGCCATGGGCTACGGACTTGCCTACGACCTCGTGGGCATCACGAAAAGCCAAGCCTTTGCCGACTAAATAATCAGCCAAATCTGTTGCAGTGGCAAACCCCTTAAGAGCGGCTGCCCGCATTTGCTCTCGTTTGGGTGCTAGGGCAGGCACCATGTCAGCATAGGCCCGCAAGCAGCCCTTGACCGTATCAATGGTATCAAATAAAGGCTCTTTGTCCTCTTGATTGTCTTTGTTATAGGTTAGGGGTTGGCCCTTCATTAAGGTAAGCAAGCACATGAGGTGGCCATTGACGCGGCCTGTTTTACCCCGCACAAGTTCGGGTACGTCTGGGTTTTTCTTCTGCGGCATAATAGAGGAGCCGGTGCAAAAGCGATCAGGCAGATCGATAAAATCAAACTGGATTGAGGTCCACAATATGAGTTCTTCTGAAGCGCGAGATAAGTGCATTAATATTAAGCTTGCCGCCGCACAAAACTCAATGGCAAAGTCGCGGTCACTGACGGAGTCTAGAGAGTTTTCTGAAGGGCGATCAAAACCAAGCAGCTTACTGGTCATGTGGCGGTCAATAGGGTAGCTGGTACCTGCCAAAGCTGCGGCACCTAAAGGGGAAATGTTAACGCGCTTGCGCAGGTCTTGCAGGCGCTCATAATCGCGCTGTAGCATTTCGTTCCAAGCCAATATGTGGTGACCAAAAGTGACAGGTTGAGCCGTTTGCAGGTGTGTAAATCCGGGCATAATGGTCGCGTTTTCAGCCTTGGCTTGGGCAATAAAGCCTAGCTGTAAACGACTAATCTCACTGCAAATGATGTCTATTTCGTCGCGTAAATAAAGGCGTATATCGGTGGCCACCTGATCGTTTCTAGAGCGCCCAGTGTGGAGCTTTTTACCCGCCATACCAATTTTTGCTGTCAGCGCCGCTTCAATGTTCATATGCACATCTTCTAAGGCCACGGACCAAGTAAAGTCGCCGCGTTCAATTTCAATGCGAAGCTCTTCTAAACCGCGTAAAATATCGTCCCTTTCTTGGGCACTTAAGACCCCCACATGGCACAACATTTTGGCGTGAGCTACGGAGCCTTGGATGTCTTGGCGATACATACGCTGGTCAAAGTCCACAGATGCAGTAAAGCGAGCCACAAAGGCGTCGGTGGGCTCACTAAAGCGGCCGCCCCATTGTTGATTAGTTGCGGTGTCGGTGGTTTGGCTCATGGGTGTTCCTGTAAACGAGGTTAGGGCGAATGGATTAACGCTATTGTAGCGAGGGGGCTGGTCTATAAGCAAGGATTTCACCCGCACAGACAAAAACCTAGGCACTTTAGGCTGAGTCGTTTAACCCAACCGAAGGCCCCAATGGCCTTCATGTTGGCTCCAACAATCTTGTTCTGTGTCGTACACAATATGATCTTTGACGTCTTTCACTGAAATATTGACGCTATGCAAATGTGTGTGGATGAGAGCACTAAGCGCGGTTGGACCGGAACTGGATAAAAAGCTAGCAAGATTTGCATTGGTATCAAAAATACAAATAACCTTTAAGCTGTTGGGAAACTTGGCATAGTTTACTAAGTGGGTTAACCATTGAAAGCCGTCAATGTCCTTTAATGCGACTTCGCACACCTGAGTTAAAACAAGCCGCAGTTGATTATCGATTTTTTTATCGGTTTTACGCATATTTTTACTTACGCCTTGGTCGCCTCACTTTGCTGCTAATTAAGTATCTAAGGTTATTAAGTGGTTAGGAGAAAGCTCATCTGTGACAAGTACTGCACCCTTAAAATCCCTCGCTTCTGCAAAGGCTCCAGGAAAACCGATACAAGCAATACCCGCAGCTAAGGCAGACGCCATACTAGCTACTGTGTCTTCTATAGCTATACAGTCGTGTGCTTCAAGGTTCAAGTCTGACAAGGCTTTTTGGTAAATATCTGGGTTTGGTTTGGCATTCGTCACCATGGTGTCATTGCCTACGAAACTAAAATCACTGCGCTTTATCTGATCGCCCAGGGCAACAAATACCGCATCAACATTAGCTTTGGAAGTGCTGGTGACAAAGGCAAGTGGCCAATTATTTGCTTTTGCATGAACGATTACACTGGCTATACCTGGGCGCAGCAATAAAGCTTCTTGGGCCATTAACCCATCAAAAATTTCGGTCTTGCGCAGGTGCAGTTGTGATGCATCTACATCCGTGCCATGGTGGTTGGCAAAGTCTTGAATGCGATCACGGCCTCCAGACTTGGTTAGCAGCTGCTGGTAAACTTCAGCGCTCCAGTTCCAATCGAGGTCAGCCTCAGAAAAGGCTTGATTGAACGCGCGCCGCTGTAAGTCAGAAGTCTCAACTAGGGTACCAATAGATCCAAAAAAAATAGCTTTAACCGTCATAATATTTGCCTTTTGTATTAGCTTTACCCATGCATACACCCTTTTAGTGACCCGTTATGAGGCCGCTATAGTTGCTTAGGTCTGTTGCTGAGGACGTGGGTATTTGTGAGTCGAAAGTAAAAGTAATCACCAGTTTTAGGGCAGGCTGATGCATCCTGTGCTGCCCTATTAACGTTGTTTATATTGCGTGGGGCAATGGCTTCTGGTCACGTCATCGCTTCTAAGTTTGATATGCTTAGTGGCGCGCCCACTGACTCTTTGTCGCCACAGTCTAAAACTTCTGGGTTTTAAGTTACGGCGCATAAACTTAATCACGTCTGACTCATTCATGCCAAATAGCCTTTCGATCGCTTCAAACGGGGTGCGATCTTCCCAGGCCATTTCGATCACTCTTGATTGTTCGCTCTCTAAAAGCAACATAAAAAGATTCCAAATTGTTTTGTAAACGAGTTTTTACTTTACCCATTTAGGGTCAAAGGCGAAGGGCCTGTGGCGCGTATTATGTTAGCAACTCTAGCCCTCTGTCAAACCCATAAGAGTGGGTCAGTTATTTGGCTAATCTACCCCCAAGTTCAACCACCAAAAGCGGTTTAAGTGTCTAACTCATAGAGTGATATGATGGTTTTGCTTTTAACTGATTTATCAAAATATTTTTCTTTAACGGTGACGTAATCAGCATTTGAAAAAAACTCTTCCATGTGTGTTTGACTGGGAAAAGAGATCGTAAAAAGCCGGTTGATGTGGGCCTCTGTTTTTGATAGTAAAACTTCAGACACTCTAAAATCAAAGCCAAATGCGCCCCCAAAAGATTTCAAAATAGGTGCCATTGCATCCCGATACTGTTGATACATTTGGTCATCAATGACATCGAGCCCCATTACGCGTTCATAGGCCATGTAAATACTCCTGTGCTGCTGGTGGCTAACTGATTAGCCAGTCGCATGTTAATTGCTGTTGGGTACACCAGCAGTGCCTAGCCCTTATGGACGCTTAAGCTCTAGGGTATTAGAGGTTAAGCTAAATGCATCACCGCCCATTTTGCCGACAGAATCAACTAATTTTTGGTCGATTCTGTGGTTGATGTAGAGGTCATCGCGCACATAAATACACTGTACATCTAACAGTACAACACTCCCACCTGTGGGTAAATCACTAATACAGATGACTTCTCTTAAGGTGCATTCATAGCGCACTGGGGAGGCTTTAACTGAGGCGGGCGCAACCGTCTGACTAGGGCATTGTTCCACTTCAGCAAAATCAAACTCACTTGCAGTCGCTTCGAGACTGGCACTGGTCATGTTCATTTTTTCTAAAACATCAGAGTTGGCTATGTTAACCACACACTCGCCAGTTTCAAGAAGGTTTTGTAGGGTGTCTTTGTCAGTGCCACTTCTTGGTGTCACCTGCGTATACAAAAGCACTGGCGGGTTGCAACTAGCCACGGTAAAAAACGAATAGGGCGCTAAGTTGTCAATATTATTGCGTGACCGAGTACTGATCCATGCGATCGGTCGGGGAGTGACGCCGCCATTCAAAAGGTGATATTTTTGTTGGCTGGCTAATTCTTTAACATCAAAAAACATGACTATTCCATCTATTCCATTGGGGGTGGCTCATCTATTGGTATTATACAACTAATGCGGTGCAAGCTCATTAGCCCAAAAGACCTAAAATAAAAGTGCATGTGGTGCACAGCGTTTTTTAACTTAAAGCGGCAGCCTGAGACAGTGAGAGCTATTAACCCAACCCAAAAAGCGTTTAAAGGTCTGCATAAAAAGCGGTTTTCATATCATCCGCTAATAGGTAATTGCTGCCTATAAATTGGGTCATGATCACGCCTGTAATTTGTTTATCTGGGTCGACCCAGAAAAAGGTGCTAGCGGCGCCGGCCCAGCCAAATTCATTCACTGTCGCATGGGGGGAAAGTGCTAATGAGGTATTGATCATCACTCTGCCACTAAGGTTCCAGCCGTAGCCAAGTAATGGAGTCGCACCGATACGCAATGGTAAATTATGCACAGGGATGCGGTTTCCATGCATCATTTTTAGGCTTGTGGGTGATAATAATACCTCGCCTTCCCGACTTTTTCCGTTCAAAAGCATCCTTACAAAATGACTATAGTCTGAAAGTGTTGAATAAAGACCAAGACCGCCACGCCTAAAGTTAGGGGATTGTGTTGGGTAACTTTGATGGGGGTCTTGTTCCTTTAACACGTGTTCACAGGGACTTAAAAGGGGTAGCTGGTGCAGTTTTTGGCTGCCATAAACAGTCATTAAGCGGCTCAGTTGTGAGTCGCTTAAGCAAAAGCTAGTCTCCTGCATGGCTAAGGGATCAAATATATATGACTTTAAAAGATCGTCGATGCGTCGATTGGTGGCTCTTTCTAGGACGTGGGCCAAGACATCGGTCGCCACGCTATACCGCCAGTCGTCACCAGGATGAAATGCCAAGGGCAGTTCGGACAACAGCGCCATCATTTCGTCAAGATCGCGATGTCCATCGGCTGATATTTCATGGGCTCGATAATAGGCCGCAATAGGACACCCAAGCAAAAAGTCATAAGAAAACCCCGCTTGATGCGTGAGTAGTTGTTCCACCGTAATCAGCGTTTTCGCCTGTTCTTGTAGGCCGTTTGGGAATAACACTTGCATACTTTTAAAGCGGTGATCAAAGCTTGCAACTGTGTCGTAAAGGTGCAGTTTTCCTCGTTCAATGAGCATTATTGCAAGCACAGACACAAGCGGTTTTGTCATTGAGTAAATACGATAAATAGCCTGCGGTGGAATCTCTGTCTGCTGTGCCGCACGCGCATAACCGCAGGCTCCCGAGGTGTGGGTTTGTCCCGCTGTTTCAATCTTCCACTCAATGCCACTGAATTTCTCATCGTCAACATATTGCTGGGCTATATTATGGACTGCATTACTCATACTAAACTCTCCAAGTTTTTGCCTGTTGATAGATTTTATGATCACCACACTAGCAGACTTTTCAATGGACCTGTGCCGCCTTGGCGATCTCTTTGGCCAATTTTTGAAGGCTATGCCCAGCTGATGATAGGTTGTTATTATAATGAGCTGGCCAACTAAATGCACATCATGGTAGACGGATTAGAGCTTTTATTTGCCGTGATAAATTAGCCTATTAAGAACATTTATCCAAGTGTATTTATCATGCATATGGCGCCCACTAAAAGTAGGGTAGGCGTTACAGTACCCTGGGTACTTGCAGCAAAGGTTGAACAAGTAACGGGCTTGAGGAGTTATTTAGCGATGGTTTTGTGACGTTGTGCTTGGTATTGCTCATACGTTAGATTGTAATAGACTGAACAATAATCAGCTTGATGCCTTACTACATAGTCACGTTTACATTCGTGAAAGTGAATTATTTGCCCCGCCGCATACATCGAAGCATTAGTGCAGCTAGCCACTAGACTGGCCAGCAAAATGGAGGTTAATAGTCGAGACATAGATCACCAATACCTAAACGTAACATCAACTTAATTAATGGCAATAAAACATGGTGTGCATGACAAGCATAACCTTCAAGCTAAGCTTCACGGTGCCCGCCGTCGGCGCCATAAAAAATCACCCAGGCTGCAAAGTCTGGCGTGAATGCTTCAAAGTGGTGCTTCTGATTGGCCGGCACAAATAACACCTCCCCCATCTCAAACTGATGCCTAGCACTGCCGTTTACAAAGTAACCAGAGCCAGAGATTACAAAGTACAACTCATCCCTAAAGTGGGGTTGTTGTAGGTCTACCCCTATAGGTTTGTAATACTCAAGCACTGTGGTGCCATGGGTAAACATTTCAATAAAAGGCATGTCAGTGGACAAGAGTTTTTCAGAGGCATGGGTTGGGGTTAATCTAAGCCTTGTTTCCATCATGCAGTTCCTTAGATTTTTAGCCTTAATACTTTTATTAGCAGCCAAGGCATAAACAGCTATGTGCTTTTTAACAAGCTCACCTTCTGCGCCAACAGTTTGACTAAAGTGTAGTAGAGGAATTTAATTTTGCCTGTGCTAGCTCATTTGCAGCTATGGTTTTACGCCGACGTTGAGCGCGACAAATAATACCTTGGCTCCTATACTGAGTCGTATCAATGCTATTTAACGACCATGACAGGGTAGAAGAAAATGAACTCAATTAAGCGCATAGGGCCGGTTGCTCTGGTTTGCTTTTGTGCCTTAGCTTGGCTTAAAGCAGCCCCTGTATTTGCCCAGTGCTCGCTGCTGTCTGCACTCACTATGGATCAGGCACTGCCATGGTCTGGCCAGCCTTTAGTAGGCAAGACCTACAAGCTAGATTACTGGTTGGTACAAGATGGTGATAGCCTCAGCTTACCTGAGGGGCATCGGTTGCGGTTGGGGCATATTAATACTACGGAAATGGCCAGTAAAGGTCGTCCAACACAGGCCTATGCTGAACAGGGTAAAGCCTGGCTTAAGCAACAGCTAAAGCAGCAGCCCGTCATTTATGTACAGTTACTGCCCGAGGTTAAAGACCGCTATGGGCGCTGGTTAGTGAAGCTTTATGATGGTGTTGGGTCGAATCTTGAAGCCTCTTTGGTAGCCCAAGGGTTAGCTTACGTCATTAGTATGGATGGCCAAGGGGCGCCGCGGTGTTTATGGCAGCAAGAGATCGTGGCCCGCAAGCAAGGGTTGGGACTATGGCAGGCCTCTTTGTCGCGGGTGCGAGACGCAGCCCTATTAACGCCTAGGCAAGGCGGTTTTATGCGCCTAGGAGGCGTGGTGACTGATATTAGTCAAAGCCAGCGGTACTGGTACATTGGGCTTGAAGGGCAGGTGGCTGTGAAAATTGCCAAGAAAGTGCTGGCAGCCTCCCGTCTCAGAATCGATAGCGCTCAACAATTAAAGCCGTGGATTGGGCAAAATATTACTGCTAGAGGTTGGTTGGCGTGGCGCAAACTGAGTAAAAAACAGCATAAAAAAGGCTTTAAGGCTGGCGTAATGAGCCTTTACCACCTGCATATGCTGGAGCAAGCCCCACATTTAGGCAGCTACTAAAATACCTGTTCTGGAGCTGTTTCTTGGTTATTGCTGGTGCTAGCGCCGTTGCTTTTAGGCCGTGCCATTTGTTTGGGTGTGCGTTCTGCGCGGAATATTTCCTCTACCGCAGACGCATCCCCAGGCCTTGCCAATTCACCGGTGGCTTCGTCGATTTTAATGGTGACCATTTTGTCGGGCTGTTGCCGTTGTGTTTGGGGTACATCTTTGAGGGCAATTTCCATGAAATCGATCCAAATAGGTAAGGCTGCGGTACTGCCAAATTCATTCCTACCCAAGGTGGCTGGTTGGTCGAAACCCACCCACGCCGTGGCCACCATGGAGTCTACATAACCCGAAAACCAGGCATCTTTTTGATCGTTAGTAGTGCCTGTTTTTCCTGCTAAATCATCACGTTGTAGCTTTTTAGCCTTTCGTGCAGTGCCTTTTTGAACTACATCTTGCAAAATAGTATGCATAATATAATTAACCCGTTCATCCATGATGCGCGGTGCAATAGGTAAATGGGTGATCGGGCGGACTAGGTCGGTGGCGTTAGTCTGTTGTAGGGCGTCTTCTTGATCTAGCGCTTGGTTGAGGGCCACGATGGCAACATCGTTAATGGCCGTTATTTCTGCAGGGTCAGCTGGTTCTAGGTTGACTTCATCGGTAAGCTTTACATATTCACAGTTAATACACACGGTGGTGGGCTGGGCTTGGAACAAGACTTTGCCAAAGCTGTCTTCAATACGCTCAATAAAGTAGGGCTTAACATGATAACCCTGATTGGCGAAGCTTGCGTAGGCGGTGGCTACATCGATAGGAGGTACGCTGGCACTGCCTAATGCGAGGGATAAGTTACGCGGCAACTGTTGCGGCTTAAAACCAAACCGGGTGGCATAATCGATGGCCGATTTGATGCCTATTTCCCGTAAAATGCGGATCGACACTAGATTACGAGAAGTATAAAGGGCTTTGCGAAAGCGAGTAGGGCCAAAGAACTTGCCGCTGTAGTTTTCTGGCCGCCATGAGCCTTCTAGGCTGGCGTCATTAAATACTACGGGTGCGTCGTTGACCAAGGTAGCGGCGGTGAAATTTTGCTCCAAGGCTGCTGAGTACACAATGGGTTTGAAGTTAGACCCCGGTTGACGAAGGGCTTGGGTGGCCCGATTAAATTTACTGTGTAGGTATTCAAAACCACCCACTAAGGCGATCATGGCCCCATCTTTTGGATTGAGCGCAATTAAGGCTCCTTGGGCATCGGGCACTTGGGATAAGTACCAAATACTGGCATCAGCATAGTCCTGGCGCACTCGAATTTGGTCGCCGGCGCTAAGGACGTCGCTGATGTTATCTGGAGCACGCCCCATGCTATTAATAGAAAGTCGTGGCCTAACCCAATTCATGTCACTAAAGTTAATGGTGACCATCTGGCCGAAACGCAGCAACAATTGGGCAGAATCGTCGCCAACTTGGCGCACAATGGCAGGCTGCAGTGGACCAAATACAGGGGTATTATTAACTAATCTCTCGGCTTCCTCTGCAGTAACATCTGGGCCGTGGCTCATTTCTACACCGCGATACCCGTGGCGCCTATCGTAAGCTAACAAGCCTTTTTGTACTGCCAGTTGTGCCGCATCTTGACGCATACTGTCGATGGTAGTGTAGACGCGATAGCCACCAGTATAGACGTCTTCAATGGGAAACGAATCAAACAACTCACTGCGCACCATTTCGGCGACATAAGATGCTGAAGTTTCTGGTGTTAAGCTGTGAAAGCGGGCCGTAATAGGCGTGTCAATGGCAGTTTGGTACTGCTCTTGGTGAATATAATCCAGCATTAACATGCGGCCTAAAATCCAGTCTCTGCGTATTTTAGAACGTTGCGGGTTGGAAATGGGGTTATATCGAGAGGGCGCTTTATACAGTCCTGCAAGCATGGCTAGTTGTGGTAGGTCGAGTTGGCTAATAGAGCGGCCATAATAAACTTGGGATGCGGCCTCGATACCATAAGCTCTGTGGCCCATAAACATTTTGTTAAAATACATTTCCAGTATTTGTTCTTTGCTGAGTTCCTGCTCTATCTGAAAAGACAAAAGTATTTCATTAAATTTGCGGATAAACGTTTGATCTAGGGTTAATAGGTAGTTGCGCGCTACCTGCATGGTAATAGTGCTGCCTCCACCTTGAATTTTGCCGCCAGCTTGCACCATTCTTACTGCCGCCCTTATCAGCGCTTTTGGGTCAACGCCGTAATGACTGTAAAAGTTCTCATCTTCAGCAGCCAACAAAGCATCGATGTAATCTTGTGGTACTTGATCTATGCCCAGCGGGATGCGGCGTTGCTCGCCAAATTCAGAAATTAATTTACCATCTCTGGTCATCACCCTGAGGGGCGTTTGTAGGTGGTAATCCCTGAGGCTATTGACATCGGGTAACCGAGGCATCAGGTAAAACCAGGTGACCGCTGCAATGGTGATTGTGCCAACGATTCCTAGTATCAAAGCCCATTTAAACAGGCGGCTTATTAATGACATGCTATGCTTTAACTCTAGGCAATAATTGGAATGAAATGCGCGAAACAAACGAAAGTATATAAGATCTATACAGATTCGCCACCCAAGGATGGGATTAATGTTAAAACAATTAACTTGGCTCAGGATAAAACCCCTTGTATTGGGCATGGACTGGCAGGTTGATAACCTGCGTATGGTGCTGTTAGGCCCCGCCAGCAAAGGCAATCATCAGACAGCGCCAAAATTGTTAGGGCAATGGCATTGGTCATGGCCCTTGCTGTCAGCCAATGGCCCCGTTGAGGCACAACCCCCATGGCAAGATTTTATTGCTCAGGTTGCAGGACTAAGAGCTAAAGCTCCCGTGCATGTTAATGTCGGTATTCCTAACCACCTGTGCACATGGTTGCATTGCCCTGCAGGTCTATTCGAAGGTCGTGCTAAGGGAGTGGCGTTACAACTAGGCTATCAGCGTATGGCCGCAAAGGCGCTCAATATTGAGCCGGCCAATCTGCGAGTCTGCTATTTGCAGCTGGGCCCAAACCTTAGTTTCTTGGTGGTCACTAAACGCCATTACAGTGATCACATAGGGCAGCTCATTATGAGTTTGCATGATGCCGTACAGGGATCTGTTGTAGGCCGCATTGAACCCCAAGGCTTAACGCAGTTTGTTGCACCTGCTGGTATCGACGATGCGTGCGCTATGGCTTGGTTTATGGCCCATAAAGTGAGGCTGCCGGCATGTTAGTCTGGTATAGACCTCAACCCAATGAAGTTAATTTTTTACCTTGGATAGAAGGTTATCTAAGCGCCAGAAGGCGCAAGCGGCAGTGTTTATATGGCAGTGCCCTAGGTATGGTGATGCTAAGTGTGGGTGCACTAGTGTGGTTGTATTTTAACTTACTTCAAGCGCAGGCCGGCGTGCATCGGCACATGGCTCAGGGGGCGCAGCATTTGCAGGTTCAGCAGCAGCGCTGGTGGGATGCATCTCTCCATCAACGTCGTCTGGAGTGGGGTCAGGTGCAGCAGGGTCAGCAGGCGTTCGATGCATGGTGGCCAGTGCACCAACTGTCTCGCGTATTAATAACATTACAACCCTACCAGCAACTGGTCAGTTGGCAATGGCAGTCTATTAACACAGGCCAGCAAGTGGTGTTCACCATCACCGGTGGTGGCCGGTGGCAGGATTGGTGGCAAAGGGCTGTCAAGGTGTGGCCATCTTTGCAAGTGGAAGCGCTGAGGCCAAAGCCTGATGGATGGACGCTTGAGGCGCGCTACCTTATCCCTGCCTTACCCTTGTCGTTGCCGTCAAAGACCCCACTTGCAGCGCCACCAGCGCATGTTTTTGCGATCCAGTTAACACCCCAGTCTTTGAGTGCTGCTGGTGTCGGCACTAAGGTGGAAGTCTTGGGTTCGATGATGCGCCAAGTCGCAAACTATGGTCAAGGCATTGAAATTGTGAGAGGCCAAGGGGTGCAGATCAAAATGCGTCTAGATGCATCCCACTGGGCTGGTTTGGCGCCCCTACCCAGTGCGCCTGGATGGCAATTACAAGATCTTTCTGTGCAGCAAACACCATCACAGCAATGGCTAGTGTCGTTGCAGTGGTTGCCCAATCATGACAAACCTCCCTCTCACGGGTTTCGACAGGCGCTTACAGCTGCGTTACAGGCCACCACCTACGGCAATATTGAGCATTATGCTCAGGCCTTCCAAAACCTGCCTTTATTGGTGCAAGCGCCACTGATGCAGGGGGCTTTAGCCAGCATTAATCCTGCGCGTGGCAAGGTGCAGCTGGCTGAGGATTTCGTCTTCATGGGTTACAGTCAGCAACAAGGCCAAGGCCCTGTGGCGTGGTTCAAAGTCTTACTCACGGGTCAGTTACTGCGGGTTGAAGTGGGTCATCATATAGATAACTGGCGGGTGTCTGCTGTTGGTTCACAGGGCGTTAATCTGACCCTAGGTCAGCAGTCTGTGACTTTAAAACACCCATGTTTTAAACAGGTATGTCAGCTTGAATAAAATCAAATCAATCTTCTTGGGGCTGTTGCTTTCGACTTCAGTTGGTGCCCAAAACATCACTATGAACGTGCATAACGTGGCGCTTGCAGAGGTATTGTATGAGCTTGCTGAGGCTGCGCAACTCAATTTGGTGTTGAGTCATGGGTTAGATTTTGATATCAGTGTTGTGCTGCAGGATGTGGACGCACGCACTGGACTGACATTAGTGTGTAAAAGTGTTGCCGTCGATTGCCAGTATACCCAGCAAGGCTTGGTGGTTGGTGAAGCAACGGATCAATCTAATACGCAAATATTACCACTGCATGTGGTTAAACTGAATTATGGTGAAGCAGACAGCATCATGCTGGCCTTACAAAGTGGCCAGACGATGTTGTCAGCCAAAGGACAATTGTTGGCAGACAATCGTAGTCAACAAATTTTCGTTTACGACGATAATGCCCATGCTGCCAGCCTAGTTGAAGCCATCAAGTTATTGGATCAACCACTAGCACAAATTCTAATAGAGGGTCGTATCGTCATTGCTAAATCGAGCCTTGGTCAATCTAGTGGGTTAGACTTTATTGGTCGCCTAGGCCCTAAAGCCAAAGCAGCGGATACCTCAGGTGGCCAGCTTGGAGTTGTATTTAACCAGTTAGGGGGTGGCTTACAGTTAGGTTTAGTAGGGGCTCATATTATGTTGAATTTGGAGTTGGCAGCGCTGGAGGCCATTGGCCAAGTGTTAACCCTGTCCCAGCCCCAAATATTAGTACAAGAAGGTTACGCTGGCAGTATCCAAACGGGCCAAGAGGTGCCCTATATCGTGGCTACAGATAATGGTCAACAGCAAGAATGGAAACGGGCCGTGTTGGGTTTAACCGTCACGCCAAGGTTATTACCTAAAGATCAGGTGCAATTAGACCTACTGGTAGTGCAGGATTCAATTGGTGACTTGCTGCCCAATGGGCAGTTAGCCCTTAATACTCATAAGTTGAAAACTCGGGCAGTGGTGGGCTTAGGCCAAACATTAGTGTTAGGAGGCGCCCTTTATCAACAGCAACTAGATCGATTGTTGACCAGTCCAACCTTATCGGGGCTGCCCTTCATCGGACAGTGGTTTGAGCAGCAAAAGCAAGACTCTGAGAGGTTTGAACTTTTGGTTTTTGTAACACCTCGCATAGTTAACCCTTGATTATATTATTGTAAGTCTCCATAATTTAACTCGTCCTACCCGGCAGTGAGCATTTAGTGCTAAACGACCGGGTTTTGTTGTTGCTGTTCCTAAAAGGAATTTCATTGTGAATATATTTTTAATTGGCCCGATGGGCGCTGGCAAAAGCACCATTGGGCGTCAACTTGCGCGCGAGCTAAAGCTAGAGTTTCTAGATACTGACCGGGAAATTGAGGAAAGATCTGGTGCGGATATTCCGTGGATTTTTGATGTTGAAGGCGAAGATGGTTTTCGTAAGCGTGAAGCAAACATGATCGCTGAGCTAACCGAACACCGAGATTTGGTGATGGCAACGGGGGGTGGTGCGGTAGAGTTATCTGAAAACCGTCAGCATTTGTCTGCCCGTGGCACAGTGGTGTATTTATTTGCCACGGTTGAGCAGCAGCTTGAGCGTACCTCAAAAGACAAAAATCGCCCCTTGCTGCAAAATGAAGACCCAGAACAAGTGCTGCGAGATTTGTTTGCTCATCGTCACGCTTTATATGAAGAAACGGCTGATATTCAGGTGGCAACAGGTGCTCAAAATCCACGCTTGCTAGTGGCAGAAATTATTAAACAAATTGAAGCTATACGCTCCCTATAATTTATCCAGTCTCAGCTAAGGCTGCCACCAACCTGAGCCATTATAATGACCAGTGCAAACCACACATTATCTGTTGAATTAGGCGATCGGAGCTATCCGATTTATATCGGTAGTGGGCTGTTACGGCAAGCACAACTACTGGGCCAGCATATTACTGGCAAACAGGTTATGGTCGTGACTAATGACACCATAGCGCCATTATACCTAAACACGGTCTTAGAGGGGTTACAAAGCCTGCAGATCGATGGGTTGCAAGTGGACAGTCTAGTACTGCCCGATGGTGAGCAGCACAAGCACCTTGATACTGTGAGTTTGATTTGGGACCACCTGCTACAGCAGCGTCATAATCGAACCACTACCCTCATTGCCCTAGGTGGGGGAGTCATTGGAGACATGACAGGTTATGCTGCGGCAGCCTATCAGCGGGGGGTCAATTTTATCCAAATCCCCACCACTTTGTTATCGCAAGTGGATTCTTCTGTGGGTGGAAAAACCGGCGTTAATCACCCCCTTGGCAAGAACATGATTGGTGCGTTTCATCAGCCTCAATGCGTCATCATAGATACCCAAAGCCTATCTACTTTGCCGGCCCGCGAGTTGTCTGCAGGTCTAGCAGAGGTCATTAAGTATGGGCTTATTGCCGAAGCAGATTTTTTTGTCTGGTTAGAGCATAATATTCACCAGCTGCGCCAACTGGCGCCTGATTTAATTAGTCAGGCCATCTACCGATCATGTGTATGTAAGGCGCGTATTGTGGCTGCTGACGAGCGCGAACAGGGGCAGCGAGCCATGCTCAATTTTGGTCACACATTTGGTCATGCCATAGAAACCGAAATGGGTTATGGTAACTGGTTACACGGTGAGGCAGTGGCCGCTGGCATGGCCATGGCGGCAGATTTATCTTGTCGCTTGGGGTGGATTTCAAAGCCACTATTGCAGCGTGTTCAAAGGCTGCTGCAAGCATGTGAATTACCTATATGGGGGCCAGACGTTATGCAGGCAGGGACCTATCTAAAGCATATGCAGGTGGATAAAAAGGTCACTGACGGCACTATTCGTTTAATACTTTTACAAGCATTAGGTGAAGCTGTAGTGACTTCAGAATTTGGCCGGGATGCGCTCCAGCAAACCCTCGATCAGCCGTTGGCCGTTTAGGAGGCTAGAACTGTGAGCCGGTCCGCAAAAAAAAATTCCACTGGCACCAACCTTAATATCGCCTACGCTGCTTATGTCGAGCAACTAAACCTGCAAGAAGAAACCCCTCAAAGTATTAACTTAGAGGGCTTTCAGTACCAAGCCAAAGCCCGCAGCCGACAGTTAGATACACTTTTACATTTAAGTCAGTTCTCTGATTACCTGGTGCTGATTAGTGCGCCTTCTGGGGCTGGTAAAACAACCTTTATTGAGCAGTTTTTAAGAGTTCAGCCGGCCGGCGCATGCATCGTTCATTTAGTGTTACAAGAATCTGTTAATGCGTCCTGGGTGGTACGTCAACTGGTTCAACAACTGCCTGTTCAACTACCTAATCATGCCAGCCTAGAAGTCAGTATTTTGGCGCTGCAAGAGTTGGCTCAAGAGTTAACGCTGCAAAAAGAAGTGTTGTTGTTGGTAGTGGACAATGCTCAATGGCTAGACGAAGATGCCCTGGAGTTGCTAGCTAATTTGTTGCCTCGTAGTGCCCAGATCGATTCTCGTCCCCACGTTATTCTTTGCGCTGATCACAGTGTGGTGGAGCGCATTGAAGCGCCACAGTTTGCTGAGCTCAGGCAGGAGCGTTTTTATCATCTAGTTTTAGCCCCATTCAACCAAGAAGAAAGTGCTGAATACTTGCGTCAACGATTGCAGCGCATTGGTCTTAATCATGCCCTTGCTCCTATTCAATTATTACAATTGCATCAACTCGCTAAAGGTAACCCTGGGTACCTTAATATGCTGGCCAATAAGGCCCTCAATAAGGGTGGGTTGGTGCAACAAACTGGGTTGCCGTTCTGGCATATAGGCGCCACTATTATTGTGGTGGCTGTATTAGCTGGTATTTGGTGGGTTAATAATGCTGCTGTCAAAGCAAGGCTGCAAAACGAGTTCCAACCTGACCCTGTGATCGAGTCTGTAGAGCTGGCGCCTATGTCAGCCATGTCAGCCATGCCACCTGCGGACCCCTTGTTAGCTGTGGCACCTGTAAAGCCTATGGCACAAGCACTGCCGCCGTTGGAGCCCATAGTGCTGTCACCAGCCTCACAAAATATCACCCTAGAACCTCAGCTTGAAACCACGCCAAAAATTGAGCCTTTAGTTAAGCCGGCGCCCAAAATTACGCAAACTGAGCCAATATTGTCGGTGCCAGTGTTGGCAGCGTGGCCAGAAACGACCACGACTACAAAGCAGCCATACAGCTATAGGGCCGTATTAAAACTACCTAGCGACCATTACAGCTTGCAGGTTCTTGGTGCTCGTTTGGAAACGACTTTAGAGGCGTTTATAAAGGCTCAAGCGCTGATTCAGCCCTACTATATTATTGCCTTAGAGCGTGGTGGCAATCCCTGGTATATGGTGCTGGTAGGGGATTACGCCAGTTCTAGTGACGCCCGAGGTGCCATATCATCACTCCCCGTGGGCCTGCAGAATCAGCAGCCTTGGCCACGGCCTATGGTAAAGATCCAACAGCAGATTCGCAATAAATTCAACACTAGTGGTGAATAACTTTTACAAATTCGGCGAACGTCGCCAATTGTGTAGGTATTTATCTAATCTATAGCCAAAATAATTTGTTAGCCGTGGTTTTCTCCTGTAGGATGTTTGTCCATTTGTTGATTAAAGATATCTATAAGCTCTAATAAGAGTTTTTAATTACAGCAAGTGTCTACTGACTCTTGTTTGCTTTTTAAGACAGTCTTTGTGGCACTTGTTAACACCGCGGTGGCTATGTGGTCACCCAGATTAGCGAGAGAGATGCTGATGAGCGCTGGCTTTTTTAATCCTAAAGAATTTAAAGATAACTGTGGTTTTGGCCTCATTGCTCATATGCATGGGGATCCGAGTCATGATTTATTGCAAAAAGCGATAGAATCCCTCACCTGTATGACCCACCGTGGCGGTATCGCTGCTGATGGTAAAACTGGAGATAGGTGTGGTTTACTGCTACAAATGCCAGATGGTTTTATGCGTCAGGTGGCCTTGGATAACTTTTCTGAAGAGCTGGCTGAGTCTTATGGCGTGGGTATGGTCTTTTTGTCGCAAGATGAAGATAAGGCTGCACATTCTCGCAATGTGCTAAACCAAGCTATTGAAGACCACGGCTTAGAGCTTGTTGGATGGCGCGAAGTGCCCGTAGATGCATCTTGCCTTGGGCCTATCGGTGCCGATTGTCAGCCGCGCATTGAGCAGGTGTTTGTAAACAGCCCAGGCCTGCGTGGAGAGGTGTTAGAAGCACGTTTACTTGTGGCCCGCAAAACCACAATGTACGCCCTCACTGCAGACGAAGATTTTTACGTATGTAGTTTGTCTCATCGTGTGGTGTCTTATAAAGGTCTGATGATGCCAGTGGATTTGCCGGTGTTCTATAAAGACTTAGGTGACCCGTCTTTAGCTACTGCCATTTGTACCTTTCACCAGCGCTTCTCTACTAATACCTTGCCACGCTGGCCCTTGGCTCAACCGTTTCGTTTCTTAGCACACAACGGTGAAATCAACACCATTGAAGGCAACCGTAACTGGGCTAAAGCCCGCCAAAGCATATTATCTACGCCGCTGATTCCAGAACTTCAAGAACTAGAAGGCGTGGTCAATACCACAGGTTCCGACTCTTCTAGTATGGATAACATGCTTGAACTGATGGTGTTAGGTGGTATGGACGTGTTCCGTGCTCTCCGTTTGATCATGCCGCCAGCTTGGCAAAACGATGAGTTGATGGACCCAGAACTACGGGCCTTTTATGAATATAACTCCATGCATATGGAAGCTTGGGATGGCCCAGCTGGCATGGTCTTAAACACGGGCCGCTATGCCGTATGTTTGCTCGATCGCAATGGTTTGCGTCCTTCTCGGTGGGTGATGACTAAGGATGATTATCTAGTCACCGCCTCAGAAATTGGCACCTTTGCATACGATCCTTTAGATGTGGTGGCTAAAGGCCGTGTGGGCCCTGGTGAAATTTTGGCGGTAGATACCCATACCGGCGAAATTATGCACACCAAAGACATTGACGACCGCCTCAAGGCGTCTCAGCCTTACAAAAAATGGTTGCGCAAGTCTGCCATTCGCTTAGAGGGCACTTTAGACGAAGAGCAGTGCTTTGAAGACTTTACTGAAGCTGAGTTGAAACAGCACATGAAGATGTTTCAAGTGACCTTTGAAGAGCGTGATCAGGTGATTCGGCCGCTAGCAGAAAGTGCCCAAGAGGCCGTAGGTTCTATGGGAGACGACACTCCCATGGCTGTGCTGTCTAGTCGTGTGCGCAGCGTGTATGAATACTTCCGCCAGCAGTTTGCACAGGTCACTAACCCCCCTATAGACCCACTCCGCGAAGCAGTGGTGATGTCTTTGGAAACCTGCCTAGGCAAAGAGCGCAATATTTTCCAGGAAGGGCCAGAGCTTGCTAAGCGCATCGTGCTCGGGTCACCAATATTATCGGCCAGCAAATACACTAGTTTGTTACACATGAACCAACCGGGTTTTAAGGTGCTCAGCATTAGCCTGAACTATGATCCAAGTGTTGGCTTAGAGGCCTCTATTAAAGCGCTTTGTAAGCAAGCTGAAGAAGCCGTGCGCAAGCGCGTTGGCATTTTAGTGCTGAGCGACCGTGACATAGAAAAGGGCAAACTGCCGATTCCCGCAGCCATGGCTACAGGAGCAGTTCATCATCACCTCACGAATACTGGCCTGCGCTGTGATGCCAACATTGTGGTTGATACGGGCAGTGCGAGGGACTCCCACCACTTTGCGGTACTGATTGGGTTTGGTGCGACGGCGGTATACCCTTATCTCAGTTACCGGGTTATTAACGATTTGGTGGCGTCGGGTGAAATTATTGGAGATCCTGCGGAATGCCATAAGTCCTACCGTAAGGGGATCAATAAAGGGCTGCTCAAGATCATGTCTAAAATGGGCATTTCTACTATTGCATCCTACCGCGGCGCTCAACTGTTTGAAGCCATTGGCGTGAGTAGCACCATTGTGGATTTATGTTTCCATGGTGTGGCTAGTCGCATCGAGGGTGCACAATACGCAGATTTTGAACTCGATCAGCAAACTTTGGCAGCAGAAGCGTGGATCGGCCGTAAGCCTATCCAGCAAGGTGGCTTACTGAAATATGTGCACGGTGGTGAATACCACGCTTATAATCCCGATATAGTCACGACGGTACAAACTGCCGTACAAACGGGTGATTATGAGGTGTATAAAAAGTACGCCAAGCTAGTCAATGACAGGGGTGTGGCTTCGTTACGCGACTTACTCAAGCTTAAGCCTGCCAATGCTATAGATCTGAGTGAAGTAGAGCCTGTCAGCGAAATATTCAAACGTTTTGACAGTGCTGCCATGTCTTTAGGTGCCTTGTCGCCAGAGGCCCACGAAGCCTTGGCTATGGCTATGAACGAATTAGGTGGCCGCTCTAACTCTGGTGAGGGCGGCGAAGATCCGCTGCGTTACGGCACCAACAAGCGTTCCAAAATTAAGCAAATAGCCTCTGGTCGTTTTGGTGTCACGCCAGCCTACCTGGTAAGTGCCGAAGTATTGCAGATCAAAGTGGCCCAAGGCGCTAAACCTGGCGAAGGTGGTCAGTTGCCAGGGGGCAAAGTTAACGATCTGATTGCCACCTTGCGTTATTCTGTGCCTGGTGTGACGCTAATTTCCCCTCCACCCCATCATGATATCTATTCGATTGAAGATTTGGCGCAGCTTATTTTCGATTTGAAGCAAGTTAATCCAGATGCATTAGTGTCGGTGAAGCTAGTGTCTCGTCCTGGTGTGGGCACCATTGCTTCGGGTGTTGCCAAAGCCTATGCAGATTTAATTACCATTTCTGGTCACGATGGTGGTACTGCCGCCAGTCCTCTCACCTCGATTCGTTATGCGGGTTCTCCATGGGAGCTCGGCCTTGCCGACGCCCACCAATCCTTGCGAGGCAATGGTGTTCGTGGTCGGGTTAGGGTGCAGACAGACGGTGGCTTAAAGACTGGTTTAGATGTCGTAAAAGCCGCTATGTTAGGTGCAGAAAGTTTTGGTTTTGGTACCTTACCTATGGTTGCTTTGGGCTGTAAATACCTTCGTATTTGCCACCTTAATAATTGTGCTACGGGAGTAGCCACACAGAATCAGCAACTGCGTGATCATCATTTCCGCGGCACCGTAGACATGGTGAAATATTTATTTACCTTTATTGCCGAAGAAACCCGTGAGGTGATGGCAGAGTTGGGTGTGCGCAGCATTGAAGAGCTAGTTGGGCGGACTGAGCTGCTAGAGGTGAGTGGCGGTGTTACTAATAGACAGCGTAACTTAGACTTGTCACCTTTATTGAGTCAAGTGGGTATCGACCCCAGTCAGCCACACACTGTGCAGGTGGCTAATAACCAACCCTATGACACCGGCGCTTTGAACCAACAGATGTTGGCTCAAATGGCCGATGCCATTAACCACTCTACAGGTGGTAAATATAACTTTGAACTAACTAATTGTGATCGTTCCGTGGGGGCTAGAGTCTCGGGTGCCATTGCCAAAGTTCACGGTAACAATGGTATGTCTGGACACCCATTAGAAGTCCATTTAAAGGGTATTGCAGGGTTAAGCTTTGGCGTATGGAATGCCGGTGGTTTGAACATGTACTTAGAAGGTGATGCTAACGACTATGTGGGTAAGGGCATGGCAGGCGGTAAGCTTGTTATCTATCCACCCAAAGGCTCCAGCTTTAAGTCTAACGTCACCTCCATCATGGGTAATACCTGCTTGTATGGCGCAACGGGTGGCAGCCTAATGGCTGCAGGTTGTGCAGGCGAGCGTTTTGCTGTGCGTAACTCCGGCGCCCATGCGGTTATTGAAGGTGCTGGTGCCCACTGTTGTGAATACATGACGGGTGGTGTGGTCACCGTGCTTGGTGCCACAGGCTACAATTTTGGTGCAGGCATGACGGGTGGTTTTGCCTTTGTATTAGACGTAGATCGCACTTTTGTGGATAAGTACAACAGCGAGTTGGTGGAAATCCACCGCATTCGTGGTGAGCACATGGAAGAGTACCGCAGTTATTTGCGCGGCGTGCTGCATGATTTTTCTTTAGCTACCGGCAGTCAGTGGGGTAAAGAGCTAAGTAAACATTTTGAAGACTATGTCAGCAAGTTCTGGTTAGTTAAGCCCAAAGCAGCAAATTTACAGCAGCTCATGGCGAATACGCGGACTAAGACAGAATAATCCAAAGTTTTTGAAAAAATACATTACCAAGCAAGCGAGGCTATTATGGCTCAACGATTAGATAACCATTTCCAATTCATCGACGTAGGCCGTCAAGATCCTGCTAAAGTGCATCACGACTTGCG
Source organism: uncultured Pseudomonadales bacterium (assembly GCA_963925635.1). Taxonomy (GTDB): domain Bacteria; phylum Pseudomonadota; class Gammaproteobacteria; order Pseudomonadales; family Balneatricaceae; genus Njordibacter. The sequence goes on along the minus strand of CAWUTT010000102.1, from coordinate 27,653 downwards.
CAAGCGCCAGTTTACTGAAATTTATCAGCCCTACACTGAGGTCGAAGCTAAACCCCAGGCGCATCGATGTTTAGAGTGCGGCAACCCTTATTGTGAATGGAAGTGCCCAGTGCATAACTACATTCCTAACTGGCTTAAACTGGTGTCTGAAGGCAATATTCTAGAGGCTGTGGAATTATGTCATCAGACTAACTCCTTGCCAGAAGTCTGTGGTCGCGTATGCCCGCAAGACCGTTTATGTGAGGGTGCCTGTACTCTTAATGATGGTTTTGGTGCAGTCACCATTGGTTCAGTGGAAAAGTACATTACCGACACTGCCTTTGCCATGGGTTGGAAGCCCGACCTTAGTCACGTGATTGAGACGGGAAAAAAAGTGGCCGTAATAGGCGCTGGCCCTGCGGGTTTAGCCTGTGCAGACGTATTGACACGCGGTGGCGTGTCAGCTGTGGTATTTGATCGTTACCCAGAAATTGGTGGCTTGCTCACCTTTGGCATCCCAGAATTTAAGTTAGAAAAGCCGGTGATGGCTAAACGTCGTGAGATCTTTGAAGGCATGGGCATTGAGTTTAAACTCAATGTAGAAATAGGTGCAGACGTTACTCTAGATGAATTGATGGCAGATTACGATGCTGTATTTATGGGGATGGGCACTTATAAAGCCATGCGTGGTGGCTTTCCAGGTGAAGATCTAGAAGGCGTGCACGAAGCCTTGCCTTACTTAATTTCTAACATCAATCGGCGCATGGGGTTTGAAAAAGATGCGGCTGATTTTATCGACCTAAAAGGTAAACAAGTGGTGGTGTTAGGTGGTGGAGACACTGCAATGGATTGCAACCGTACGGCGATTCGGCAAGCCGCGGCTAATGTTTTTTGTGCCTACCGTCGCGATGAAGCCAATATGCCTGGCTCACGTAAGGAAGTGGCCAATTCCAAAGAAGAGGGAGTGCAGTTCTTATTCAATCGCTCGCCGGTGGAAGTGATGGGTGAAAACGGTAAGGTTACAGGGATTAAGCTGGTCACAACCCGGCTAGGTGAGGCTGATGAAAATGGCCGCAGTCGCCCTGTAGTGGTTGAAGGTAGTGAAGAAATAGTAGCCGCAGATGCAGTTATTGTAGCCTTTGGTTTTAGCCCAAATCCAACACCTTGGATGGCTGATGCAGGTGTTGAATTGGACCACCTAGACCGCGTACAAGTACCACGGTGCTCTGATTTAGTGGCTAAAAAGTATGCCTTTCAAACCTCTAATGCCAAAATTTTTGCTGGTGGTGACATGGTGCGTGGTTCCGACTTGGTAGTGACTGCTATTGATGAAGGACGCAGAGCTGCGGATGGTATTTTGGATTATCTACAAGTCTAAAGCCTTTATCGAAACCAGCATGACACCCGCTTAGTTGCCACAAACCGTGACAATTAGGTGGGTGATCTATATCATAAGCAACAATGTTTATAAACTCGCCTTAAGGCCTTTTTGTCCCCATGACCGCTTCCAAACCTGAATTAAAAAATGACCGTTTTCTTCGTGCCCTGATGGGCCAACCCGTTGATGCAACCCCCGTATGGATGATGCGTCAAGCGGGTCGTTATTTACCAGAATACCGTGCTTTGCGGGCTGAAGCGGGTGATTTTTTAAGCCTTTGTAAAAATGCTGATTTCGCCTGTGAAGTGACCCTGCAGCCATTACGTCGATATGACTTAGATGCAGCGATCTTGTTCTCAGATATTCTTACTGTGCCAGATGCTATGGGCCTGGGTTTGTATTTTGAAACTGGAGAGGGCCCTAAGTTTGAAAAGCCAGTTCGCACCGAGGCCGATGTCGCTGCACTCAAAGTGCCCGACATGGACGCAGATCTAGGCTACGTCATGAATGCCGTGAGTACTATTCGTAGTGCCTTGTCTGGTGATGTGCCGTTAATTGGCTTCTCGGGTAGTCCATGGACCTTAGCGACCTACATGATTGAAGGCAGTTCCAGTAAAGACTTCCGTCACATCAAAGCCATGATGTACTCTACTCCAGAATTGTTGCATCAAGTGCTTAGCGTATTGGCTGATTCGGTAATTGCTTACCTCAACGCGCAAATTGCAGCCGGTGCTCAAGCAGTACAAATTTTTGATACTTGGGGTGGAGTCTTGAGTGGCCCTTGCTACCAAGCGTTCTCGTTAGATTATATGCAGCGTATCGTTAACGGCCTTACCCGTGAAGCTGAAGGGCGCGCAGTGCCTGTCATTCTATTTACTAAAAATGGTGGCCAGTGGCTCGAGCAAATGGCAGCCACAGGGGCTGATGCTTTGGGTCTAGACTGGACTATAGAAGTGAGCCAAGCGCGTGACCGGGTGGGTGATAAGGTAGCACTACAAGGCAATATGGACCCTAGCGTTTTATATGCAGATGCACCTACAATTGAAGCAGAAGTGGGTCGCATTTTGGCAGACTTTGGCAGCAATGATGGCCATGTATTTAACCTAGGCCACGGTATCCATCAGTTTGTAGACCCAGAAAGCGCTAAAATATTTGTTGATGCTGTGCACGATCAAAGCGCCCAATATCACTCCTTAACATAGTCAGTAGGAAGCTAAAATGCCGCATTGCGTTATCGAAATCTCTAACCAACTGAGCACAAGCGTGACGCCTGATAAGTTGTTACGTTGCGTGTTTGACGCCCATGTAAAGTCAGGTTTATTTGAGACGGATCATATCAAGGTGCGCTGCACTGGCTACGACCATCATCTGGCAGGCACTGGCTCAGACCGGTTTATCCACGCCACGTCGCACATTAAAGCAGGTCGTACGGCAGAGCAAAAGCAACAGTTGAGCAACATGATCGTGCAGGGTCTCATCGACATTGGCATTACTTCGGCCGCCATGAGTGCACAAGTGGTTGATTTAGCCCCTAGTTACGTCACCTTTACCGATTAAATGCGGCCCATGAAGCTAGGTATTGCTCTATAGAGCGTCGCGATTAGTTAAGTGATCAGCGCAAACCAGCCATGGGTCACCCTAGCTAAATCACCTGCCTTGAGCTCAATCTCCAAGCCCCTGCGGCCACCGCTAACATAAATGCTTGCATAGCCTTGAGCACTGGTATCAATGACCGTTGTTAGTGCGCGCTTTTGGCCCATAGGGCTAATGCCACCGAGTAGGTAGCCAGTGCTGCGGCCCACCATTACAGGATCTGCCATGGCCACTTTTTTCACGCTCAAGGCCTTGGCCAAAAGTTTTAAATTGAGCTGCTGATCTACAGGCACTAGCGCCACCGCCAAAACTCCGTGGCCCGTGTCTACGACCAGTGTTTTAAACACTTGTTGTGAAGTGACTGCTAACTTTTCTGCTGCTTCGGTACCATATGATGCAGTTTGTGGATCATGGGTATATTGGTGCAGTTTGTGGTGTACACCTAAGCTAATGAGTTGGTCTATAGCGGGAGTCATGACGGATCGATTCGGTGCAAAAGAGTTTAATGTTTGAGTATGCTAACCCTAAGTGTGGGCCCAGTCGAGGCCCAAGTAGGTTTAGTGAGGCCAGCCACCTTTTGTTGCTCAGGTGGTTTGATCAAGGTTTATCTTGTAGGCACGAGCAACGCTGATATGAGTTAACCAGAGTTTAACTGTAGCATTAATATATAGGTGATTATCAATGAAGCAACAGATTGGCTTATTCCTGTTTAATCATGATTTACGTCTGGATGACAATCCAGCCTTGGCCTTGGCGGCTTCAGAGGTGGATCAATTAATTTGTCTTTACTGCCTAGATCCTAAACAGCCACCCTCAAGCTTACGCGCTCCAAGTAACTTATCAGCTCATCGTCAGCAGTTTTTATGGGCATCAATCACTGACTTACATAAAAGTCTAAAACGCCTTAATCAGGGGCTTATGGTCACTACTGAGTCATCCCTTGATATCATTCCTCAGCTCATCACCCAGCATAATATTAGTCATATTTATGGGAGCGAGCATGCCGGCTATTACGAAAATCAAAGCTGGCAACGTTTGGCTAAACGTTACCCTTTTATTGAATTTAAGCGCCTTGCTAGTCATACATTATTTGCCCAATCAGAGCTGCCTTTTCAGCTCACAGATCTACCGACTTCTTTCTCTAAATTTCGTAAACTTGTAGAACCTCTTTCAATTAAATCGCCCTTGCCCCAGCCTACAAGCATGCCTCCTAGCCCAGTGACGCCCATACCACTGCCACCTAATTCAATGACTGTGATCCATGATTCACTGTTTGAGGGTGGCGAGCAACAGGGACGAGTCCATCTGCAAGGTTACTTTGACTCGAGGCTAGCCAGTCACTACAAGGAGACTCGCAATGGCCTTGATGGCATGGACTATTCCACCAAATTTTCCCCATGGCTTGCCAATGGGAGTTTATCGGTGCGGCGAGTTATGCATCAGTTGCGGCACTATGAACGCGATATAGAAGCCAATGACTCAACTTATTGGATTTACTTCGAACTGCTATGGCGAGAGTACTATCAATGGTATGCGCACCATTATGGGGTTCATCTTTTTAGTGCCAGAGGCATAAAAACCAGCAAACCCAATACCAGTTTTTACCCTGAGCGCTTCCAAAAGTGGTGTCATGGCAACACCCCTTACCCCATTGTGAATGCTTGTATGAAGCAGCTCAAAGCCACAGGTTATATGAGCAATCGCGGCCGCCAGTTAGTGGCCAGTTGTTTTGTGCATGAATTAGGCCTTGACTGGCGCTATGGAGCGGCTTACATGGAGCAGCACTTAGTGGATTACGACATGGCTTCTAATTGGGGTAATTGGCAGTACCTTGCAGGCGTGGGCGCAGACCCGCGGGGTCACAGGCGTTTCGACTTAGTTAAACAAACTCAAACCTATGATCCTCAACAACTTTTTATTAAGCGTTGGGGCGCAGATAAAAGTGCACCGCCACTGGACTCTGTAGATGCGGCGGATTGGCCGGTATTTATACCCTAACCAATAGGGGTTTAGATCATCGTTAAGACTAAACTTTTACCTGACGACTTTTGGGGCTAGCTTTGTTTTCGATACATTAAGTCCCACACGCCATGCCCCTTTCCTTCCCCACGGCGTTGGAACTTGGTGCTAGGGCGGAAGTCTGGCTGTGGTGAATATTGTTCATCACCTGCTAGGTTGCTGTAACCGTCGGCGGGCTCCATCACTTCCATCATGTGTTCGGCATAGGGCTGCCAATCTGTGGCCATGTGGAATATTCCGTCAGGGGCAAGTTTTTGGCGGATATCTTGGGCAAACTTGGACTGCACAATGCGGCGCTTGTGGTGTTTCTTTTTATGCCATGGATCTGGAAAAAACAGCTGTACACCGCCTAAACTCTCATCTGCAATACACTGGGCCATGACCTCAATGGCGTCATCACAAAACACACGCACATTGCCTAGGTCTTGGGTTGCAAGGTTGTTAAGTAGGCGCCCAACCCCAGGCCGGTGCACTTCGATGCCAATGTAGTTGTTGTCTGGCATCGTGGCAGCCATGGTGGAAAGTGAGTCGCCCATACCAAAACCAATTTCCATGATCACGGGGTGATTATTGCCAAATATAGTTGAAAAATCCAAGCGCCCTTGCTTGAGTTCTAAACCATAACGCACCCAGTAGTGGTCCAGTGCGTGTTCTTGCGACGGCGTCATGCGACCAGCGCGCTTGACAAAACTGCGAATGCGTCGGGGTTTTTCAATATTCAGGGGTAAATCAGTCGGCATAAAATTGATCTTGGCGAGTATAGTGCTTGTGAGCCTCTATTTTACCTATTACTGATCAATAAATCAGCATGAATATGGCGTCTAAAGCAGGGCATTTGATACACTAAGGTACAGATTAACATTCAACTAGTTTTTACCACCTATGACTATCCTCCGTATTGCTACTCGTAAAAGTAAACTTGCCCTCTGGCAAGCCCATTTTATTAAGGCAGAGTTACAACGCTTTCATCCTGGCCTCACTGTTGAGTTGCTAGGGATTACCACCAAGGGCGACAAAATACTCGATGTGCCGTTAGCTAAAGTAGGTGGTAAAGGGCTGTTTGTTAAAGAACTAGAGCAGGCTATGCTAGAAGGTCGTGCAGACATAGCGGTGCATTCCATGAAGGATGTACCCATGGAGTTTCCAGAGGGCTTGGGCTTGGCGGTAATATGCGCACGAGAAGACCCCACTGATGCTTTTGTGAGTAACCACTTTAATTACTTAGAAGAACTGCCCAAAGGAGCTAAGGTGGGTACGTCTAGCTTACGCCGGCAATTACAAATTAAAGCGCTGCGACCCGATTTACAGCTATTGGATTTGCGCGGTAATGTAAATACTCGACTGGCTAAATTGGATGCTGGTGAATATGATGCAATCATCCTTGCCAGCGCGGGTTTAATGCGGCTAGACTTTCACCATCGTATTCAATCGCGCTTAACTGACGCACAATGTTTGCCAGCTGGTGGGCAGGGTGCAGTGGGAGTGGAATGTCGGTTGGAAGATGCTGCAACTAAAGCATTGTTGGCACCATTGCACCATAAAGATTCAGCCGACCGAGTGATGGCTGAACGAGCGCTCAACAAACGCCTAGAAGGTGGTTGTCAGGTGCCCATTGCCTGTTTTGCTGAACTAGAGGGTGATCAGCTGTGGTTACGAGGCTTGGTGGGTGAAGTTGATGGCAGTCGTGTGCTGACTACAGAAATTAGAGGCCCGCGGGCTGATGCTGAAACTTTAGGCATTGCCGCCGCTGAAGATTTACTGCGCCAGGGTGCTGGTGAGATTCTTGAGGCTATTTACGGTGCTTAGTAAATAATTTATGAAAGGCATGAGGGTTTTGGTCACTAGGCCAGCTGCACAAGCAAAGCCGATAATAGAGCGCTTGCGTCACTATGAATTTGAGGTGCATCATTTACCTTGTTTAGATATTGTGCCGGTGGAACCAGAGTCATTGGAAGGCTTGCAAAGTAAGCAGTGGGCCATGGATCTGGACAATTTTGATCATGTTATTGTGATCAGCACTAACGCCGCCAAGCATTGGCTTGATCTAGTTGAGGGTTATTGGCCCCAGTGGCCAGTAGGTGTGCGCTGGTGGGCGGTTGGGGAGGCTACTCAAAGCAGACTAAGGGTCACGGGTATCGAGGCAAGCAGACCTGATCAGGGTGACACCAGTGAAGCTTTACTGGCCACATTGCTGCCCTTTGTTGAAAGCTACCACAAGGTGTTAATTGTGCGTGGTTGTGGTGGCCGAGAGGCGTTAGCCGATGCTTTGGTAGCGGCTGGAGCCCAGGTGAGCTATGCCCAATGTTACCAGCGTAAGAGGCCCAATATTAGCCCCCAACAGTTAGCTCTTGTGGATCAATTTGCTCCACAAGCAGTGCTGTTGCAAAGTGGCGAAACATTGGTTAATTTTGATTACTTATTAAGTCATGGTGATTGGTGTGACAAACAACGCACAGTCCTAGTCCTGCCAAGTGCTAGGGTTGCCGAGCAGGCTAAATCATTAGGCTATGGTGTATTGCTTACTAGTGGTAGTGCCAGCAATCAAGCAATGTGCGATACTTTATTGCAGAAATTTGAAAAATAAGTGCCTAAATAAACTGTTCCAAATAGTTATAAGTAGTTATAAGTAGTTATAAGGTTTAGTAATAGCTGGCCTAATAGGCTGCTGAAAAAGGATGCTGAAGTAGTGACACAAGACGAGAATAAAGCCAACCCAAACGTGCCTGAAAATGTGGCAGGCAAGCCGCCAGCTGAAGCTAAAACGGCGAAGGTTTCTAAACCTGCAGACCGCGCCCGTGTGGCTAAACCAAAACCAGTGGCGGGGGCAAGCCAAATCAAGTATGGCCTGCTGTGGCTGCTGGTGCTGTTATTAATAGTTATGGTGGCTGCTCTAGGCTACTGGCAATGGCAGGCTCAAACCCAGCGAGCTGCGTTGACGACAGACCAAAGTGGCCAGTCAGAAAACTTACAATATTGGCAACAACAACAGCAATCTTTGGCTCAAAAAATCGACGCGTTAACCGTTAAAACCAATAGTTCACTAGGTTCTATAAGCGCCCAGCAACAAGACTTAACAAATAACCAAGTGCGTATGGATGAGGCCTTAGCGAGTGCCTTAGAAGCCGTGGCTAAAAATCAATTAGATGCGGGTCAAGTGTTGCCGCAGTGGCAGTTGGCAGAAGCTGAATATTTATTGCGCTTAGCCAACCAGCGTTTAGCCATGGAGCAGGCCAGCGCTTCTGCCATCGCCCTGCTTAAAGCGGCTGACATCATTATCAGAGATAGTGAACAAGTAGGTACCTACGGCATTAGGCGAGCCATTGCTGCCGACCTAGCCGCCCTTACATTAGTGCCTAGTGTTGATGTTGAAGGCGTCTATGCGGGTCTTGCTGCGCTTTCTGGCTTGGCCGCTCAACTGACGTTTTTGCCACCTCGTAGTGACGCTCTAGCCATGCAAAACATACCACAAGCCAACCTTTTGCCAAGTGCTGTGCCCGCAGCAGTTGAGACAGGGAACTGGACACAACCCATTTGGCAAGGCGTTAAAACCCTAGGTTCGAGTGTATGGGGAGAGTTGAAGCAGCTGGTTAAAGTGCAGTCCCGCACACAAGAAGATCAGCAGTTGCTCACGCCTGCCGCAGAGTTGCTAGTGCGTATGCGCATTGAAATGGCGTTAAGCCAAACACAAGTTGCCTTGTTGCGCCGCCAACAAACGATTTATGATCAATCTTTGGTGGGTGTAAAACAGCTTTTGGCTCAATATTATCGCTCGAGTGACCCTGTTGCCCAAGCGATGTACACTCAAATTGACACTCTTGATGAGGTTAAGGTTTTGGTTAATATGCCTAACATCAGTGGTTCTTTAGTGGCTTTGCAAGGGTTCATTGCTACCTTACACGAAAACACACCTGAGCCATTGGTGGGAGACTAAAGCATGCGCTTCTTAACTCTGGTTATTTTATTAGTCTTGCTAGGGGGTGCTGGGTTAGGCACTTTAATTAATGTAGATCCTGGCTATGTGTTGCTAGCATGGGGTGACACGAGCTTAGAAATGAGCGTGTGGGTGCTTTTGTTTAGCATTGTTTTGGCGTTTGTCACCTTGTCCTTGAGCCTGCGCTTTATTATTGCATTAAATTTACCCTTTCAGGTTCTTGGCGACTGGCAGCAAACGAGCCGTATAAAGCGTACGCAGCTGCAAACCCGCCAAGGCCTGTTGGCCTTGGCGGATGGTCAGAATGTGCGTGCAGAAAAGAAGCTTGCTGAACTGGCACCCACTACGGGTCAGCCCATTGTAGTGCTGCCAGCCTTAGCGAAAGCCTTGGGTAGACAGGGCAAGATGGCAGCCGCCAAGTTAGTGTTAGATAAGCTAGTCACAGACTTTCCTGGTGCGCAGCAACTGGCGTATTTGGAATTAGCCGAAATCTGTCTTTATCAGGGTGACGATGAAGGTGCCTTAGAGCCTTTACAAAGCCTACATAAACTTAACCCACAGCATGCTGAAGTTAATCAGTTATTGTTAGACTTGTTGCAGCGTCGCCAGATGTGGCCAGAACTTATCAGTCTGTTGCTGGTGGTTGGAAACGCTAATCAACTTAATGAAGAGCAGCTAACTCAACAGCAGCAATTAGCTTATGGGCGCGCCTTTAGTGCCAGCCGCAGGCAGGATGGAAGTGCTGCCAAAAGTAGCTTAGATGAACTGCAGGCGCTATGGAAAAAAGCCCCCAAAAGCATTACCCAGCATGGCCCCAGTATCATCAACTATGCTAAAGCAATGGCTCGCATTGAGGGTGATACGGGGGCTCATACGCAAGTCTTTATAGAGCAAACACTCAAACTTGTGTGGTTAGATGAGCTGGTGCTGGACTATGCCCATTTGCCCTTAACAGATTTGCAAAAAAGCTTAACACAGGCTGAAGCTTGGCAAGTTAATGCGCAGGATAGCGCAGCTTTGCAGCTCACGTTAGGCCGTGTATGCAGACGTTTGGAGCTGTGGGGTAAGGCCCAGGACTACTTGCAAGCTAGTCTCTCTTTACAGGCCAGTAAAGAAGCCCATGCTGAAATGGCTCGTTTACAACATAAAATGGGTCATGTGGACGCGGCTATAGAGCATTATAGACTGGCCAGTGTATTTTAACGTTGACACTTGGCTCAGCTTGAGCCAAAATGTAATCAACCTAGTACGACTCTCGTCTGACCAGCTAGGTTTGAAGCGGCTCACTAAGCCCAAGACCCCATTAACTTTTTTTATTCCCCGAGCGCACTGGCGCCCCTCTACTTATGAATCTAACTGAATTAAAAACAAAAACCATGCCAGAACTGGTCGAGATTGCCCAAGGTATGGGTCTTGATAATATTGCCCGATCTCGCAAACAGGATTGTATTTTTAGCATTCTTAAACGTCATGCCAAAAGTGGCGAAGATATCTTTGGCGAAGGTGTATTGGAAATTTTGCAAGACGGCTTCGGTTTTTTGCGTTCAGCAGATGCTTCCTACTTAGCTGGACCTGATGACATTTACGTGTCTCCAAGCCAGATCCGCCGTTTTAGCTTGCGCACAGGTGATAGCATAGATGGCAAAATTCGCCCACCTAAAGATGGCGAACGTTATTTTGCCTTGCTGAAAGTCAGTAGTATTAACTACGGGCCGCCAGAAGATGCTAAGCATAAGATGTTGTTTGAGAACCTGACACCTTTGTTCCCAACAGAGCGCTTGACCATGGAGCTTGGCAACGGTTCCAGCGAAGATTTAACAGCGCGTATCATCGACTTAACCGCACCCATGGGTAAAGGTCAACGGGCCTTGATCGTGTCGCCTCCAAAGGCTGGTAAAACCTTGATGTTGCAAAACATCGCCCACTCAATCACCCGCAACAACCCAGATTGTCACTTGATCGTATTGCTCATCGACGAGCGACCAGAGGAAGTGACCGACATGAAGCGGTCAGTGCGTGGCGAAGTGGTCGCCAGTACATTTGATGAGCCTCCTTCACGTCACGTGCAAGTGGCTGAAATGGTAGTTGAAAAAGCCAAGCGTTTGGTGGAACACAAAAAAGATGTGATTATCCTACTCGATTCGATCACCCGCCTAGCACGTGCCTACAACACAGTTATTCCTTCCTCTGGTAAAGTATTAACTGGTGGTGTTGACGCCCATGCACTAGAGCGTCCCAAACGCTTTTTTGGTGCCGCACGTAACATGGAAGAAGGTGGCAGCTTAACTATTATCGCTACTGCATTAACTGAAACGGGTTCGAAGATGGATGAAGTCATCTTCGAAGAATTTAAGGGTACGGGTAACTCCGAAGTGCACTTAGATCGCAAGATCTCCGAGCGTCGAGTTTTTCCTGCCATTAACATTCGTAAGTCATCGACTCGCCGCGAAGAGCTATTGACCCGTGATGATGAGCTACAGCGCATGTGGATTTTGCGTAAGCTATTGGATCCCATGGAAGACGGCCAAGCGACCGAGTTCTTGTTGGATAAGCTCAAGGGCGTTAAGACCAATGAAGAGTTCTTTATGTCGATGAAGCGTAAGTATCTAGCTGATTTGTTGGGGTGCGTAGGCTATGACCATGAAATACAAAGACCTACGCGACTTCATTGCGAGTTTAGAGGCTCAAGGTGAACTCAAACGCATCACTGCAGAGGTGGACCCATACCTCGAAATGACAGAAATTTGCGACCGCACTTTGCGCGCAGAGGGTCCCGCCTTACTATTTGAAAACCCGAAAGGTTACGATACTCCCGTATTAGCCAACTTGTTTGGCACACCAAAGCGGGTGGCTCTTGGTATGGGCGCCGAAAGTGTAGAAAGCCTGCGTGATATAGGCCATCTTTTAGCCGCTTTAAAAGAGCCAGAACCTCCTAAAGGTTTTAAAGATGCCCTGGGCAAACTGCCCCTCTATAAAAAAGTACTGAGCATGAGCCCTAAGCTCATCAGTAAGCCGCCATGCCAACAATATGTGATTAGTGGTGACGAAGTTGACCTCAGCAAGTTGCCTATCCAGACCAGCTGGCCAGAAGATGCAGGGCCGCTAATTACATGGCCTTTAGTGATTACCCGTGGACCCAATAAACAGCGCCAAAATTTGGGGATTTATCGCCAACAAGTCATTGGTAAAAACCGGCTCATCATGCGCTGGTTATCCCATCGTGGTGGGGCTTTGGATTTTCGTGAATGGAAACTTGCTCACCCTGGCGAAAACTTCCCCATTGCTGTGGCTTTAGGCGCAGACCCTGCTACTATTTTAGGCGCGGTCACACCGGTGCCAGACACTTTAAGTGAATACGCCTTTGCTGGGCTGCTACGTGGCAGCAAAACCGAAGTGGCCAATTGCCTGACCAATGACTTGCAGGTGCCTGCCAGTGCCGAATACATCTTAGAGGGGCACATCGCCCCAGATGATATGGCAGACGAAGGCCCTTTTGGCGATCACACGGGTTATTATAACGAAGTCGACAGCTTTCCAGTGTTTACGGTGACTCGTATTACCCATCGTAAAGACCCTATTTATCACAGTACCTACACCGGCCGTCCACCAGATGAGCCAGCCATATTAGGCGTCGCTTTAAACGAAGTGTTTGTGCCACTGTTGCAAAAACAGTTTCCCGAAATCACTGACTTTTATCTACCGCCAGAAGGCTGCTCCTACCGCATGGCGATAGTCACCATTAAGAAGCAATACCCAGGCCACGCTAAGCGGGTGATGATGGGAGTGTGGTCTTTTTTACGTCAATTTATGTACACTAAGTTCGTCATTGTTACCGATGATGACGTCAACGCGCGTGATTGGAAAGATGTGATTTGGGCCATGACCACGCGTATGGACCCTGCTCGAGACACGATGTTAGTGGAAAATACGCCCATTGATTACCTAGACTTTGCTTCACCTGTTTCTGGCTTAGGCTCTAAAATGGGCATGGATGCCACCCATAAATGGGAAGGCGAAACCACTCGTGAATGGGGTCGCACCATTACTATGGATGAGTCTGTTAAGCAGCGTGTCGATGAGATATGGGATGAATTAGGGATTATCCCTCACGGTGCCGACCGTTAAATAATCAGTAGAGCCCCCCAAAGACTCCTGCATATTTTTGTAAAACTTGCATCTGTTTACGTCGTGTAATAATATTCGTTAACGAACATTTAGCGACCAATTTAACGCCAGAAAACCACCCATAAGGCAGGGTTATGCGATGTGAAGCTGAACATCGTGGGTTGTTAAAATATCCATGGTGCGTGGATTGGGTGTCTGGTCAGTATAGAGGTGGTGAGCTTGGCTGATGTGTCCCAAGCGAGCGAGGGCGGTGCGATCGAATTTAGAATGGTCAGCAGAAAGGATGACCTTGCTCGAATTCTTAATGATACTCTGGGCTACCCTTACTTCGCGGTAGTCGTAGTCAAGCAGAGAACCGTCCTGGTGAATGGCGCTGATGCCAATAATGCCAAAGTCCATCTTGAATTGGTTAATAAAATCAGAGGTTTGTTCGCCCACAATACCACCGTCGTGGCTGCGTACTTGGCCCCCAGCAATAATGACATTAAAGTCTTTTTTGGGCAATAAAATGGCCGCTACATGCAGGTTGTTGGTGACGATATTGAGTTCTTGGTGATTGAGTAGGGCCCGTGCAATGGCCTCTGTGGTGGTGCCAATGTTGATAAATAATGAAGCGCCATCGGGAATGCTGCGGGCGACTTGTTCAGCAATGCGGTTCTTAGCTACCATATTAGAGCTTAAGCGGGTTTTATAGTCACTGTTTTTGGTGCTCGAACTACTGCTGGCACCGCCGTGATGACGCCGCACTTGGCCTAAATTAGCCAGTTGGTTTAAGTCTCTACGAATGGTTTGCGGCGTGACCATAAAGTGGCTAGTTAATTGTTCAATGTTGGCAAAGCCATGGCGATTAACAAATTCAATGATAAGTTCATGACGACGCACTTGAGACATGGGGTACTTCCTAGCTCAGCTAAAGGTTGACTAGACCGAGGTATAAATAGTGACTTTACAATAACAGGAATGTTAATGAAACAATACATTTTAACTATCGACCAAGGTACCACCAGCTCGCGCTGCATTATTTTTGCCAAAGATGGCACTGTGGTGAGTTCAGCTCAATATGAATTTGAGCAGCATTATCCAGCTAACGGCTGGGTTGAACACTCACCCCAAGACATTTTAGATACCGTTTTAAGGGCCTGCCGGCAGTGCTTAGCGGACAGTGGTTTGCTGCCTGAGCAAATCACCTGTGTGGGGATTACCAACCAACGAGAAACAACCTTAGTGTGGGATCGACAGACTGGAGAGCCCATTTATCCCGCCATCGTCTGGCAAGATCGACGCACAGCTAGCATGTGTCAAGAACTCAAACAAGCAGGGCACGAAGCCTTAGTTACAGCACATACGGGTTTGTTACTAGATCCTTATTTTTCTGCCACTAAGTTGAGCTGGATTTTACAACATGTAGAGGGTAGCCAGGAGAGGGCAGAGCGGGGCGAGTTGCTATTTGGCACCGTGGACACTTACCTGATGTGGCACTTAAGCCAGGGGCAAATCTACGCCACAGATGCCACTAATGCGTCACGCACTTTACTGTTTAATATCCATGAGCAATGTTGGGATAATTCATTATTAGAAATATTTAATATACCTGAGATTATGTTACCTGAGGTTAAAGACAGTGCTGCTAACTTTGGCTATATGGGGGCTCACGTTTTAGGAAAAAAGTTACCCATTCTAGGTGTAGCGGGAGATCAGCATGCCGCGCTCTTTGGCCAAGCCTGTTTTGACCCCGGTATGGCCAAAAGCACCTACGGTACGGGCTGTTTTTTGATGCTGAATACGGGTGATAAGCCTTTAGCCTCGAGCAGCCGTTTGCTGACTACGGTGGCTTACCGCTTAAATAACAAGCCGGTATATGCCATTGAAGGTAGTATATTTGTTGCTGGAGCAGCCATCCAATGGCTCAGGGACGGTGTTAAATTGATCAATCACGCCAGTGATGCAGAAGCGTTGGCAAAAGCCGTACCCGTTGATCACGGTGTTTATATGGTGCCAGCGTTTACTGGTCTTGGCGCACCCTATTGGGACCCCGAAGCGCGGGGTGGTATTTTTGGATTAACCCGTGATACGGGTATTAAGGAAATTGTTAGCGCAGGCTTGCAGTCTGTATGTTATCAAACCAAAGACCTGCAAAAGGCGATGGAAAAAGATGGACTGAGGCCTCAGGAGCTTCGTGTTGATGGAGGTATGGCGGTAAATGATTGGTTTTTATCCCATTTGGCCAATATCTTAGGTGCCGAAGTCGCTCGCCCAACGTGTGTTGAAACCAGTGCTTTGGGGGTGGCGTATTTAGCCGGTTTACAGGCTAACATCTATCAGTCTTTACATGAACTCACGCAAATGTGGCAGTGTGACCAACGTTTTACACCCAGCATCGATAAGCCGTTGCGCGATCAATTGTATGGGGGTTGGTTAGAGGCTGTATCTAAAGTTCAGACCAATTCTGACGCTAGCTAGGCTGGGTTTTGAAAAAATACCCTGATGCCCACGCCTAAAGTAAAAAATGTTCCTTTTTGAACAATAAACTTCGTTAATATTCTTTTTATCATTAAGTGCTCCATGATACGATAACTTAGCCACTCAATAGGCATTCATATTGGTCATTAAATTGGAGTCATAACTCGGTATTAATAGTGCACAAGAAATGGTGTACAAAAAATAGTGCACCAAGAACGGTGCTCCAACAAGTGCGTTAGTAATGGAACGTAACCACTGTGTTGACTCACCCGTCTGAGGAGAGCTGAAATGCTACCCATATAGCTGTCATTGGGCTCATGATTATTATTATTTTTAAGATGTATAGGTTTTTTATAATTTGAGTAGGGAAGTAATACCCATGGATTGTTCGAGTAACGTAAATGATGTGATTGTCATTGGTGGTGGTATTAATGGCACTGGTATTGCCTTAGATGCCGCTGGGCGCGGACTAAAGGTCCTGTTATGCGAGCAGGCTGACCTAGGCTCTGCGACCTCATCTAACAGTAGCAAACTTATACACGGTGGTTTGAGGTACTTAGAGCACTACGACTTTCGCTTGGTTCGAGAATCTTTAGCAGAACGAGAAGTGTTATTGAGAAAAGCACCACACCTCATAACGCCTATGCGCTTTCGTATCCCTCACCGGCCTCATCTGCGCCCCGCATGGATGATAAGACTGGGGTTGTTCCTTTATGACAACCTCAGCAAAAGAGCCACTCTAAAGTCTTCTTGCGGTATAAAATTTGCTGCTGACAGCCCTCTTTTACCGCATATGAAGCGCGGTTTCGAATACTCTGATGGTTGGGTTGATGACTCCCGTTTAGTGGTGCTTAACGCTGTAGCTGCTAAACAAAAAGGCGCCGAAATTCTCACTCAAACTCGGTGTGTCAAGATTAAGCGCGTTAATAGCCTCTGGCAAGTCACTCTAGAAAATTCCATTACTGGCGCCTTACGACAAGTCCGTGCTAGAGCCCTGGTTAATGCCGCAGGGCCATGGGTGTCTAGCCTATATCAGGATGCGATGCAAAAAGAGGCTCCCAAGCAGGTGCGACTCATCAAAGGGAGTCACATCGTGGTGCCCAGAATTCACACGGAAAAAGAGGCCTACTTATTACAAAACGAAGATGGTCGAGTGGTGTTTTTGATTCCCTTTGAAGAAAAATTTTCGCTCATCGGTACCACTGATATTGAGCATCAAGGTGACCCTTCTAAAGTGGCAATATCCGCCGCTGAAATTGATTACATATTGGGTATAAGTAATGCCCATATTAAGCGTCAATTAACTGCTGAGGATGTGTATTGGGCTTTTTCTGGCGTTCGACCATTACTTGACGATGAGTCTGATTCACCTCAAGCCGTAACCCGAGACTATACCTTTGAAGTTGAAGCGCCTGCTGGCATGGCGCCTATTTTATCCGTCTTTGGTGGCAAGCTCACTACTTACAGAAAGCTGTCAGAGTTGGCCGTTGATGGTCTGGTCGAATTTTTTGCCCATGCGGGCCCCGCTTGGACCAAGCACGCGACATTGCCCGGGGGAGATTTTAGCAATCAAGCAAACCTGCAGACCCAGCTTAATACCAACTACCCTTGGCTACCCATCGAACTATGCGCCCGTTATGCGCGCTCCTATGGCACCTTGAGTTATCAAATATTGAGTGAAGCGTCAGTGTTAGCTGATTTGGGTGAGCATTTTGGTGCTGGATTATATGCCCTAGAAATTGATTATCTGGTGGCCCATGAGTGGGCGCGCAACGTCGATGATATTCTGTGGCGCCGCAGTAAGTTAGGGCTTTCAATGAGCACTTCAGAGAAGCTGAGGCTAGCAGACTATATGCGCGGCCTTGACTTAGGTGAGGCGCTGCTGAGGCCACTTAAGCGCGCTTAGGAGCTTTGTTACTAAGCGTGCTTAAATCCCCTACTACTGGGCAATTGCATCGCGCGGCGATACGGTGACAGAAATTTCACTGCCCCTTAGGGTCGCTTGTGAAATTTGAATGGTGGCCACACGGCCCGCCTTTTCGTAGGTCAGTACAGACACCTTCGATTGCACAGAAGTAATGTTGATCCAGCCGTGACTGGGCATGTTGGCCATATAATACTCGAACGCCTGTACCGTATCTAATTTAGATTTTAACACAGCGCGCCCAATCCACTGTTCGCCAGTGTTAAGTAATAAAGATTGGCCCACTGATAGTTGATCATTAGCAGAAATGGGGATATCGGCATAAGAGTTGGCTACCGCTGGGCTATCACCTGCAAGGGTGGCGCCATCAGCGGCGGGAATAGTGGTAGCAGGCAGAGTGCAAGCACTCATTAATACGAGTCCGAGTACCAGACTGATGGCCTTAACAGATGGGTTCAACATAGCTTCAATTCCTTTTCACAAGATATGCCGCAAGTATAACTAAGGCAGCCAGCGAAAACAGCAATTTACCTGCTATTACTGCAATTACCCTTTAGTTTATGGCTGCACAGGCTGCATAGTTTGCCATTGTTGTGCAGCCTCAAGTGTCAGCTTACCACTGGGCATCAACTGCATGGCTTTATTCAGGCGTTGTTTAGCGAGGGTTAAGTGGCCACTCTGCATGTAACCTAAAGCCAGTTGGGCGTAAATGTCTGCAGCTAATTGATCTGCTTGTGGTTTCTGAGTGGTATCAAGGCTGCATGCGGTTAACCATGTCAGCATGGCGACGAAAACCAAGTTCAGCATTGAGGCATTATATTTGAGCATAGCTTAAGCGTAGCCTAAAAACCTCGCTTTTGCTGGGCCCATACATTTGGCCTTAATTGATGGCTACTTTACGAAAAATTTACTTAATATTTACTTATGTTTGCTAATTACAGGTATGTTGATATGATGTCGGTGGCCATTGTGCTAATTATCAGCTTGGTCAATATAAAAACAATTAACGATTAAGAGGCAATATTATGATGGACAATATCGTAAGTACTATTAAAAAACTCACTGAAGCTGGCATGGCGCTTATTGCCCTAGCCATCGTTTTAGAAGTGATTTTTGGTGCTAATGTAGCATTTGTAGGTGTTGGAGTTGTTGAAAATGTGCTCGACATTGTCAGCACATTGGGCAGCGAAGGATTGGTAGGTTTAGCCTCCATCGCAGTCATCTATGCGTTGTTCAATCGCTAAAGCCTAACGATTAGCGCTCTAAAAGCCCGCCCACCAGCGGGCTTTTTATATGGCCACCTAACTATCTTGTGCATCAATCGTGATGTGCCATCAACGGCCTTGTAGTGTTAAAATATTGAGATGATTGAACACTCAATACACCACAAGGACGCCTAGTGAAGACCTTTCTTTTTTGCATTAGCGAATATTTTGAAAGTGTACCTAATAGAATTCGACCCTGGCGCTGGTGGATCATTACCCTAGCCCTTACCTGCAGTTTATTCATGGCCGTGGGCAGCACTCGATTTGTCATTGATGTGACAGTCGATTCATGGTTTAGCGAAGACGACCCCGTGTTACAAAGCCTAGATGAATTTCGTGATCAATTTGGCAGTGATGATGGATTATTTATTGTTTACGAAGCTAAAGATGGTGATGTGTTTTCTGCTGACTCACTAGGTTTAATCGACCAGCTCACCACTCGTCTTAATCACTGGCAGGATATTCCACAAGAGGTGTTAGATGAGGTGGGTATTACCCCTGACCTAGCCAAAGAACTCGACCACATCAAGCGTGTGCAATCGCTTACTAATGTGCGCATTCAAGTACATCAAGACGAAACCCTAAGCTCGCCAAGATTGATCCAAAATCTGGTCATGAGCAAAGACGAGGCCCAGCAGGTTAAAGCCATGGCCATGGCGCAAAGCAATCTCCCGTTATTCCTTTTTTCCAATAACCACCGTTTTGGCGCCATTATGGTGACCACAGATTTTGGTGCAATTCCCATGTCACCCAGATTTCAAGCAAGCTCTTCTGATTTGATGGATGACGATGAGATAGACTGGGCAGGAGATTTTGATGACCCAAGCGCCTCAGCTTTTGATGTGAGTGTCGAGTCAGCACCTGTGCGCTTTGAAGACATGGACTCAGGGCTTTATCTATCCTTTATGGAGGCCGTCAGTCGCTTATATCAGCACCCAGAACTAGAGCGACAATTCAATTTCTATCCTATTGGTAATGCGTCTTTGGTTAAGCTTGCAGTTGATGATTTGAAGCAGGCAGGGGTGTTACTGTTGGGCATGGTGCTGGTGATTAACCTGTTATTGTGGACTTTGTTTCGTTCGGTCAGCGCCGTCTTGTGGCCCCAAATTGCCATCGGTATGAGTGCCTTATTTGTGGTGGGCACTCTGGGCTGGTTAGGGTTGGAATCGAGCACCTTGATTAGTTTAACGGTGATGTTAATTGTAGCAGTAGGTGTGGCTGACTGCGTGCACGTCATGAGTAGTTATGTTTACTTTCGTGAGCGCGGCCACGAGCATGAACCGGCGCTATCAAAAGCCTATGGAAAAACGGGCCTACCCATATTACTCACTACCATTACTACCATGGTGGGCATGGGAGCCTTAACCATTACCGGCATGCCACAATTTGTGATGTTTGGAGCGACCTCAGCTGCAGGTGTATTGTTAGCTTTTTTGTACACCCTATTTTTATTACCTGTCCTTATGGACTTATGGCATCCCATGGCTAAACCCATTTCAACTTTAGCTGCACGTGGCTGGCGTTTGTGGTTGGCTTATTTAGCATGGCCCATCGTCATGTTATGTAAGTTGATTTGGTTATTGTTATGGCCTCTGCGCATATTGGCCTATCACAGTGGTTTACAATGGCTAGCAAGTGGTATTTGGCTGCCGCATGTATTGGCTAAAATTCCAGCATTCGTAGACCAGTATAAAGGTCTCATCAATTTTATGTTCGTCAGCTTGTTTGCCCTATGTTTGTATGGAGCCACACAGGTTAAAGTCGACTCAAATGTTGCTGAACTGTCGCGTGAAGGCTCGCCCCTAAGAACTGCTTACACCATTGTGGATGAACATATGATGGGCACGGGTAGTTTAGAAATTCTGGTTAACATGCAGCAGTCTGATGCCTTGATGCAGGCCGACATATTACAAACCATGGACCAGCTGCAAAGGCTTATAGAGAACAAGTATGCTCAGCACATTATTCGCACCCATTCGTTAGCTAACCTAGTTAAAGACACTCATGCCATTATGCAAGATGGCAGCGATGCTTATAAAACCATTCCCGATGATAATATTGCAGTAGCGCAACTACTGTACCTATTTAACAGCTCAAACCCAGAAGAACGACGTGCTTTGGTGAATGACGATTATAGCCAGAGTCACATTAGTGTGCAGCTTCGCAATGCTGGATCGAGTGAATATGCCGAATTTTTTGAACAGGTACAAATTGATATTGAACAAGCCTTTGCTAGCCATAAGGCGCAATACCCGAACATGGATGTGCACGTTACCGGCACTTTGGCTATGATGATGAGGCTTATGGATGATATGAGCAACAACCAGTTTAAAAGCTTAGCTCTTGCTATGGTATTCATCTCGGGTTTGTTAGTGCTTACTTTGGGTTCTGTTCAGGCTGGTTTGATGTCTATTATCCCCAATATGATACCGGCAACCTTAGCGTTCGGCCTCATGGGCTTAATGGGCATACCTTTAGACACAGACACGTTAATGATCGCTCCCTTAATCATTGGTATTGCCGTCGATGATACCATTCACTTCATCACCCATTATCGTATGGCGTTAGCTAAACATAGCGACATGCGTTTGGCCTTGGTAGACACCATTAAGCAAGTAGGCCAGGCTGTCACCTATACCAGCTTGGTACTGGGTTGTGGTTTCTTTATGCTTAGCTTTAGTAATTATTTAGGCCTTGCCAAGGTGGGAGCATTTGGTTCGTTAGCTATTTTTGTGGCCCTGTTGTGTGATCTGCTGTTCTTTCCAGCTTTAATTATGGTCTTCAAGCCTAAATTTGGCCAACAAAATGTGCTTGATAATCTGCAATTCAAAGGCGTTAAATAATGCGAATATGCCACCCACTATCCCTTCTTTGCCTAGCGTTGTTAATAATGAGTAAGGCTCAAGCCGATATGACGGCTCGTGAGTTAGTTCAGCAAATGAATGACAACCAATTGCAAACCACCGACGCATCTTTTCACCTAATGCAGCTCACCAGTTGTAAATATGGTGTTAAAAATGGCAAGCTGAAATGTGTAGAAAAGCCTCGCATCAAACTCATAGAAAGTGCTCAAATTAATTTGGGCCCTAATAATAAAGATAGTCAATCCATCACCATCATACTGCAACCTGCCAGCGAAAAGGGCATAGGTATGTTGACCTATACCTATGACGCTAGTGACAAAAATAATGAAACTTGGCTCTATTTATCGGCACTGGGTAAGGTCAAGCGCATTGCCTCAGGTGGCGGTGATGAGGCAACTGAACCCACTAGCTTGTTCGGTTCAGAAATAAGCACTGAAGATCAAGAAACAGGGAAATTAGACCACTACACCTATACAATATTGCAGCGGGGCACCTTTAAGGGCCGGCCAGTGGCGGTGATTGAATCGGTACCTACCGCAGCAGCATCGCAGCACACCCGCTATGGCAAACTAAGAACCTGGATTGACACAGAACGTTTCATTAGCTTAAAAATGCAAATGTTTGATCAACATGGCAATGCCATTAAGCAGGTCTCAGTGGCTAAAGTTGAGAAGATTAATGACATTTGGTTAGCTAGAAGTATGACCTTTAGGAATTTGGTGAGCCAGCGTCTCACTAACATGACCATAAAAAACGTAAACTTTGGGCTTAATATTGATGCAGGGTTTTTAACTCAGAGAGCACTAACGGACCAAGGCTTTAGGCAAAGGCATCTGCAAAGTCTCAGGGAGCAGGTACAGTAGTGATGTATGCTCAAGCGTTAAGGTTCCTGTGGTGCGCGTTTTGCATGCTTGTGTTGGTGGTGCCGCAAGCTTATGCAGGTGATGAACTAACCGTTGATAGCTTATTAGCGGGTAGTTTGTTAGAGCAAGATGAGTATGATGATGCAGATGTGTTTACTGATGAAGTGTGGGTGCAAGAGCCCATTGTTGTGGGCCAAAATGATTCCTTGCAGCTCAGTATAGAGCACACTCTGGCAGTAAACCCTTCAGGTAGTTATGAGCGCACTAATCACTATACAGAAGCGCGCTTATCAAGTGAGACGCCGATTGGTTTATTGGCTTATGCAGAGCTAGAATTAAAGGCGACACACTATTGGCAGGGCGATACCAGCAAACCCACTGAAGGTGATTTTAGTCATTTAGACATTCAACGTTTGGTGCTGCACTACAGCTTAGCTGATATTAGCATTAAACTAGGCCGCTATTTACTGAGCTGGGGCGAAGTGGAAGGCGCTGGAGTTATCGATGTGATTAACCCTTTACCCAGCCTCGCTAGCAGCCTAACGGAGTTAACGCCGCAATGGCTGTTGAGTGGCAATTATTACTTACCATCAGCCCAAGTGTCTTGGTTTGTTGGCCTAGATCCAAGTGTTTCAGAGCTGCCTGGGGTGGCATTAGCCCATGGTGTAGGTAAAGAGTGGGGTGCCAAGTATGGGCACACTGGGTTAGGCAGTGATTGGGCCGTTTATACAGGTCGTATGGTGCCCAATAATCCAGTACTCAATTTAGCCACGGCAACCGCCTCTGCGCAGTCCTTTCCATGGATAGGTTACAGCTGGAACAAAGCCATCGATGGGCATCTAATTAAATTTGATATTGCCCACAAGCGAGGTTTAGAACATAACCTTGGCTACATGGGTTTAACTAGGAGCCATCGTTTAGATGCAGCCCTTGGCTTAGAATTGAACCATGGTGACCGCCAGTGGAGCGCCAGTGTAAGTGGCCAACGCTGGCTTAATTATCAATCTAGCTACCTGACCCCTACACTCACCCCTGCACTCACACCGGTGGGCAGCCATCAAACACAGGTCACTTACATCCTAGGTTTGAGTGATAGTTTTAATGCTGATGAATACCGCTGGTCCCTGTCACACCTTGATACTGCCAGAGGCGCACTCAGGGCAATGACTGGGGAGCTTGTCTGGCAAGCCACAGACCGTTGGCAGAGCAGTCTCAGCTACACCACCATGACGGCCAAACGCAATTCTGCCTATGCATTGTTAGATGGCACCCAGCGATTAATTCTAAAGGCTAAGTTGAGTTACTAAATGCATCATTTGTTGGTGAATGGTGGAATTTTTAATGGCCAGATCAAACACGATGTCAAAATGATTTCGGCCTGCCACCTCAAAACATTGACTGTTAACGCCGTCACTCAACAATTGTTGGTGGTATTCTTGGCTTTGGCGCTTAAATTCCTCGGTTTCGTTGCTGCCGTAAGCAATAATGCAAGGCGGCAAGCCTTGGTTGCTGCACAAGCCAGGGCTCAGATCTGTTGCCTCTTCTGTGCTTAGTTTTAATGCTTCGTTGATGGTGGTGTTGACGAGTGGACGCAGGTCGTAAACGCCACTGAGTAAGATCGCACCAGCTACGGAATGGGGGTTAAGCCCGTGCAGGCTTTGTTGGGCTGCTTGTAACACCGAGGCGCACAAATGTCCGCCCGCAGAGCTGCCTGCAATCACCACCTGGTGTGGATTAAAGCCCAGTCTTTGAGCTTGGGCAAGGAGCCAAGCCACGGCACGACAGCACTGGGCAATCATGTGACTAATGCTCGCTACTGGGGCCAGGGTATAGTCAATAACCGCCACATTGAACCCTTGTTCCACCAGACCAGGAGCCATTAGGCAGGATTCATTCTTACTGAGTTCCTGCCAGTACCCACCGTGTATATAAACCACTAAAGGGCCATTATTTTGCGCCGCAAAGTAATCAAGCAATTCGTCTTTAGGGTCGCCATAGGCGAGGTTGCTTTGATAGCTGAGTCGATGCTGAGCCTCTTTAGAGTGGCTGATATAATCATTGATATACACCATAATATCGTCAACACACGAGCTCGGAGAATATTCCTGCTCCACTTTTGCCAAACTCATGTGTTGCCATGGCATGGGGAATCGGCGTCTCAAGAGTATCTCCTGGGTGGGGGTGTTAACCACTCGCTGGGCTTTGAGTAACTTATTGATAGGCCGGTGGCAGTTACCACAGTCGCCCGCCACCCCAAGCACAGAGCGCAGTTTACGAAAGTCATTATGACCTTGTGAAATAGCCTTTTCAACGGTCACCTGGTCAATCTCAAAGCAGCTGCAAATGATGGGATTGTGGTCAGAAATGCTAGTCACTTGGCGAGTGCTTTTATGGCATCACTGAGGCCACTCAGGGTCATGGGGTACATTTTATCATCCATCAGTTCTTGTGTAAGGCCAATGGACTGAGTGTAACACCAATGCTCTTGTGCTACAGGATTGAGCCATGCGACGTGATCGAAGTGATGGGTGAGCCGCTGCATCCAAGCGTAGCCAGGTTCTGCATTCATATGTTCAACACTGCCGTAAGGGCTGCTGATTTCGTAAGGCGACATGGAGGCATCACCAACAAATATTACTTTGTAATCGCGCCCGTAAGTATGAATAATATCGTATAGCGGTGTGCGTTCACTTTGTCTGCGCTGGTTGTTGCGCCAAAGACTTTCGTAAACAAAGTTATGAAAGTAAAAATGCTCTAAGTGTTTGAACTCCGTACGACAGGCAGCAAATAATTCTTCACATACTTTAATATAGGGGTCCATAGAGCCGCCCACATCGAGCATTAATAACACTTTTACTGCGTTGTGGCGTTCGGGTACAAGTTTAAGGTCCAACATGCCAGCGTTCCTGGCAGTGGCGCTAATGGTGTGGTCTAAATCCAATTCTTCGGCTGCGCCAGTGCGAGCAAATTGCCGTAGTTTACGCAAAGCGACTTTAATATTGCGTGTGCCAAGCTGAACCTTGTCATCAAGGTCTTTAAATTGGCGCTTTTCCCAGACCTTAGCGGCGCTCTTATTGCGGCTTTCGCCACCCACACGAATACCTTCTGGGTGATAACCGCTGTGGCCAAATGGAGAGGTGCCTCCGGTACCAATCCACTTGCTACCCCCTTGATGGCGCTTTTCTTGCTCCTTCAAGCGCTCTTTAAAGGTGTCTAGGAGTTTTTCTAAACCGCCCAAAGACTTTATCTTGTCTTTTTCCTCATCACTCAACTGTTTGACGAATTCTGCACGCAACCAGGCTTCTGGGATGAGGGCGTTGAGGACATCGTCTAGGCTTTCCAGTTGCTTAAAGTAAGCCCCAAATACGCGGTCAAATTTGTCGAAGTTAGCCTCGTCTTTAATCAGACAGAGACGGGCGAGGTGATAAAAATCTTCCATGTCTGCAAAGGCTAGGTGTTGTTGAAGGGCGTCCAGCAATACCAGGTATTCTTTGATGGAAACAGGAATTTCAGCGCGCTTTAGAGTATAAAAAAAGTTTACCAACATAATAGATTAACGCTGTTCTCTGCGGGCCAAAAATGCAAGGCGCTCAAGTAATTGCACGTCCTGCTCATTTTTCAGCAAAGCGCCATAAAGGGGCGGGATAGCTTTAGTTGGGTCGCGGTTAGCTAATAAGTCTTGAGGGATTTCGTCAGCCATCAGCAGCTTTAGCCAATCAATTAGTTCAGAGGTAGACGGCTTCTTTTTGAGGCCAGGAATATCACGTACATCAAAAAACATCTGCATGGCTTCGGCCACTAGAGTCTGGCTAATGTTAGGGAAGTGCACATCAATAATGGCCTTCATGGTGTGCTTGTCAGGGAAGTTAATATAATGGAAGAAACAGCGCCGTAAAAAGGCATCGGGTAACTCTTTTTCATTGTTACTAGTAATGATCACTACGGGGCGGTGCTTGGCCTGCACACGTTCGCCCGTTTCGTAAACATAAAAT
This sequence comes from uncultured Pseudomonadales bacterium, assembly GCA_963925635.1. Taxonomy (GTDB): domain Bacteria; phylum Pseudomonadota; class Gammaproteobacteria; order Pseudomonadales; family Balneatricaceae; genus Njordibacter. The sequence goes on along the minus strand of CAWUTT010000102.1, from coordinate 1,260 downwards.
TCCATCTTGTCTAACTCTACCAGTAAGTCATTAGGAAACTCGATGTCTGCCTTGTCAATTTCATCGATTAATAAAACAACCCGCTCCTCGGCATCAAAGGCCTGCCATAGTTTGCCTTTTCTAATGTAATTGCCAATATTGTGAACTTGGTCGTTACCCAGTTGTGAATCACGCAAGCGTGATACAGCGTCGTACTCGTACAGGCCTTGCTGGGCTTTGGTGGTAGACTTTATATGCCATTGCATCAGTGGCATACCTAAAGCAGTCGCTACCTCTTCTGCAAGTAGGGTTTTACCGGTGCCGGGCTCGCCTTTGATGAGCAACGGGCGCTGTAACGTGACGGCGGCGTTAACGGCCATCTGTAAGTCCTTGGTGGCGACGTATTTTTCGGTACCGGTGAAATTCATAAAGCCAACTCAAATAAGTGTTAATGGGCCATTTTGGCATGAATCGCCTAGGGACGCAGTAAGACTTATAAGTCATCTTGGCACTTTTTAAAGTTACTCTGGCTCTGTATAAATTTGGTGATATAATAACGCCATGAACGACCCTATCCAGCCACAAGCCCCAGCGCATGTGTTTCCCTTAGAAACGGCGCGAGCGCCAATCACTAATAAACAGCCAGGTGAGCTGCGCAACTTCTATTTTTTGTTGCAAGAAAACTTCTCCATGATGGCTCTCACCTCGGCTTTAGACGCCTTGCGAACCGCTAACTTGATCAGTGAAGAAGAACTCTACAGCTTTCGTCTGGTGAGTTTAGATGGTCATGCTGTGGGCAGTGACTTGGGTTTCTCTGCGATGGCTGATCAAGCCCTAGGGGATGTCCGTCTTGATCATATAGACGCTTTTGTAGTGTGTGGTGGTTTACGCGTAGAGCTGCAAACACCGCCTCAATTGATTAAGTTTTTGCGCCAGTCTGGGGTGCGAAAAAAAACCCTAGGATCTTTGTGGAATGGTGTATTTGCTCTGGCACACGCAGGTATTATGGATGGTAAAGCGTGTGTAGTGCATCGGGAAAATAGAGCCAGCTTCAGGGAAAGCTTTGCTGACATAGACTTAAAAGATAAAGCTTACATTATTGATCGTCAGTGTTTTAGTTGTGCGGGCGGCAATAGTGCTTTGGATATGATGTTAGAACTCATGTTACAAGCAAGGGGCAAAATCTTTGTGCGTGGAATTTGCGATATTCTTACCTGTGATCGGATTAATGACCGGGGTGAACCGGCATTCCTCAGTGATCAGGCCGATGCCCAACTGCCA
>CAWUTT010000101.1:0-10898 GCA_963925635.1 uncultured Pseudomonadales bacterium | reverse complement strand
CAAGAAGCAAGCGACACGACTGACCCAAAAAAACACTGGCAACAGCTTATGGGCGCGCAAGCCATGCCTAGCGCACTGACTTTAGTCCGTAATAAGATAGACCTCAGCGACCAGTTGCCTAACCTAACTCAGGTCGATGGTGTAGACTGCATTTACTTGAGTGCAAAACATGGCCAAGGTTTAGACTTATTGAGGCGCCAATTAAAGCAAGTGGTTGGCTACCAGGCCACACTAGAAGGCGGATTTAGCGCCCGCAGACGTCATTTAGACGCGCTGCAGCGATGCGCCTCACTGTTGCGAGAAGGAGCTGAACAGCTGTCTTATAGGCAAGCTGGCGAGTTATTGGCCGAGGACTTACGCTTGGCTCAAGAGTGCTTAAACGAAATTACTGGTAGTTTCACCAGTGACGACTTATTAGGCCGTATTTTTGGATCATTTTGTATTGGGAAATAATCATTTATGTCTAGTGATCACCATATTTTATGTATCGAAGATGAAATTGATATCCAAGAGATTATCGCCTATAACCTCGGAAAATCAGGCTACGCGGTAACTTTAGCTGACGATGGCGTTAAAGGGTTAGAGCTAGCGCAAACCCAATTGCCAGACCTAGTGCTGCTTGACATCATGCTCCCCGGCCTCAACGGTATGCAAGTGTGTGAACGACTAAAAGCAGATCCTAAAACCCAATCAATACCCATTATTATGTTGTCGGCACGCAGTGAAGAAGCTGATGTGATCAGTGGTCTCAGCAGCGGCGCAGATGATTATATTACCAAGCCTTTTAGCCAAGCCGAACTGTTAGCTAGAATTAAAGTGGCACTGCGCAGAAGACAGCCAACCAACACTCTCTCTGTGGGTTCTTTGTCCCTCAATATTGATGCCTACAGTTGCAGCCTTAATGGCCAAACACTAAAACTGACCACCACTGAGTTTAAACTATTACATATCCTCATGGCCCAACCAGGACGTGCCTTTTCAAGGGAACAACTTATCCTGTCTGCTTTAGGCGAAGCATCTGATATTGTCGATCGCAATGTTGATGTACACATCCGCAGTGTGCGTAAACAATTGGGTAGCTCAGCCTCAGCAATAGAAACCGTTAGGGGAGTGGGTTATCGTTGTGATCCTAACTACACTGAAACCTTAGTATTAGAAGCTCCCTAGTATGCGCCACTCACCTATATTCTTAAAACTCTATGCTGGTTTCTCTGTTGTCATACTCCTTAGTATTTTAATTGTTGGGCTTATGGTGCAACGTCAGATAGAGCAAGCCAGCTTAAGGGACATTAGCAATAACCTGACTAGCCAAGCCTTTATTTTACAGCAGTCGTTCGTTAATATCGGTGAACAGACTCAAAGCCAAATACAACACACGGTCGAGCAAATTGGTCATCTTATTGAGACCCGAGTCACCCTAGTAAGCAAAGATGGTGTTGTTATTGCCGATTCGGAATTTGGTTTTAAACACATGGACAATCATCTCTATCGGCCAGAAATTATGGCTGCGACCGCGTCTGAAATTGGACGATCAAAACGTTATAGTGAAACCCTACAAAAGCCCATGCTTTATGTGGCCATATCGGCCGTGGCGAGCAATTCTAGTTTGGGTTACATCCGCACTGCTTTATCAACAGAACGCATTGATGAAGAAATTAACTACCTGCGTCGGGTGATCATCATCGCGGCCAGCCTCACTGCCATTATTGCCTTATTTATTGGCTATTGGTTGGCCATGAGTTTTGCTCGCCCTCTAAAGCAAATGACAGTCATCGCTCATAACTATGCCCACGGTCGCTACCAACTGCGCATTCCTAGTCATAGACGTGATGAGATTGGTGACTTAGCCCGCTCACTCAACCAAATGGCTGATATATCAGCCAAGCGTTTTAATATTATAAAAATTGAACGAGACCAGCTATCTGTCATCCTTAAAAGCATGAATGAAGGCGTTATCACCGTCACTAGCCTAGGCCTAATTACTCATGTTAACGCAGCCGCTTGTCGTATGCTGCGCACCAGTGAAGATCGCTGCTTAGGTCAATCTTTAATGGACATCGATGGGTCTAACAAGCTTAATCAGGCCTTTATCCATTGCCAGCAAAGGCAATCCAGCGTAGAGCGGTCTATTCAGCTTGATGGTTATACTTTTCCTCGCCACTACCGTTTACACGTCAGCTTGTTAAAGCAATCCTACCAGGCCGATGCAATTTTAGTGTTGCAAGACACGACTGATGTTCAACGTATAGACAAAATGCGCGCTGACTTTGTTGCCAACGCATCCCACGAACTAAAGACACCGATTACTGCTATCCAAGGGTTTGCTGAAACTCTAATTGACGATGAGTCTATACCCACCGATATGCAGCACCGGTTTATCCGTAAAATCCATGGGCAGTCGATTCGATTATCAGATCTTGTGTCAGACTTATTGGCCCTCTCTCGCTTAGAGAGCAACGACGAAGCCTTTGATACCCAAATCGATTTACAACAAGTGGTGCAAAGGGTGTGTGCTAATTTACAAGCCGTGGCACAAAGCCACGAAGTGGTTTTAGAGCTAGAAGCTAAAACGGGTCAAGTCATGCTACTAGGTGACGATAAGGCTTTAGGCCAAATGGCCACCAACCTAATTGATAACGCCATCAAATACACCCCAGCAAACGGACATGTGACCGTCACTCTTAAAGTTGATCGTGGCCACGCTTTGTTTATAGTAAAGGATGATGGTTTGGGTATCGATGAAGGTGACCAGGAGCGTATCTTTGAGCGCTTCTACCGAGTTGATAAGGCGCGTTCACAATCCCTTGGTGGCACGGGTCTGGGCCTTGCCATCGTCAAACATATTGTGCAAAGTCATAAAGCCAGTTTGAAATTAAAAAGTAAGTTAAAACAAGGTTCAACATTTACCGTAAAAATTCCACTTTCCAAACCGCTCAATTAATTATTATTAAATACACAATCTTTATATTGCCTTAACAAAGGGTGCTTATAATGCCCACCAACTTATAGGCATCACTTTCATTTGTAGAGGCAGTTCACATGGCAAACCCCATCCTTAGTTTATTTGGCCACTCTCCTATTAAACCCTTACAAAACCACATGCATACCGTAGTGCAATGTGTCGAGTTGTTAATTCCCTTTTTTCAAGCCGTGATTAAAGAAGATTGGGAAGTTGTAGAAGCCACTTATAATTCCATTGCCGAGTTTGAGAGCCATGCGGATGATCAAAAGCAGGATATCCGCCTACACTTGCCAAAAAGCCTATTCATGCCGATTAACCGCTCAGACCTGATACAGCTGCTCAGTAAGCAAGATAAGATCTGTAATACCGCTAAAGATATTGCCGGAATTATGCTTGGCCGTAAGCAAGTTGTGCCAAAAAAGATTGCCACAGATATGACAGCCTATATAAAGTCTGCGGTGGCCGTAGCTATAGAAGCAAAGGTCGTCATTGACGAACTTGACGAATTGATTGGATCTGGCTTTGGTGGTCATGAAATTGATCGAATTAACCGCTGCATTACTAAATTAGAAAAAGCCGAAGATAAGAACGATAAACGTCAAATTACCTTACGCGCGAAATTACATGAAATCGAAACTGCATTGCCACCCCTTGATGTCATGTTTATGTATAAAACCATCGAATCGATAGGCAACCTTGCCGACCGTGCACAAAGTGCGGGTGAACAAATCCAAGTCATCATCGCTCGCTAACTTATTATATTAAGTTTATCCAATACACACTTAGAATAGCTTCGAGAACATACTATGGAAGTTTTAAACGAATACGGTCAAATTTTACTCATTCTAGCCATCATATTTGGTGTCTTTATGGCTTGGGGAGTTGGTGCTAATGACGTGGCCAACGCTATGGGCACCTCCGTAGGCTCTGGGGCCATCACCCTTAAACAAGCGATTATTATCGCTATGATATTTGAGTTTGCGGGTGCCTATTTAGCAGGGGGTGAAGTGACAGCCACTATACGTAAAGGCATTATTGACCCGCTCACTTTGCAGGGTACACCAGAGTACCTCGTCTATGGCATGCTGTCAGCGTTGCTTGCCGCGGGTACCTGGCTACTCATTGCGACTATTGTTGGTTGGCCCGTATCGACCACTCATTCAATTGTTGGTGCTATCGTTGGTTTTGCCGCAGTTGCCATCTCTGTAGACGCCGTTAATTGGGGCAAGGTCGGTACTATCGCTGCCAGTTGGATCGTGTCTCCAGTGTTAGCAGGTACCGTGTCTTACATGTTGTTTAAGAGCGTTCAGCGGTTAATTCTAGACACTGAAACGCCCTTTGCAAATGCTAAACGATATGTGCCTATCTATATGTTTATGGTGGGCTTTATGATCACCATGGTGACCTTGATTAAAGGCCTAAAACATGTGTTTAAGGACATCGGTTTTAGTCTTAATTACTTTGAAATGTCATTAGTTGCCGCTGCTGCAGGCCTCATTGTTTCTGTCATCGGTGGCTTCATGTTATCCCGTATCAAACGTAATGAGGCTATCGAAGCAGAGGACCGGTTTGCTAACGTAGAAAAGGTATTCGCTGTATTAATGGTATTCACCGCTTGCGCCATGGCTTTTGCCCACGGATCCAATGATGTTGCAAATGCAGTTGGACCCATGGCAGCAGCCATTGCCACCATCAAATCTGGCGCTGTGTCAGCTAAATCAAGTATGCCTGCTTGGATCCTTTTAGTGGGTGGTGTAGGCATTGTTGTTGGACTAGTCACCTATGGCTATAAGGTCATGGCCACCATCGGCACCAAAATTACCGAGTTAACTCCTAGCCGAGGCTTTGCAGCTACCCTAGGAGCTGCAGCAACGGTTGTTCTTGCCTCTGGTATTGGCTTACCTATATCCACCACTCATACCTTAGTAGGTGCGGTATTAGGCGTAGGCCTAGCCCGGGGTCTAGCGGCCATTAACTTGCGTATTGTCGCCACCATCTTTACCTCGTGGGTCATCACCCTACCCGCTGGTGCAATCTTGTCAATTATCTTCTTTTACATCTTTAAGGCAGTCTTTTCCTAGCCCTATTTATAATCTAGTTTATGTTCCAATTGATATTACAGGTCGTTGGATCGATCGATATAAATAATAAGTTATCGATCAAAACATTAAAAAAGCCCAAAGTGAATCAGTCAGTTTGGGCTTTTTTGTGCCATATTTATCGCTTCTGGATTTCTTGACAACCATCATCTGACACTCCCTTTATCGACCCAGACTGTATTAATTAGCCTTTTATTACCCATTAATTAGCCATTAATTAGCCATCGAATACTTATTGAATACTCATTGCCGTGTGTTTATAGTTGCGCTAATCGGCTTTACGTCGCCTTAATGGGCCTTATCTTACTGTTTTTAGTACCTTGTCGAAAAATATCTAAAATATATATAAAATACTTATCCACAATTTACCCAGTGTTTACTATCTTGTTGTAGCCATTTTATCCCACAGGGTTGAGTTTATAAAACCCAATGATTAGTAGGGTCTTATAAACTTACCCACACTGTCCACAAACATATCCCCAATTTTTGATTTTAAAAGTGAAATTAATAAATATATTGCTATTTTGTCTGCTAAGCACTGTGTGTAAGTTGCGATCCTAGGCATCAACAATCTGTGTATAACCTAGCCTTGTGGATAACGCCTCTAGTTATGCACAGTTCATCATCAGGCTTTGATACCTAGGATCAGTCTAAGAACACATCGTTATCATTACCTTAATTTATTGTTTTTATTGATTTTATTGGCTTTATACATAAAAAATGGCTTGCTTAATAATAATAGTAATAACTATATAAAATATATATACCACTTAATAAAATATAACTAACTATAACCTCTAGCATCGATGTTTTTTGGACATTTATTAACCACACTAAAAACGCTATACTAGCCTCATATTGATCAGTATTAATTTTAGTAAGGAATCGTTAGTGGATTATCCGACGCGTTTTGATGTCATTGTTATTGGTGGAGGCCATGCGGGTACCGAAGCTGCCTTAGCAAGTGCTCGGTTAGGCGCTAAAACCTTACTCTTGACCCAAAACATGGATACTCTAGGTCAAATGTCATGCAATCCAGCCATCGGTGGTATCGGTAAAAGTCATTTGGTTCGGGAGATTGATGCATTCGACGGCGCTATGGCTCGAGCCACTGACCTTGCTGGCATCCAGTTTCGCGTATTAAATTCACGCAAAGGACCTGCAGTAAGAGCGACCAGAGCTCAAGCAGACCGTGGTCTGTACCGTAACGCTATTAGACAAACCCTCGAACAACAAGAAAATCTTTATATTTTTCAACAGTCTGTTGATGACTTAATAATTGAGCAAGACCAAATAGTCGGTGCTAAAACTAACATGGGTCTCAACTTTTTAGCCCAGCAAGTGGTTATGACCACAGGCACTTTTCTAGGTGGAATTATACATATTGGCATGCAGCAAAGCCAAGGTGGCAGGGCAGGCGATCCACCCGCCAATACCTTAGCTAAACGTCTACGAGAAAGACCCTTTCGCATCGAACGTTTAAAAACAGGCACGCCACCCCGTATTGATCGCCGCACTGTCGACTTTAGTGTTATGCAAGAACAGCCAGGGGATACACCAAGACCTGTCATGTCTATGTTAGGCAAAGTAAGTGATCACCCACAACAAGTACCTTGTCACATTACTCACACCAATATTAAAACCCATGACATGATTCGCGATAGTTTACATCGCTCACCTTTGTACGCTGGGGTCATCGAAGGTGTTGGACCGCGCTATTGCCCGTCGATTGAAGATAAAATCATGCGTTTTGCAGATAAGGACAGCCATCAAATATTTGTTGAACCAGAGGGGCTTAACAGCATTGAACTCTACCCCAATGGCATATCCACCAGTTTACCGTTTGATGTACAACTAGAGTTTGTTCGTTCTATCGTCGGCTTTGAAAATGCTCATATAGTGCGTCCAGGTTATGCCATTGAGTATGATTATTTTAATCCCCAAGACCTAAAAGCCACCTTGGAAACCAAACTCATTGATGGCCTGTATTTCGCTGGCCAAATTAATGGCACCACTGGTTATGAAGAAGCCGCAGCACAAGGCTTACTCGCTGGCACTAATGCGGGTCTTAAAGCACTCGGTAAAGAACCTTGGACGGCTCGCCGTGATCAAGCCTACCTTGGAGTGATGGTCGATGACTTAGTAACTAATGGCACCCAAGAGCCTTATCGTATGTTTACCAGTCGGGCTGAATATCGACTCTTGTTAAGAGAAGATAATGCCGATCAGCGGTTAACAGAAATAGGTTATAACCTTGGTTTGGTGGGCGAAGAACGTTGGCGAGCCTTTAACCAAAAGTGCGAAGCCATAGAACAACGCAAGCAGTTAATGAAGCAATCGAAAGTGACTCTGCATAATGAGTTGGGTCAGCAATTAGAATCTTTGTTATCTCAAGCGCTGAGTAAAGATACCAATTTATTGGACATACTCAAACGACCTGAATTAGATTATCAAAAGTTACATCACGCCGCTCAACTACCCGATGTTGATCCCACGGTGGGCGAACAAATAGAGATTGATATTAAATATGCAGGTTATATTGATCGCCAAAAAGAAGATGTACAACGCTTAAAGCGCAATGAATCAACCATAATTCCAGCAGACTTTAATTATCAGTCCATGCATGGTCTATCTAACGAAGCCACTGCTAAGCTAGAGGAAATAAGACCCCACAATCTCGGTATGGCAAGCCGTATTCAAGGGGTCACACCTGCAGCTTTATCTCTGTTGCTAATTTATTTGAAAAAACACAAGATGAAGTCCACTGCTGATTTGGCTATTTAATTATGCTCTCATTGCCTAACACTTTAGAAATAACAGAAACTCAGACCCAGTGGCGTAATTTAATTGATAAGGGTAGTCAATCACTGGGTCATCAACTCACTGAGCATCAGTTGAGTCTGCTCGTGAGTTATGTGGAGCAATTACTTAAATGGAATAAAGCGTACAATTTAACGGCCATTCGTGATCCGTTAGAAATGATCAAGTTACATATTTTTGATAGTCTTTCTATTATTGAACCTTTGGTTAAGTTAAACGCTCAACGCTATATCGATATTGGCACTGGTGCGGGACTACCAGGTATGGTTTTAGCTATTATCTGGCCGCATAAGACCATACACCTACTTGATACAAACGGCAAAAAGACCCGCTTTCTTACACAGTTCAAACATCTACATCAACTTAAAAACGTTGAAATTTTCAATCAACGCTGTGAGCAGTTTCAACCTGACATGGCTTATGATGTTGTCTTGTCTCGCGCCTTTGCTACGGTGTCAGATATGCTAGAAGGCTGTCATCACCTAGTCACTCACCAAGGGGTGTTCGTTGCCATGAAAGGCATTTATCCACAACAAGAACTCGATGCTATGCCCACCCACTATAGCCTGCTAAACTGTCAAATCTTGCAGGTGCCAGGCGTGGACGCGAAACGTCACTTGTTAATTATTAAAAAGCAATTAATGTAGGTCATTTGTGAGCAAAGTCATTGCGATAACCAATCAAAAAGGTGGCGTTGGTAAAACCACTACCTGTGTTAATTTAGCTGCATCCTTGGTCGCCACTAAAAGGCGCGTATTGGTTATTGATCTAGACCCCCAAGGCAACACCACCATGGGTAGTGGCATTGAAAAGAACACCTTAAAACATTCGGTGCTCGATGTACTCACGCAGAGGGTAGACATCAACCAAGTAGTGCACATCAACACCCCAGCGGGTTATGACCTACTTCCCTCAAATGGCGATCTAACCGCCGCTGAAGTTGAGTTGATCAAGGTTAACCAAAAAGAGGCGCGTTTGCGCCTTGCGTTAACCCAGTTACAACAGGATTATGATTTTGTACTGGTGGACTGCCCCCCTTCTTTAAATATGTTAACCGTCAACGCCTTGGTGTGCGCTAATAGTGTACTAGTGCCAATGCAATGTGAATATTATGCTTTAGAAGGTATCAGTGCTTTACTCAACACCGTAAAGTTTATCAAACACAGTCTTAACCCAGAGTTAGTTATTGAAGGTATTTTGCGCACTATGTATGACCCGCGTAATAGCCTAACTAACGACGTGTCACACCAGCTAATTAACCATTTTGGTGATTTAGTGTACCGCACCGTCATTCCGCGCAATGTGCGCCTAGCCGAAGCCCCCAGCCATGGATTGCCCGCCTTACTGTATGACAAGCACTCCAGAGGCGCAGTAGCATATTTGGCATTGGCCAGCGAATTTGTACGTCAACAAGAAAAAAAATAGAGCATTATTATGGTTAAAAAACGTGGCCTCAATCGTGGTTTAGAAGCTTTACTTCAAGGCGCAGGGAGCCTTGATGTTGACTTTACATCAACCCAAAGTGCTTCCAAAGATGGCCTCCAAGAATTACCAGTGGAGTGGATCCAGCGAGGCGTTTATCAGCCCCGCAGAGATATGGACCCTGAAACTCTAGAGGAGTTGGCATCATCCATTCGTGTGCATGGCATTATGCAGCCGATTGTGGTGCGCAGTGTGGGGGCGGATCGATATGAAATTATTGCTGGTGAGCGGCGTTGGCGTGCAGCCCAAATTGCCGAGTTAGATAGCATCCCGGCCCTCATTAAAGAAGTGCCAGACGAAGCTGCCATTGCTATGGCTTTGATTGAAAACATCCAACGCGAAGACCTTAACGCCATAGAAGAAGCGTTTGCATTACAGCGTTTGCAGGATGAGTTTGAGCTAACTCAGCAGCAAGTAGCGGATGCTGTAGGCAAGTCGCGCAGTGCCATTGCCAATTTATTGCGTTTATTACATTTAACCGAACCAGTTCGATTGATGCTAGAGCGGGGTGATCTCGAGATGGGCCACGCTCGAAGTTTGTTGGCCTTAACTGGGGAGCAGCAGTTACAGTCTGCACGCGACGTTGTGGCTAAGGGTTTGTCGGTTCGCCAAACCGAAGAGCTAGTCCGAAAAGCTCAACAGGAACCTAAACTAGTGTCCAAACCAGAGCCAGATGCCAATACCAAGAGCCTCCAAAATCGACTATCCGACGCCATTGGTGCAGCGGTCAATATCAAACAGTCGGCTAAAGGTAAGGGCACCTTAACCATTAGTTATGCTTCTCTAGATCAGTTGGATGGTATCATCGCCAGGCTTGAGCCATAGCTTTAGGCCTTTATTCGAGCTTATGAATACTAGGAAAACCAATTTTAAACGGGAAATTTGTTGAGATTTTGCAGCAAACTGCCTATAATCTGCGGCGCTGTTGTGATTGTTACGCAGCGAGTCTAGTTTAGACCAACAAACAACGGATTTTGTAAGCACTTATGGCGCTCAATAAAGCCCCCCTTTGGTTGCAAAAAACTTTAACCTATCAGGCCCTTGTAGTGGCACTGATTGGAGTTGGTTTATCTATAACAGACTGGGTTATGGGAATGTCCATAATTCTAGGTGGTGCCATTTATAGCCTACCTGCCTACTGGGCCCTGAGACGAGAGTTTAAGCGTGGCGACAGCCACAACTCAAAGCCACCAAGCAGCCAGGATGCAGGTCTAACTTTGGCACAAATGTACGGCAATGAAGTGCTCAAGATCATTTTTACAGTGATCTTGTTCAGTTTGGTGTTCGGTTTAGTTAAGCCTCTAAACCCACTGGCCTTACTACTAGCCTTTATAGGTTCCCTGCTACTTGCAGCAATATTGCCAGTGGTTATAGATAAACAAACTTCTACGAAATAAAAGTGAGATAAAGCATGGCTAGTGGCATGACGTCCTCTGAGTATATCGCTCACCACCTAACGAACTTAACCTATGGCAACCACCCAGTGAATGGCTGGAGCTTTGCACAGACTGGCCAAGAAGTGGTAGACATGGGTT
>CAWUTT010000100.1:0-6961 GCA_963925635.1 uncultured Pseudomonadales bacterium | reverse complement strand
GGCTTAAGGTCTGCTCTTGTGACCACCGGCTTTATTGCTTTTATCGCCTTAACCCCTTGGTGGGATCGCGCGTTAATTACGGCTTACATGACCACATTCGCAGTTATTGTGTCCACGACTATCGGTTGTAGCGTTGGTATTTTGTGCGCCCGCAGTCCACTAGCAACTAAGATTATATTGTTGGTATGCGACACTTTTCAGACCTTCCCATCTTTTGTTTACTTGATTCCAGTGATTATGCTGTTTGGTGTGAGTGATCTTTCGGTGCTGATAGCGGTCGTTGTTTATGCCACTATCCCAGCAACCCGTTACACCGTAGAAGGTTTAAGTAATGTACCCGAAACTCTGCAAGAAGCAGGGTCTATGTCTGGCGTTAACCGCCTACAACGTTTGTTGAAAATTGAACTACCCTTAGCTTTTCCACATATTATGTTAGGTATTAACCAAACGGTCATCTTCTCCTTGTTCATGGTCATTATTGGTGCCTTTATTGGGACGGATGATTTAGGTCAGTTAATCATGAAGTCTTTGTCTGAGGCTAACGGTATGGGCCAAGGCATCATACTGGGCTTGTGTGTTGCCTTTATCGGCCTGACTGTGGATCACCTAATTCATACGTGGGCACAGCAGAGGAAAAAAATACTCGGCATTGCCTAGTTCACAAGGGCTGTTGAACGGCTCCTTTTTTTCTGCCTAGATCTGCTGCTATACTAGTTTTGCATAATAATAAGAGTAGTCCTTATGAAGACTCATCACATCCTCATAGTCGAAGATGAAGCCATTACCCGCACTAAGCTCGCTGGCTACTTTGAGTCTGAGGGCTATCGTGTAACGGCGGTGAGCTGTGCCAGAGAAATGCGCCTGGTCATCAGCCAAGAAGACATCAACATGTTGTTGCTAGATATTAACTTGCCCGATGAAAGTGGTTTATTGTTAGCCCGCGAGGTACGCGCCAAAAGCAATATGGGTATCGTCTTAGTGACCGGTAAAACAGATGATATTGATCGTATTGTTGGGCTCGAAATAGGCGCCGACGATTATGTGACTAAACCCTTTAACCCGAGGGAATTGCTGGCCCGAGTGACCAACCTGTTGCGACGCATTCACAAGCCAAGTGATGAACCCGTACAACACAAATCTATTTACCCTTTTGATGGCTTGTTGCTAGACGTCTCTCGTCGCCATTTATTGGGTCGCGATCAACAAGAGATTAAGCTAACTAGGGCTGAGTTTGAGCTGCTGTTGGTGTTTATGACTTATCCAGGACAGGTGCTTAACCGTGATCGTTTATTATCCCAAGTTACCCACCGCAGTTGGGACCCCAATGATCGAACCATAGATGTTTTAATTATGCGCTTAAGGCGCAAAATGGAACGCGACTACAAACAACCTATACTCTTTAGTACCGTGCATGGCGAAGGTTATTTGTTCAGTGGTCTAGACGACCAATAATGCAGCCACTAGACTATATGTGCAGCACTCCAATTGTTAAGGGCTTTTTGTGAAGCCCTGACCAACTCTGGCAAATCTTCTAAAATTAAATCAATGCTAGTGGGTTGCCCATGCTTAGCTTGGTTTTCCAGCTGGTTAACTAGTTGGTGCAAAGTCTCTAAGCCTAAACTGCCCGCCGCATTTTTAAAATTATGCGCCAGTTCGCTCAGTTTTACCCAATCCTCTTGTTGCCTTGCAATGTCTAGTGCTGCCATATTGTCACTACATGCCTGAGAAAAAAGATGTACCATTTCTAACATACAGGCCTTGCTTAAGACACTCAGGTCATCGTTGAGCGATTTTTCGTTTACCAATTGAGCTTCGACTTCGTTAGGCATAGAGATCAACCTCTTTTGCGTTTGACTCACACCTAACAGCAATTCATTTAACCGTTCTGGGTCTATGGGTTTACCCACAAAACCATCCATGCCTGAATTTAAATATGAATCCACTTCTTGGGGGAAAACGTGCGCCGACATGGCAATAATTGGGATTTTTAAGCCTAAGCGTTTGTGCACCTGATGCATGCGCAATGTGGTTTCAACACCATCCATACCGGGCATACTAATGTCCATTAGAATAAGGTCAAAATGCTGTTCAGCAAGCGCTAAGGCTTCAAATCCATCTTTGGCTAGGGTCACTGTGTGCCCCTCATGCGACAGGTAACCTTCTACCACGATACGACCTATGTCATTATCCTCTACCAGCAGCACAGCCATGCTAGCCATACTAGCCAAAGTGGCCTTAGGCGCAACAACACTCGTGACTAAAGGTAAGGTTTCTGAATCTGACCAATAGGGTAACTCAAACCACACTTTTAAGCCTTGTTTGGCATCCCTTTGATCACGGCTAATAATGCCAATGGTCCCGTCCATCGCTTCCACTAAGGTTTTACAAATAGACAAACCTAAACCAGTGCCCCCGAAGCGTCTAGAGGTTGATTCGTCGTATTGGGTAAACGGCTGAAACAGAGTCTCGTGCATGTCCTCAGGGATACCTAAGCCCGTATCTATCACTTCAAAACGTAAGCGTTCACTTATGCCGTCGTCCTCCAGCAAACTCACATAAAGTTCAATGTAACCCACCGTGGTGAATTTAATGGCATTGCCCAGTAAGTTGAATAAAATTTGTTGCACCTTACCCTGATCACCTACTAAGATTTTAAGTTTAAGATGCTGCGGAATATGAATATCAAGCTGCAAACCTTTTTCTGCTGCTGCGCCAGACATTAGGGCCATCATATTAGCCTCTACCTTTACTAACTGGTAAGGCAGATGTTCTACCTGCATATGCCCCTGCTCTACCTTGGCATAATCTAAAATACCATTCAAGATACCCAATAAGGCTTCAGCAGCGGCCTGACTCAAGCCAATGTACTTGGTTTGCAGCGTGTCCAGTTGGGTTTTTTGCAACAACCTTAAAGTACCCAACACACCGCTTAATGGTGTCCGAACTTCGTGGCTCATGGTCGCTAAAAATGCAGTTTTAGCTTGGTTTGCCTGCTCCGCCTCCGTGCGAGCCACCTCATGCTTTTCGGCAGTGGCTAGTAGCTCTTGGTTGAGCTGCTGTAACTGGCCTGTACGCATCTGAATCTCTTGCTCTAGCTCTGACTGATAGTTTCTTAGACGCAGTTCTACAGCCTCTTGCTGTTGCTCTAGTTGCTGGCGAGCACGAGCATTTTCTTTAAACACCTGTACGGTTTTCGCCAAACGTCCTAGCTCATCAGAGCCACTAATTTGTAATTGATAGTCCAAGTCACCTTGGGCTAACGCTAAAAACGCATGGTTTAACTGGGTTAACCTGCGGAAAAGGTTACGTTTTACATAAAACCACAAGACACTGATTGCCACCACAGCCAAAATTAAACACGCCATTAGTAAGACATTGCGACCGCTAGCCACAGCAATGCGCGCCTCATCTGTCGCCTTTTGTACTTTTTTACTGGCGGCTCTACTGGCATTATCAGCTTGCACCTTAAAGGCCTTGGTCAATTTAGCGCTGGCGTTATTGAGCACCACCAATTGGCCCAGAATATTGACATTGCGTCGCTGCAACGCAAACAAGTTGTCCGTGATATTGGTGGCCGTATTAGTTTTCACCACCGACAATAGATCTAATCCTTGTTGGCGCCTGCCTGGGTCATTCACTTCGGCAACTCGACGCCACAGAACAGCCATATTGAGTTGGATTTTTTGCTCAATGTTATAAACCGCTGCCAAGGTGGTCTGTTTAGGGACCTCGCTCAACAAACTAATCAAACTTGCTGATCGTTCACGCAGTTCGTACATTCGGTCCATGTGATCTAAGTCAACTTCAATCAGTCGATCAAAGGCATTATACAAAGCCTCTCCACCACTATTGGCATCGGCCAAATCATACAAACTGGACGCAACTGCGGTAGTCATAGTGTTGGCATTTGCCACCAAAGAGGTGCTAATATCGTGAATCTTAGTCATTGCACTTTGGGTTTGGCTCTGTAATAAGCCAGCTTTTTGTAAGTAGGCTAGCCGCCGTTCAACCAAGCTAATTTGCTGCACTAAGTTATTGCTAATGTTAACGCTCATGCCCTGCAGCACTGAGCTTTCGAAAGGGTTATCTCTGGCCCCACCATGCCAAATAGTGGCGTCTCTGAGTTGCTGTAATTGATGTTCAATAGTGGCCGTTATCTTTTGCCGTTCAGACTCATTAGTCACACCGAGCAAGGCTGGAGCAGCGGTGGCTAAACTGGCGTTAATCTCTGTTAAACTGTGGGCCGCTATAATACTGGGAATAGCCTCATCGATCACTGAGTTTTGTTTACTGGCCACCCGCTCATAACCTTGCCAGCCAATTACAGCAGCAACTAATAACAAACTAATGGTTAAGGTCATGGCCAGCAATAATTTACTGCCGACGCCAAGGTTGACAGCCATAGGCACTCAGAAGGTAGACTAACGTAGGCGTAAAATACCACAATACACAGTGGTACCGCAGCCGCTTTTCATCATTAAGTGCGCTCACTGAGATAGTTAATAATATGCATTCACATTTAAAACATTGTTTGGGTTTGATTTTATGCTTTAGCATCAGTTCTTATAGCCACGCTGCTTGGGACATCGTTGCTTGGGACCCACCGTTTGACTATCAGGGCCAGGAGCGTCCGCTGTTATACCAACCCATAGAAGAAGCCAGCCAAGCTTGGCATTTGTGTGTTACATACCCTCACCTTAAAGACCCCTACTGGCTGAGCGTTAACTATGGCATGGTAGAAGAAGTGAAGCGCTTGGGAGTTAACATGACGGTGCTGGAAGCCGGCGGTTACCCGCAGCTGAACACCCAAATAGAACAGCTTAAGCATTGCACCAATGTAGCGAGTGATGCCATTATTGTGGGTACGGTTTCTTTTAACGGGCTCTCACCTAGTATCCGAAAAATCGCCCAAACCACGCCCGTTGTGGCTGCCGTCAACGACATTGAAAACATAGGCATTAGTGCTAAAGCCGCAGTATCTTGGTACAGCATGGGTCAAAAAGTAGGCCAATACCTTGCCCAGCGGCACCCAACTAAGGGCGCTAATAGCGCTAAAGTGGTGTGGTTTCCTGGTCCTAAAGAATCGGGCTGGGTGAAGTTTATTGATGATGGTTTTCGAGACAGTATTGCCAATTCAGGAGTGCGTATTGTCGCCGTGAAATGGGGTGATACGGGCAAGGAAATTCAACGCAATTTGCTGCAAGAAGTATTGGAGGAAACCACTGATTTTGATTACATTGTGGGTACCGCATTAACAGCAGATGCTGCTGTGAGTGAATTACTTAATCGCAATTTACGTGGCAAAATTAACATTATCTCGACCTATTTTACCCATAATGTATTTCGCGGTATTAAACGGGGTCATATTTTAGCGGCACCCACGGATTCGCCCGTATTACAAGGTCGCATCGCCGTGGATCAGGCCGTTAGAATACTTGAAGGTAAACTCACAGAGCCCCACCTTAGCCCGCGCATACTGATGATTGATGAACATAATGTGGGCCAGTTCGATACCACTAATTCTTTGGCTCCAGCCTCATTCTGGCCAACTTTTGAAGTGATATCAGATTAGTTAATTACTCATAGGTACACGCTTATTAGCCACTCATAAAACTGGCAAGATGAACCCGTTAACACTCCAACCTAGAGGTATTCATGGCTTATAAACTATATTACGCAGCAGACAGCGCCGCCATGGGAATGCGCTTGATCTTAGAAGAAATTGGCATGCCCTATGAGTTAATTCAATCAACCACAGACAAACACGTACCACGTCCCGCCGAACAAGTCCGGATCAACCCAAATGGCTGGTTACCGGTTTTAGTGTGGGATGAAGGGGCCATGTACGAAGCCGCAGCAATCAGTATATTTTTATGCGATCGCCACCCAGAGGCAAATCTCGCACCGCGCTTTGATGATCCACAACGCGGGGTTTATTTACAAACATTAGTGTACTTTTCCAGCACCATTCAAAACGCTTTTCAGCTGGGTTACTACCCTGATCGGTTCACAGACACACCCGAAAGTGAACTGAGTGCCAAAAGGCGAGGCATCAGACGCCTACGTGAAACTTGGAGCGTAATCAATGAGCAGATTGGCGATAACACATGGGTGTTGGGTGAGCAGTTTAGCGCCGTTGATATTTACCTTTTTATGCTCACCACCTGGTTAGATCCATTAGGGGAACATCCATCGATTAACGAATTTTCTAACGTCAAACGCATCGCAGATGCTGTCATGATCCGACCCAAAACCCAAGCCATTTACACCCAGTAAAGGCTTATATCAAAGCCCATCAGATAAAACCTTGGCGCCAGAAATTGGGCCAAGCGTTGAGCTGATGATCCACGCTTAGAGCCTAACTTTAAGGGCCCATATTCAGAAAATTAATGGCCTCATTTATTCTTAGCTGCGATAAAGCTTGCTTCTTTAATGCACAAGGCTACCTGCGTCATACAACAAATGCAGGGTGACTTTTCAATCTAGAACCCCCCTACCGACCCTACTCGCCATGAGCTTAATTTTTGTTATAAATATTTATGCATAATAATTACATACAGTTATTATTGATAATTATTTGCTAATAAAACTAACGCTGATATCATGCTACTTAAATTAAAGTTTGTGCGACCGTTTGTTTGTTCTAATCATTTTGAACAAACCAACATAAGTAAACGTATTTTTATGATTTAGGTAGAGGCTTTAAAGCCTGTTTTATACTTATGATAAACGTTTCTCAGCTACTCGTTACCCTACCATTATCACTCATTTTGTTGTGCCCCATAGTTAGTCATGCAGGGACCACCATCACCGTCTCAGGTGTGGAGTATAATCTAGAAACCATCACCTGCAGGGGCTACCCAAGTGCTGGTGCCAGTGCTGGTGATGGTTTCTAGATTATACTCCACACCTGAGACGGGGATGGTGGTCCCTGCATGACTAACTATGGGGCACAACAAAA
>CAWUTT010000099.1:0-48557 GCA_963925635.1 uncultured Pseudomonadales bacterium | reverse complement strand
TTACGGCTCTTGGACCATGGGCCAAGATGCTAAGGCCATGCCACATATCGACCAAGCCAACATTGCTTGTGGTTTTCACGCAGGCGACCCACTAGTAATGCAACACACTTTGGCATTAGCAAAGCAGCATCATGTGATGGTAGGTGCTCACCCTGCCTACCCAGATCTAGTGGGTTTTGGGCGTCGCTCAATGAACTGTTCGGCCCAAGAAATCGTGGCCTTTATGCACTACCAAATTGCTGCAATAGAAGGCATGGCTGCGTGCCAAGGCCTCACACTAAGCTACGTAAAGCCCCATGGCGCACTTTACAACGACATGATGAGCAAAGCCCCCGTGCGGCAAGCTATCATGCAAGCCGTTAGTAGCTACCCAGCGCGATCATTGGTCAGTGGCAAAGCCTCGCCGCCATTAAAATTAATGCTCCAAGCCAACGCCTTTGCCGATGAACATTTAAAGCAAGCACAAGACTTGCAGCTAGAATTGTACTTTGAGGCTTTTGCTGACCGCTGTTACGAAGATGACGGCAGTTTAATGGCGCGCGCTAAGCCAGGCGCTGTGCTCGATCATGACGCCATGCTTAAGCAGGTACAACAATTAACCCAGCAAGGCACTATTACCAGTGCTAGCGGCGCAACCTTACACCTTAAGGTCGACAGTCTTTGTGTCCACGGCGATAATGATACCGGCATTGCAGCCATCAATTCCATTCGCCAATTGATGGAAAACCCATCAACCCAAAAGGCATAAACTAGGGCCATGAGTAATAACCAAACACACATACAAGTTGCCAGTGAAAATAGCTACATTGTTTATTTTGGTGATCCTGACAGCTTACATATTAGCCCTGATGTTAGCGCAGCGATTGCCCAAGCCACAGATCAAGTTAAGCAACGTTTTGGTAGCTGCCTCATCGATTTAGTGGCGTCTTATGCGTCCCTACTGGTTATTTACGATACCACACGATGTGACCACTTATGGGCCAAAGACCTTCTAGGCTCTATTTTAAAGGCGCCCGTAAAAACCAGCCAAGATGGTGGCCAACTGGTGACTATTCCGGTTTTTTATAGCACCAAATATGGCCCAGAACTGAGCCTATTAGCTCAAAATGCTGGACTTTCTGTGGCGCAAATTATCGCCCTTCACAGTGCCACCGAATACCGTGTTTATGCCATTGGTTTTGCTCCAGGTTTCGCCTATCTAGGCGAATTAGATGAACGCCTCGCTACGCCAAGACTGTCTACTCCTAGGCTTAAAGTACCTGCTGGAGCAGTCGCCATAGCCGATCGCCAAACTGCGGTCTATCCAGCTAGCTCACCTGGCGGATGGAATCTTATTGGCCTGTGCCCTAGCCCTATGTTTGACCCAGAAAAAAAACCGCACATGCCAGTGTCGGTGGGTGATCGAGTTAAGTTTGAACCCATAGACCAATCACAATACTTAGCCATGGGGGGCCAACTCCATGAGTTTTAAGGTACTTCAGCCTGGCTTATTAAGCTTATTACAAGACCTTGGGCGCTTTGGCCAGCACGCCATCGGTTTGACGACTGGCGGGCCATTAGATAGTGAAGCCTTTTTATGGGCCAACCGGATACTGCACAACACCTCAAATGCCTGCGCTATTGAGGTAAGTTTTGGTGGTTTACAACTACTCGCGCAAACAGAGAGTTATTTTTGCGTCACCGGGGCCAGTTTAGATTTAACCATCAATGGCGTTGATAAAGCCTTATGGGAAAGTCACAAAGTCGTCATGGGTGACGAGATAAAACTGGGCTATTCTAGCCACGGTTGTCGGAGTTATTTAGGGGTGGCTGGTGGTTTTCACATCAGCCCTAGTTTTGGTAGCAGCGCTACCGTAATGCGTGAAAAAATAGGCGGCCTTAGGGGTGGAAAACTGGCCGTTAACGATAGTCTACCCTGCGCCAAGACCACTCATCTATTGCGCCAAGCATTGTCTGAAGCTGATTGGCCATTGTATGGCCAACAGAAGCTTGAAAAAAAGGGTGACGATACTGTATTGCGTCTATTACCTGGCTATCAACATCACCAATTCGACGCGACTACGAAAGCTCGTTTTTTTCATGGTCAATATAGTGTCACTGACCGCAGTGACCGCATGGGCATGCGCCTTGCGGGGCCTGCTGTGCCCTGCCCGTCAAAACCCATGCTGTCAGAAGGCATCTGCCTAGGCGCTATTCAAGTCCCCGCAGATGGGCAGCCTATTATATTGCTCAATGATCGTCAGACCATGGGTGGCTATCCCAAAATAGGTGCGGTCATGGCCCGTGATACAGCGCGGCTTGCTCAGTTACGGCCTGGCGATACACTCATTTTTGAGGCGGTTAACTTATATCAAGCCCAGACCATTAATACCCTAGCCCAACTTAAATTTGACGCAACCGAACTGCTGTCTCTGAAGGATTAATCATGTCCAAAAACCAACAACTAAGCCAACAGATTGAAGACACTCTGGTGGCTCGAAACCCCCGTGGCATGGCCCAAATACAAGGCGCATTAGTCCCAGGTTATTGCCTGCGCGCGGCCCAAATTTTACAAAACTGCATCCTGCATAAAGCCGGTGCTACAGTGCTCATTGGTACTGGCTTTCCTGTCGTGGGAACGTTTGAGACCGATGGACCTGTGGGCGCAATCGCCCTTTACGACTGCTTAGAATATTTAGGCGCTGTGCCAGTGATTGTCTGTGGCCAACCGTTAGTGGGCGCGCTTGCAGGACGCTACCGAACCCATGAAATTCAGGTCGGAGATCAGCCCCATGTCGAAGCCGATACTTTAGCCGCCCTAAAGCACTTTAATCCTCTCGCCATTGTTTCGATTGAGCGTCCAGGCCAGGCCCAAGATGGTGGTTATTATAATATGCGCGGCGAAAGTATTAGTGCGCGCACGGCTTGTTTTGATGGCTTTATAAAATGGGCCAAGTGTCCCACTATTGCAGTGGGAGACGGGGGTAATGAAATCGGCATGGGCAAAGTCATTACTGCACTTGAAAAGCTCGATATTGTGCCTTCAGTCACTAGTGCCGATGAGCTTATTGTCGCTGATGTTTCTAACTGGGGCGCCTATGGTATGATCGCGTTCCTAGGCCTATGGCATGGACAAGATTTATTAGCTAAAATCGACACCTTAGCTATTTTTCAATATTTGTCAGATCTGGGCAGTGTGGATGGAGTGACTCGCATCAACCAACTCACAGAAGATGGCCTGCCAGTGACCGAAGGCCAAGCCGTGATTGAACAGTTACGCCACATAACCGGTTTTAATCTGTAGTTTTGTTGACCCAATTGGATTTAGGAGCAGAATGTGCGTCTTCGTAACCTTAATAGCTTCATAAAGGTCGCCACCTTAGGCAGTTTTCATGGCGCTGCAGCGCAGTTACATGCGTCCCAGCCGGCTATTTCGGCACGCATTGCCACCCTTGAAGAAGACCTAGGGGTTAAGCTCTTTAAACGCGATCAAAGTGGTACCAAATTAACCGCCCGCGGCAGGCAGTTACTGCCTTATGCTGAGCGTTTGGTTGCGATCAGTAATGAAATGAAAGCCCAACTGCAAGATGATGCGCCCCAACAGGGCATCTTTCGTATTGGCATTGCCGATACTGTTGCGCATTTATGGCTCAGGGATTTGTTGAGAGTATGGCGTGAGCAGCACCCGTTGATTCAATTCGAACTGACCATTGATTTGTCATTAGCCTTATATAAGCAACTGGAGGAACACCAGCTAGACCTTGCCCTTATGGTCTACACTGGACAAGCCATTGCGGTTAATACCCAGCCATTAAGTGCGCTTCCACAAACTTGGGTCGGTAGTCCTCATTTTGCTAAAGGGGGCCGTAAGATGAATATCACAGCCCTCAGCCGTTGCCCTATCTTAAGTTTTCCAGCAGCCACTGGGCCTGGTAAACACCTACAAGAATTATTCAGCCAGGTGGCTGAAAAGCCGAAATTTCATACCAGTAATTCTGTGTCTGGCTTGTTGGCCATGGCCGAACAAGGTGCTGGCATCGCGTTATTACCGCAACCTATTGTAGCAGATGCTTTAAAAGCCGAACGACTGATTGCGTTTGAGGTGGACCCTGCGCCACCAAAATTAAAATTCTGTTGTGGCTGGCGTAAAGATGAAGACCGCTTGTTACCCCAATTATTAGCCGATAGCGCCAGTCAACTGGTCAATCAAATTATTAGAGACTAAGTTATGAGTATTGTTTACCTTGATGGCACTTATATGCCAATTGAAGAAGCCAAAATCTCGCCTCTTGATAGAGGTTTTTTGTTTGGCGATGGTATTTATGAAGTGATTCCTGCTTACGATGGAAAAATGGTGGGTTTTGGACCCCACATTGATCGTATGATCGAGGGTTTAGGATTCTTGGAAATTGGCCTAAACTGGAGCCATGACCAGTGGCGGGACGTGTGCCAAGAACTGATTACCCGCAACCCTAGCCCCCAGGTCGGATTATATTTACACGTCACCCGTGGGGCCGACACTAAACGTCATCATCCATACCCCAAGGGGGTAGCCCCAACGGTGTTTGCTATGCCTACAGCCATCCCGCCAGCACCCATTCCACAAAGGGATAAGGTGCAGCCTTACAAAGTAACCACCATGCAAGATCAGCGCTGGAAACGGTGCAACATAAAATCCATTTCGCTGCTTGGTAATGTGATGCACTACCAACAGGGTTACAGCCAAGGTAGTGGTGAAGTATTATTATTTAACGAAAATGATGAGCTAACTGAGTGCGGTGCCTGTAATGCCTATATTGTCAAAAATGGCACCATGATCACACCCATATTAGACAACCAAATTCTGCCTGGTATTACCCGCCTTATTGCTTTAGGCGTATTGCGAGACGATGGCAGTATTGCGGTAGAAGAACGAACGGTAACCAGACAAGAAGTGTTTGACGCAGACGAAATTTGGATTTCCAGCTCCAGTAAAGAGATTGCTCCTGTCACTCAGATCGATGGCCAACCTGTAGGTGATGGTAAACCAGGCCCTGTTTGGGAAAAAGCGGCTAGGCTATATAGCGCCGGCAAGTTTAACTACTAGAGATTTTTCCATGGCCCGTCCTAGCCACATGTTAGTCGACCTTGCGGCATTGATTAACAATTACCAATGGGCTTGTCAGCTTGCCCCTCACGCTCAAACTATGGCTGTGGTAAAAGCCAATGCATACGGTCATGGCATGGTGGCCTGCGCCACCGCCTTGCAAGCCTATGCGCCAGCGCTGGCCGTTGCCTGTATAGAAGAGGCGTTGGCACTGCGTGAGGCCGGCATCCACAAACCCATCCTGTTATTAGAAGGCACATTTACTGCTGACGAAGTGGCTGTTGCTGCTGCGCAAGACTTTTGGTTGATGGTAGAAAACCCCAAACAGGTACAAGCCATTTTAAATGCACAGGTTTGCAAGCCATTAACGGTGTGGATTAAAGTTGACAGCGGTATGCATCGGTTAGGCTTTAACCCGCAACAAGTGCAAGCCTATTACCCACAGCTACTTGCCAGCCCCAATGTGGCTGAGGATATGGTATTCGCCACTCATTTTGCCAGTGCCGACGAAACTAGCAATAACTTCACTCGGCTTCAGGTGCAACAGTTTATGACCATAGCTAAGCGCTTTAAACATCCGGTAAGCTTGGCTAACTCAGCCGCCATAATGGCGTGGCCAGAAGCTCACGGTGACTGGAATCGGGCCGGCTTTATGCTTTACGGTAACTCGCCTTTAGACACAGATCATGCCTCTAGTCATGGCCTACTGCCGGTTATGCAGTTGTGGTCAGGGATTATTTCTTTGCGTCACATTGATGTTGGAGAAAGTGTTGGTTACGGCCAACAATGGCGCGCTCAAAGGCCTTCAGTAATTGCTACTGTGGCTATGGGCTATGGAGATGGTTACCCACGGAATGCCGCGTCTGGTACCCCTGTATTAGTCAACGGGCAGCGTGCGCACATTGTTGGACGAGTTTCCATGGACATGATTACTGTCGATGTAACGGACCTTAATGAGACTCAGATAGGCGACCCTGTGTGCTTATGGGGACCTGGTTTAAACATCAATGAAGTGGCTCACCATGCGGGCACCATAGGTTATGAACTAATGACACGGATTACTCAGCGCTTACCCATCAGGTATACCCATTAAGTAATGACCAAAGGGCTTAGCTTGGCTTAGGTAGGCTGGGCTTGGCTTAGCTTGGCTTAGGTAGGCTGGGCTCGGCGCGCGTGAATAGACATCAATAGGCCTAAACTAACCATTAAGGTCACTGCTGACGTGCCGCCATAGCTCACCAGAGGTAACGGCACGCCCACGACGGGCAACAAGCCACTCACCATGCCAATATTGACCACCACATAAACAAAGAAGGTGAGGGTTAGACTCGCGGCTAACATCCGATCAAAAGGATGAGTGGCGTAACCCGCTATAATTAAGCCCCTGAGCAATACCAAAAAATAGAGGGTCAGCAACAAACACACACCGATTAAACCAAATTCTTCTGCCAGAACAGCGACTATAAAATCGGTTTTAGTTTCTGGCAAAAAGTCTAAATGGGACTGGGTGCCCTGCAACCAGCCTTTGCCATTGAGGCCACCCGAACCAATGGCAATCTTAGACTGAATAATATTCCAGCCCGCACCCAAAGGGTCACTCTCTGGATCTAAAAAGGTCAGCACTCGTTGTTTTTGATATCCCCGCATGCCCATCCACAGCAGAGGTAAACTGGCAGCACCTAGGACCATAGCGGCAATGAGATAGCGCCACAACACTCCTGCAAAGAAAATAACAAACATCCCAGAAGCGCCAATAAGTACAGAAGTGCCTAAGTCGGGTTGTTTAGCAATTAATAACACTGGCACCGACACTAACACCATAGCAACTATAATCGGCATTAGTTTAGGTGGCCTGGGCCGGCTAGCCAAATACCACGATACCGTCAAGGGCACCACTAGCTTCATAATCTCAGCAGGTTGAAAACGCGGCAAACCTGGAATCTGTAACCACCGTTGCGCCCCTTTTGCGCCCACTCCAAATAACAACACCGCCACTAAAAGTAACAGCCCAGCCAGGTATAACAAGGGAATCCATCGCTGCACATGACGCAGATTAATTTGCGTGACAAGCACCATGGCCAGCAATGCCAAACCATAGCGTACCAATTGTTTTTGCACAGCGACTTCACTGGAACCCGCACCAGAATACAACACCACCAAACCAAACGACATGATGGCCAATAGCAAGACCAACAACCATGGGTCTAACTTAAGCTTGACCCAAAGCCCGGGGCCTCTTTTTAAATGTTTTCTGGCTTCTGGAGCCCAGCGTTGAAAATCAGCCATCGGTTTCAGCTCCATCTGCCACGTCAACACTGGCTTCAGCTTGAACACCCAAAATATGCGTATCAAACAACTCACGAGCCAAAGGTGCAGCCGATGAACTACCACCCCCCAGGTTCTCAACTACCACTGCCACCACAATCACTGGGTCTTGGGCCGGCGCCCAGCCAATGAATAAGCCATGGTCTCGAAACCGTTCAGCTATTTTTTCGGCATCATAGGTGGTGTCTTGTTTGATGCCTAAAACTTGAGCAGTACCGGTTTTACCCGCTATTTTATAGCTACTGCCAGCCCCGCTGCGTCGGCCCGTGCCATGGGTTCCATGCATAACGTCAATCAGCGCATCGTGAATTTTATTCCAGTCACTAGGGCGATTTATCTCAACATTATCCGGCTGCTTAGGGTCTGTGCGACCAATGTCGCTGACCCTGGTCACCGCCTGGCCATCGATGGCTTTAATCATGCGGATCTGACGCCACTGACCTTTATTGGCGAGCACCATGGCCATGGTGGCTAACTGGGTCGGTGTGGCTGATAAAAAACCTTGGCCGATGCCTAGATTAAGTGAATCACCTTTAAACCAAGAGGCATTGCGATGGATACGCTTCCATGCTTTCGTGGGCAGCACAGCCTTGGTTGCTTCAGGTTGGTCAGCGATCGTCACCTGTCCCAAACCAAATTGCGCGAGGTACTTAGTCATGGGCGAATTACCCATTAAGTGGGAAATGGCATAATAAAAAGTATCCACAGATTCGACAATAGACTTATGCATGTCCACTCGCCCATGACCGCCTTCTTTCCAATCACGGTAAAAACGCCCACCTTCCGTGAGTTGGTAATAGCCAGGATCCCAGATCGAATATTTGCGGGAAATAATGCCAGAGTCAATGCCAGCCAGGGCAATCACCGGTTTTACCGTTGAGGCTGGTGGATAGCGCCCTCGAAGCGCGCGATTAAATAATGGCAGATCGTCCGACGTGCGCAAGGCTTGGTAATTAGCGTTACTGATGCCAGTAACAAATTGATTGGCACCATAGCTTGGCGCACTGGCCATGGCTAATACGCCCCCAGTTCTAGGGTCGATAGCCACAATTGCACCCCGCTTACCCTCTAACAACTTGGCTGCGGTCTGTTGTAATTGCGCATCTAAGAATAGAGTGATGTCTTTCCCGGGCACCGGTTCAAGACGGTCTAACACTTCAAGAACTCGACCTCTGGCATTGGTTTCTACAGTTTGGTGGCCCACAGTACCGTGCAATTCAGTTTCGTAAAAACGCTCGACTCCTAGTTTACCCACGTGGTGAGTGGCACTGTAGTTAGTGCTGTCTAACTTTTCAAGTTCGCGGTCGTTGATGCGGCCCACATAACCCAGGGCATGCACAAAGCCTTTATCCAACGGGTAGTAACGCACTAATTCAGGCACAATTCGCACACCGGCAAGGCGGTGTTGGTTGACCGTGATTTGGGCAATTTCTATTTCGTTTAATTGAAACCGTAAAGCCACTGGACTGAAAGGCCTGCGAGGCTGATTTAAACGGCGTTTAAAGCGCTTTATGTCGTCTTGGTCAATGGTCACGACTTGGGCCAATTCAGCCAGTACTTTATCAATACCACGACGACCACCCACCAGTTGTTCTGGCACCAATGTTAAACTATGGCTCGCCCGATTACCTGCAATCAAAGCACCGTTAGTGTCGTAGATTAGCCCCCTAGTCGGCGCTATAGCTTGCAATTGCTGACGGTTGTCGTCCGATTCGGTGACATAGTGTTGATACTGCCACACTTGCAAATAAACCAAACGGAAAATGAGCCCTGCAAACACCAATACGATGAAAAATAGAGACCACCACAGCCGCGCTTTAAACTGACTTACTTCTTGAGACTGCGTGTTCATATTTGACCAGGTCATAATCAGGCCAGTTATTTATGGTAGGGATGGTTATTGAGCAAACTCCAGGCACGGTAGATTTGCTCAGCCAATAGCACGCGAACTAATGGATGGGGTAAGGTAAGGGGGGATAAAGACCAGCGTTGATCAGCCTTTGCTACGCAGGTTGGGGAAAGGCCATCGGGGCCACCCACCAAAAGAGTGATATTACGACCACCCATACGCCAATCACCACACTGTTTAGCCAGTTGCTCGGTGCTCCATGGCGTGCCGAGAACATCAAGGGCAATCACATGATCTTGGGCTGGGATCGAGGCCAACATTTGCTCACCTTCTTTAGCAATGGCACGTTTTAAATCTGCACCTTTACCACGAAAGCCTAAGCCTAATTCTTGTAACTGAAGTTGCATATCACTGGGCATACGGCGAGCATACTCGTCGTAGCCTTGAGTGACCCAAGCAGGCATTTTAGTGCCCACCGCTAGCAACTTAATTCTCATCTATGCGCGCGGCTCTACAGCGCTGGATAGATCTTCTTTCAGGGCAGGGTTCCACAAACGCTCTAAGTCATAAAACTCTCGAGCTTCAGCCTGCATCACATGCACTACCACATCACCCAAGTCTGACAATACCCAGTCACCGCTCATTTCACCTTCGATACCCAAGGGAATAACACCATTTTGTTTCGCTTTAAATGACACCTCGTCGGCCATGGATTTAACATGGCGGTTCGATGTCCCTGTAGCGATCACCATATAATCAGTCACGTTGGATAAACCACGCACATCTAACTGCACAATGTCTTTACCCTTCATGTCAGTTAGGGCGCTGTTAATCAATGTTAATAAGTCTTCAATTGGCATAGCCATAAGTCGTGTTCCAAAAATCTAATTAATGCCATATAGGCTTTGGCTTGCAATGTATTGTGCCACTGCAGGCGCTAATTCTGTTGCACTTGGTTGATGACCTAAGCGCAGCTGCTGCCGTATTTGCGTGGCAGATACGGGGTGTTGCCCTAATTTCAGGTGGGCCACCTGACCAGAAGGTGAAGCTAACAAATGTTTAGCGTCATCCACTTTATGAGTAGCATACCAAGTAAGCAACTCAGGATCTTGCGGCCAACACGTTGCTGGCCGAGTAAGCACTAACAAGTGCCCATAATGTAATAATTCTTGCCAGCGATGCCATTGCTGTAAACCCGCAAACGCATCCATACCCAAGCACCATATTAATGGCGTCAAGGGGCCTATTTCTTGCCTTACTTCCGCCATAGTGAGCACACTATAACTGGGCCCTTGGCGTCTCACCTCTCGGCTGTCTAAAGCCAACTCGTCATGCGCTTTAATGGCTAAAGACACCATCTTCAGTCTTTGCTCTGCTGTTGCTTCAGGCCTTTGTCGATGTGTGGGTTGGCGATTAGGCAACAAGTGTAAGGACTGTAATCCTAAGTATTGACTCAACTCAACAGCCGATGCCACATGGCCTTGATGTATGGGGTCAAAAGTCCCGCCCCACAATACCTTAACCGCTGCAGCCGAATGCATATTAAGTTCGGGTATGGCCATCACCGAACACCACATACTTTTGCGAAGTTAAACCTTCAAGACCCACCGGCCCACGGGCATGTATCTTATCTGTAGAAATGCCAATTTCAGCACCAAGTCCGTATTCGAAACCGTCTGCAAAGGCAGTAGAAGCATTGATCATGACCGAACTCGAATCTACCCTTGCTATAAACTCCCGGGCTTTTGTGTAATTTTCACTGACAATAACATCGGTGTGGTGGGAGCCATAAACATTGATATGTTCAATGGCAGCCTCCATATCTGTCACCACTTTAACAGACAATACAGGGGCCAAATATTCGGTGTACCAATCGTCTTCTGTGGCCGCCACAATAGTGCCTTGATAGCTACCTATTTGAGCCATGGCTTGAGCACACAAGCGCAGCTCAATATCAAATTCTTGTAAACCTTGGGCCAACTGAGGCAAGAGTTCTTCTGCTCGCGACTCAGCAATTAATAACGACTCCAACGCATTACATACACCATAACGTCTGGTTTTGGCATTAATGACAATATTAATGGCCTTAGTGGCATCTGCTTGATCATCAATAAACACGTGACAGTTACCGTCTAAATGTTTGATGACCGGAATACGCGCCTCGGCACTCACCCGTTTAATAAGACTCTTACCACCACGAGGTACGATGACATCAACAAATTCAGTCAGCGTAATGAGCTCGCCTACGGCAGCCCGGTCAGTGGTTTCAACAACCTGTACCGATGCGGCTGGCAAACCAGCGGTGAGTAGGCCTTGCTTAACACACAGGGCGATGGCTTGGTTTGAATGCGTGGCTTCTGAACCCCCTCTTAAAATGGCAGCATTGCCAGACTTAATGCATAAACTGGCTGCGTCTACGGTAACATTGGGGCGCGATTCGTAAATAATGCCCACTACACCTAAAGGCACACGCATTTTACCCAACTGGATACCCGACGGGCGAAAACTCATGTCAGATATCTCGCCCACGGGGTCTGATAGCTCAGCCACCTGACGTAAGCCCAGAACCATAGCATCAATGCCTGCGTCGGTGACTCTCAGGCGGTCGAGCATGGCGTCATCTAAGCCGTTGTTTCGACCGGCAGCTAAATCTTTTTCATTAGCGGCCTTGAGGGCTATTCTGTCTGCATTTAGAGCCTCTGCCATACCTAACAGTGCTTTATTTTTGGCCTCAGTTGGGGCTGTGGCTAAGACCTTAGCAGCCGCTTTAGCTTGGGAACCTAATTGCTGCATGTAATTGGCCACAGACATGATAAAATCTCTTAAAAATTGTATAAATACTAGCGCGCGCATTATAGCTTAAATGGAAGCCCAATAGAGCAAAAACCAGCGCAATCACTGGAATTTTTCTATTCTCCCCATGCGGGCACTAAAGTCTGCGGCAAACCCAGTTGTGACATAATTCGCGCCACTACAAAATCCACCATATCTGCCACACTCTGGGGCCGATTATAAAATCCTGGGCTGGCTGGAATAACCACCGCCCCCATGCGCGTTAGCTTGAGCATATGCTCTAGATGAATCTCAGAATAAGGCGCCTCTCGTGGCACCAAAATCAACTTACGGCGCTCCTTTAAATGCACATCTGCTGCGCGCTCGATAAGGTTATTACTCGCCCCACAAGCAATGGCCGACAAACTACCCGTACTGCAAGGACACACGACCATGGCATCCCCACCACCCGAACCTGAGGCCACGGGAGCCATCCATTGCTGTTTAGCAAACACCCGCAACTGGCCAACTTCAGCCCCGTACAAATTGGTAAAAAAGGCCTGCATTGCCGCCGTTGCCGAAGGCACCTTAAGATCCGTTTCAGTGGCTAACACCACCTGTGCAGCAGAGGAGACCATGAGTGACACCTCACACTTAGCAAGTAATAAGCATTGCAGCAAACGCAAACCGTATTGAGCACCTGAAGCACCAGTAATGGCCAAGGTAATATTAAGGGGCCGCACTGGAAGGGATGGCATAGGAACACCTGTTGATTGCATAAAAGCGGTTAAAAAGTGAGTTTCAAGGTTATTGTACCAGCTAAAAGCATAGAAGCTACCTTGACTTAGATAGGCTGCCAGCTCAAGCCAATGTAAGTGTATAAAAGGACAGCAAATTAGACTTAAGCCGCAAGACTTTTTGCGGCAAGTAACATATAATTAGCGCCTTATTTTTATGCCCCATAATGGACACTCCAAAAAATCTCATGTTGAGCCTCAATCAAGCCCTTGAGCAAGCCCAAGTCGACCCACAACTTGTCTCCGTCGTTGACTCTATCACCACCACCTGTAAAAACATTGCCGAACGCCTCCGCGGCGGCGCCTTAAGTGGTCTCTACGGATCTGCTGAACAAGAAAATGTTCAAGGTGAAGTACAGAAGAAGCTAGACGTTATTTCCAATGATTTATTAAAACAGGCCTTGCTCGCTAATCGCAGCGTTGCTGGCATTGCCTCTGAAGAAGAAGAAGACGTGGTTGCAGGCAATGCAGAAGGCCACTACCTAGTCACCTTTGACCCATTGGATGGCAGCTCAAACATTGATGTTAACGTCACGGTGGGCACTATTTTTTCGATACTAGCCCTGCCTGAAGCAGGCGCAGAGGTGACCATTGATAGTTTTCTTCAGGCCGGCCGCAAACAAATCGCAGCAGGTTATGTTCTGTACGGACCTTCCGTCATTCTTGCCATAACCACTGGCCAGGGCGTGGCCATGTACAATTTAGGTGCAGATGGCGTTTTTTACCAAACAGAAGACCAAATCAAAGTGCCTACAAGCACCGAAGAATTCGCCATTAACATGTCTAACCAACGCTTTTGGCAAGCCCCCATGCAAAACTACATCAATGACTTGCTGCTGGGCGAAGAAGGCCCTATAGGCAAGCGCTTTAACATGCGCTGGATTGCCTCCATGGTGGCTGAAGTGCATCGGATTTTGACCCGTGGTGGCGTGTTTATGTACCCCTATGACAGTCGAGATCCCAGCAAAGCTGGCAAACTGCGGTTAATGTATGAAGGCAACCCCATGAGCTTCCTTATTGAGCAAGCAGGCGGCGCCTCCAGTGACACCCAAAAACCCATCATGGATATTGAACCTAACCATATTCACCAGCGCGTGCCAGTGATTTTAGGTTCTACAGACGAAGTTGAGCGAGTCAATCGCTACCACCAAGCCTAGTTGCCATATTAGGCACTAGCTTAGTTATCATAACCTTATTAACCCTTATTAGGATCAGACTAGATCATGAGCTTCCAAAACATCCCAGCCGGTAAAGACCTACCTAACGACATCTACGTGGTGATTGAAATCCCAGCCAACAGCAGTCCTGTTAAGTACGAAATTGACAAAGATGCAGACGCTTTGTTTGTTGATCGTTTCATGGCTTCACCCATGTTTTATCCGGCCAACTATGGCTACATCAACAACACACTTGCTGATGATGGCGACGCCCTAGACGTATTGGTTTTGACACCTCACCCGGTGGTGCCAGGCAGTGTGATCCGGTGTCGCCCAGTAGGGGTTTTGAACATGACTGATGAAGCGGGTGAGGATGCCAAACTCTTAGCTGTGCCCCATGAGAAACTAACTCAAGCCTACAACCACGTGCAAGACATTACCGACTTGCCAGAAATGCTGCGCAACCAAATTAAAGAATTCTTTGAAAACTACAAGAACTTAGAAAAAGGCAAGTGGGTTAAGGTTGAAAGCTGGGAAGGCGTAGAGTCTGCCAAAGCCAAGATTGAAGCGGCGGCTGCAGCCTACAAAGGCTAGGCCTTTAACACCTGCTTCACTGCGCATAAAGGCCCACGAGAGACCTTTGCAATAGCGCAGTGAGGCTAGTAAGGCCCTAAAACTACTACCTAAGACTACTACCTAAGACTACTAAAAGTCACAAGAGTAGCTAGCCCTGAGTTAACAGACCCCTTAAGTCTATAATACCTGCGTTAGCCCGAGCAATATAAGACGCCATCACTAGCGAGTGATTAGCCACCAAACCAAAGCCTGAACCATTCATCACCATAGGGCTCCATAAGGTTTCCTGAGTCGATTCTAGCTCGCGAATAATCTGCCTCAAACTGACCAGCGCATTTTTCTTTTCTAACACTGATTTAAAGTCGACTTCAACAGCTCTTAATAGCTGAATCAAGGCCCAACTTGCGCCTCGCGCTTCATAAAAAACGTCATCAATTTTTGACCATGGCGTTTTAATTTCTAATTCACTAGCCGCACTGGTCGACTGTGTGGCTGAAGCATCACCCGCCAAATCTGTATTCAAACGTTTTTGACCCACACTCGCACTAAGGCGTTGCGACAAACTACCCATACGGGTTTCAACATCGCCCAGCCAACGAGTGAGGTTATCTGCACGGGCATAAAACTGCGCCTGACTTTGCTGTGAGTCTGAAAGTCTGTCTAAGTAACTTTTGAGTCCATCTACGCCGGTACGGTACTCACCTTCACTGGATGGTAACATCCAACTTTCACTGTCAAAGTTAAATTGTGGTTCCGCAATGGCTAGATCTGTGTCCTCAGTAGATTGGGATTGAGAGCGACTAAAATCTTTGCGCAGGGCGCGAGATAAATCACGCACTTGAATCAACACACCGTATTCCCAGTTAGGGATGTTGTCCATCCATAGGCCAGGCAAAGACACGTCGTTGGAGAGGTAACCCCCTGGTTTGTCTAATAAGGTGTTGGCCAAATGCAACAAGGCTTTAGTGGTTGCAGCGCCTGTTACAGTTTGGGCGCTGGGAGGCGGCGAAACGTCTGGCTCGCTATTCCAGTAAAAGCCAAGTCCTGCAGCCATTAACAAATACACCAATAGCATAGCGCCAACGGCCCTCACGATCCAGTGCCGCCCATCAAAATAATCCTCTTTAATATTGCGTAATCCCTGCTTGATGTTAAGCATTGTAAATTCCTTTGTAGATGGCTTTGTATCTGGTCTTGTAAAAGAGGTGCAGAGGTTAAGTTTATATGGTGTTAGTTGGCGTAAACTTCAAGTTCATCTTTACGAGCTAGGTAACTAACTTCTAACCGCGCAGGCCGACTACGCTTAATATTGGCTCTAATGCGCTGCTCTGGATCGGCACCATTCAAGGTTTGATATACCCAGCGGGCCTGAGCATCTGTAGGCGCCACAATCAGCATAGTGGCTGCCAAATTGTGAGCTTTTAGCGCCACTATGCTTAACCATTGGGCCAACCCTTCATCTTGCTGGTCGATCAGCTTTATAGGCAGTGGTAATTGTTGTTTACGCATCAAAGGCACTGCAGTTTCTGGCCCTGGCACCGCGACCACCGGCTTAACCACATGACTATCGATTAAGCCTTGCATGTTAGTTAATTGGCCATGCTTAGGCATGACCTGCTTGGCACGAGATAAAAATATGCGCGCCTGTTGTATTTTGCCCTGGGTCAGACTGGCTTGTAATAATTCATAATAGCGAGCAACAATTTTCTCGAGAGCCGCTATTGCCAGCGCATTATCAGGCTCTTTAGTTAACACTCTGGTCAAATAATAGTATGCACTCTCGCCCTTAGGTGTGGTTAATTTATCTTGCTCAAAAGCCCATCCAGCCTCACCTAACCAAAAAGCAATGGCATCGGTGGGCGCGTTAGCAGCCACCGCCACTGAGGCTGATGGCTCTAAAGCTACCACTGGCAACTCAGGATCGATCGCTGCTGCTGGGGTTTTCGCAACAGTTGTGGTGGCTACGACAGGCGACTCATCCAGCTGATCAGCGACCACAGGCACCCCTTCAGAACTTGCTGTGGGCAAACCAGCACAAGCCGACAGCATGAGTAACAGGCTTAGCAAAATGGCAACTCTAGAGTTAGATAAAAGCCTCGATGAAGGTCTGTATAAAGGTGAAAGGTGATGCAATGTCATAAAACTGAATCCGAAATAATTTACACCCGTAAGAGTAACAGACACGAGAACAGTCCTCTAGGACTAAATAAAGTACAAAAACTTCGGCAAAATCCCACCAACCTGCTATGATCTCCTATCAAATTCATAAGTTTGCTGCTGCAACGGAAAATTATTTAATGGCACAGATCCTGCTAATTAATGGCCCAAACCTCAATCTACTGGGCAACAGAGAGCCTGGCATTTATGGCACCCTCACCTTGGCGCAGATCGAGTCTCAATGTCAGCTCCAGTGCCAGCAAGCAAATGTATCCTTAGACTGCGTGCAAAGTAACGCTGAACATGAGCTTATTGAAGCTGTTCATCGTGCACAAACACAAGGTGTGCAATTTATTGTCATCAATCCAGCCGCTTATACCCATACTAGCGTCGCCCTGCGTGATGCCTTATTGGGCGTTAACATTGCTTTTATTGAAGTCCATTTGAGCAATGTGCATCAACGCGAAGATTTTCGCCATCACTCCTATTTATCCGACATTGCCGAGGGCGTGATTTGTGGTTTAGGGGCTGACGGCTATCGTTTTGCTATGGATGCCGCGATTGGTCGTTTGAGCCATTAATTATCATTTTAAAAATTATAGAGAGATCCCATGGATATCCGTAAAGTTAAAAAACTCATCGAGTTATTAGAAGAGTCTGACATTAACGAAATAGAAATTAAAGAAGGCGAAGAGTCTGTACGCATTAGCCGTGCCTCACCTGCCATGTTGGTTGCTGCGGCTGCCGCCCCAGCGATGCAAGCTGCTCCCGTTATGCAAGCTGCTCCAGTAGTAGCCGCTGCTGTGCCAAGCGTGCCAGCAGTCAGCGGTCATGCGGTAACTTCGCCCATGGTAGGGACCTTCTATCGCTGCCCATCTCCAGGTGCCCCAGCGTTCTCTTCAGTAGGCCAAACCGTGAAAGAAGGTGACGTCATTTGTATTATTGAAGCCATGAAGATGATGAATCAAATTGAAGCTGATAAGTCAGGCACTGTGACTGCAATTTTGGTAGAAGACGGCGAAGCGGTTGAGTTTGATCAGCCTCTGGTCACCATAGTCTAAGCCTGGAGCTGCCTAATGTTAGAAAAAGTTGTTATTGCTAACCGTGGAGAAATTGCCCTACGTATTTTACGTGCCTGCAAAGAATTAGGCATACAAACTGTAGCGGTGCACTCCAAAGCGGACAAAGACCTGATGCACGTACGTTTAGCCGATGAGGCCGTGTGTATTGGCCCCAATTCGTCTACCGAAAGCTACTTAAATATTCCACGTATTTTATCTGCTGCAGAAGTCACACATGCCACAGGCATCCATCCAGGTTATGGTTTCTTAGCCGAAAATGCCGATTTTGCAGAAATGGTAGAGAGTAGCGGTTTTACCTTTATTGGGCCAACGGCAGCCACCATCCGTATTATGGGTGATAAAGTGGCCGCCATTAAAGCCATGCAGCAATCCGGTGTGCCTACAGTGCCTGGCTCTGACGGCCCTTTAGACGATGATGAAGAACGCACCAAACGCATTGCTAAGCAAATTGGCTACCCTGTTATTATTAAAGCCTCTGCCGGCGGCGGTGGGCGTGGTATGCGTGTGGTGCACAACGAAGCCACTCTTATCACTTCTATCGCTGTCACCAAAGCAGAAGCCAAAGGTGCTTTTGGTAACGACATAGTGTACATGGAAAAATTCTTAGAGAATCCTCGCCATGTCGAAGTACAAATTTTAGCTGATGGCCAAGGTGGAGTAATCCATCTGTATGATCGTGATTGCTCAATGCAAAGGCGTCATCAGAAGGTGGTTGAAGAGGCACCGGCACCGCACATGGACGCCGCAGCCCGAGCCCAAGTGCTCAAAAGCTGCACCGATGCCTGCCTTGAAATTGGCTACCGTGGGGCCGGCACCTTTGAGTTCTTATATGAAGATGGTGGCTTCTACTTTATAGAGATGAACACCCGTGTTCAGGTGGAGCACCCAGTCACAGAAATGATCACTGGGGTAGACATTATCAAGGAGCAGTTGCGCATTGCTAGTGGCTATCCATTGTCTGTAAAGCAGGAAGATGTAGTGATTGGAGGCCATGCCTTTGAGTGCCGCATCAATGCCGAAGACCCCAAAACCTTCATGCCAAGCCCGGGCAAAGTAACCCAGTTTCACGCCCCTGGTGGTTTGGGAGTGCGGGTAGACTCTCACATCTACAGTGGCTACACGGTACCACCCTTTTACGACTCCATGATTGCTAAGGTCATCACTCATGCGCCGACCAGGCAACAAGCGTTAAAGCGCATGGAAGTGGCTTTGGATGAAATGGTCATCGATGGCATAAAGACTAACATCCCGTTACAAAAAGAAATTGTTCGAGATGCTTTGTTTGCTGAAGGTGGGGTTAATATTCACTACCTAGAGAAAAAGCTAGGTCTATAGTTCGAGTTCTTTTCACTTCTCATGGTGATCTTATCAGATCATTTTTCTCGACCCTTGCCAGCGTCATACGCGCTCATAGGTTAAGCTCAAAAGGGTAAAGGCAGGGCGTTTAAGTTTAGTAAACGTCATGTTTGAGCCCTTGTTGAGTGCCGTAATAGTCACCCCACCATAGTTTACAGAGGTCAAAATGCCCTGGGTACAAATCACCTTATCTGCTACGCCTGAAAATTCTGAAGTTTTAGAAGACATGTTACTGCTCTGTGGTGCTGGAGCTGTGAGCCTATTAGATGGCGCAGACCAACCTGTCTTTGAGCCCATTAAAGGCACGACTCCATTGTGGCAAGATACTCGCGTGATGGGTTTGTTTGAAGCAGATACAGATGCTAATGCCTTGTTAGAATACCTAGGCAATGGTTGGCAAGCCGCCTACCCCAGTCTCCACTTCCCCAGCTACAAATTAGAAATTCTAGAAGACAAAGATTGGGAAAGGCAATGGATGGATCGCTTTGAACCCATTCAATTTGGTGCACGCTTGTGGGTTTGCCCTAGCTGGAAAGCCGTTCCAGACCCAACGGCTGTCAACCTTATGCTCGATCCAGGTTTGGCTTTTGGTACAGGTAGTCACCCCACCACAGCTTTATGTTTGCAGTGGATTGCACAGCAAGACTGGCAACATAAAACGGTCATTGACTATGGCTGTGGCTCAGGTATTTTAGCCATTGCAGCGATACTCATGGGAGCTGAGCAAGTGCTAGGCGTCGACAACGATACCCAAGCATTAACGGCCACCATAGACAATGCACAACGTAATGGCATTGCCGCAGCGACTATTCCCGTGTTTTTGCCTGCAGATACCCCCAATCAGGCCGTAGATGTCATGCTGGCTAATATTCTAGCAGGCCCATTAATTGACATGGCGCAGCGTTTAGCTGAACTCACTAAACCAGCAGGCTCAATCGCCCTGTCAGGCATACTGCAACACCAAGCTGATGCGGTTATAGAAGCCTACCAGCCATGGTTTGACATGCACACCGTCGTCGCTAAGGATGAGTGGGTGCGTATTGACGGAAACAGGCGCTCTTAGACTATGGATTTTAGTAACACTGAACTTATGGTGATTAGTGGCATTTTTGCATGGTCTGGTTTTGTGCGTGCAGGCCTTGGTTTTGGTGGTGCAGCTCTAGGCTTACCACTGATGTTATTGGTCGCAGATAAGCCCTTATTCTTTTTACCTATTATAGCCACCCACCTGCTCATTTTCTCTGGTATCACCACGGGTTTGCGCTTCAAACACGTCGACCGTGTGTTTTTGAGGGAATCATTAACTTGGATGATTATCCCCAAGCTCATCGGCGTCATTGGCTTATTGAGTTTACCCACCCAATGGATGGTGATTTTTATCTATGCCATTACTGGCTTTTACGCGATCACTTGGATTATTAAATGGGAGATCACTAGTCAATCGCCATGGATAGACCGTTTATTGTATATATTGGGTGGCTATTTTAGTGGTGCATCACTCATTGGCGCGCCCCTGATTGTTGCCGTCGCCGTCAGAAAAATGGCCATGTCTGCCTATCGGGACACCCTTTTTGTGTTGTGGTTTATTCTGGTCACCATCAAGATGCTGGCCTTTGCTATGGCTGGCGTAGACCTGCAATGGCAGTGGTCATTGGCGCTGCTCATACCCACAGCTTGTGGCCATATGTTGGGCCTTAAGTTCCATCAGCAAATGCTTAAGCATGATGCCAAAATGGTGCGCCAGTGGATTGGCGTCTGCTTGTTAGGCATCGTTGGTATGGCTTTGTGGAAGTATTTATTAACCACACCAGCCTAGGTTAGAACACCAATGATACCCAGCACAGAGCTATTATTATTACTTTTTATAATTGCTGCAACTGCGGGCTGGGTCGACACACTGGCCGGTGGCGGTGGCTTAATCACTGTGCCAGCACTGCTGCTCACTGGCATGCCTCCAGGCATGGCAATAGCCACCAACAAACTGCAAGGTTCAATGGGCACCTTGGTTGCCTCCATTTATTTTGTCAGAACTAAGTTTGTGCGTTTAAATCAAATGAAGGGCATGATCGTCCTTACCTTTATTGGTTCGGTGTTAGGCAGTTGGCTGTTATTACAAATTGATGCCAGCAAACTGGTGCAATTTCTACCCTTTCTGTTAATGGCTATGGGACTCTATGTCCTGCTATCACCAAGCTTTAATGATGAGCAAAAACAGCAAAAGATATCTCGCCTCTGCTTTATGTTTCTAGTGTGCCCGATATTAGGCTTTTATGATGGTTTCTTTGGCCCAGGAACAGGCAGTTTAATGGCCCTCGCTTTCGTTTCAGTACTCGGCTATGGGCTTTCAAAGGGGACTGCTCAAGCCAAGATACTCAACTTAACCAGTAACGTTGCCGCCTTACTTTACTTCATCATATTTGGTGAGGTGGCTTGGCTTGTGGGTGGGGTCATGGCA
Organism: uncultured Pseudomonadales bacterium; assembly: GCA_963925635.1. GTDB lineage: Bacteria > Pseudomonadota > Gammaproteobacteria > Pseudomonadales > Balneatricaceae > Njordibacter. The sequence continues at coordinate 26,966 of CAWUTT010000099.1, read as the reverse complement.
GCAGGCCAATTATTAGGTTCTTCTATCGGCGCCAGAATGGTAATGGGCAAAGGCGCAAAGCTTATAAAACCAGTGGTCGTCATGGTTTGTTTTGGGATGAGTATTAATATCCTACTCAGGCACTATCCATTGGCGTTTTAGCCGCAAATTATAAACAGGGATGATACCCTGTTCCATACCCAAGCATTGGGTATGGAACACTTTCAGACAGCCATACCCGCATGGCTTAATTTAAGCTGGTCGCGCCAGTTTCCATGCGAATCACTTTACCGTCTTTAATCATTGCAACACCCATCACGGCTTCTTTCGTGTCGTCTGGGTAAGACATAAACATGTGTTGCACCATAATGTCGTCATTCTCATAAACACAGCGAGATGAATCCCGAATAAACTTGTCATTGGCAAACATACCAGCAATCATTTCACCCCATTCACTTTTAGAGAAACTGTTACCTGATTTGTGAAACACAACCACAAAGTCTTCATGCAGCAGGTCTAAATAAGCTTCTACATTTTTATCATCAAACGTTTTTTCGAGTTTTTCATAAAGTGTCATTATAAATATTCCTTTGAATAGCATAGGTTGACTGCATGGTTCGCTTAACAACAAACGGCCTGTCCTGCTTAATAGCGCTCTAGGTCAAAGGATAGTATCACTCTTTCATCAATTAGATATAATTAATTTTATGCGCTAATAAATAGTTTATTTTAATGCATAAGACGTCCTAAACTGGCTCAAGTTTGGTCACCACTTTTGATTATCAACCTTAACCAGTAGGTAATACCATCTATATGAGTCAATGTGTAATCAGCCGCCCAAACAGAAACTGTTGCACTGTTACCAATCTGTATATTGGTTAATGCTGCACCCGCAGTAGCCTATGAGTTGAAGAGATCGTTTAAGAGATCGTTAACCCGATAATTAAACAGATCGTTTAATTAGTGCTTTTAGGCGTTAGTTTCAACTCATATAGCCGATTTAACGGCTATATGAGTTGAACAAAAAACGTACAACTCGTACAATAGAAGGGTGGATATTAACCCTCACTTCTAGCAAAAATTAGGCGTTTTTTAACTTGTAATGAATCACTCTAGCGTTATTCACGGCTTTACTATTGGGCCCCATCAGCTTGAAAACGGCTTAATTTTAGCGCCTATGGCTGGCATCACTGACCGTCCGTTTCGACATTTATGCCGTCAGCTTGGTGCAGGACTAGCCGTTGCTGAAATGCTCACTTCTGACACATCCTTGTGGCATACCCCAAAATCCCAACGGCGTCTTCCTCATGCTGATGACAGCACCCCGATTAGCGTGCAGATTGCTGGCAGTGATCCAGTTCAAATGGCCCATGCCGCGCAAGCTAATGTAGCCCTAGGGGCCCAAATAATTGATATTAATATGGGGTGTCCTGCCAAAAAAGTACTTAAAAAAGCCGCAGGTTCAGCCTTATTAAGAGACCCTCAATTGGTTAAAGACATCCTCACAGCAGTGGTTGGCGCCGTAGATGTGCCCGTCACCTTAAAAATACGAACAGGCTGGAGTAGCGACCAACGTAATGGCTTAGATATAGCCCGTATTGCCCAAGACGCTGGCATTCAAGCCCTTGCTGTGCATGGTAGAACCCGTGCTTGTGGCTTTAAAGGTGCAGTAGAATACGACACCATAGCCGCTATTAAACAGGCCATAGAAATCCCCGTGATCGCTAATGGAGACATCAACACCGCAGAAGATGCTGCCCATGTGCTCGCTTATACTGGTGCCGATGGCCTCATGATCGGTAGAGGTGCGCAAGGTAACCCTTGGTTATTCCAACAGATCCATCACTACCTTAAGCATGGCACGCCACTGCACAAGCCTAGCAACAGCATGGTGTGGCAAGTCTTACAGCAACACCTGCATGGCCTGTATCGGCTGTATGGAGAGGTGATGGGGCCTCGCATTGCCCGCAAACATGTGGGCTGGTATTTAAAACAAGAACCGGTCCAGCGTAAAGTATTTAATCAATTGAACGACCCACAGCAGCAACTTGACTTTTTAAACCACTATTTTGCCAGCACTGAAGAACAGGCGGCTTAATACTATGAATTATGATATTAAAAAAACCATGAATAGTATGACCAACACCAGCAGCCAAACGCCTGCCCCAGACCATGTAACCGACCCACAGCAAGTACCCCAGTCATTGCGCCAAAGTGTTGCCCAATCGTTAACTCAATACTTTAACGAACTCGACGGGCAGCAACCCAATGCGCTCTATGATTTATTCATGCAACAGGTAGAAGCACCGTTATTTGAATGTGTCATGCAGCACACACAAGACAACCAGTCTAAGGCGGCTGCGCTACTTGGCCTTAACCGAGGCACCTTACGCAAAAAATTAAAACAGTACGATTTACTTTAGACAGCACCCACCTCCGCAGGTATAAGGATACAATCATGTCACAAGCACACGCCATTCGCCGCGCTCTCATCAGCGTTTCAGACAAACAAGGCATTGTAGAATTTGCCCAACAGCTGAGCCAATCTGGGGTTGAAATCCTCTCAACTGGCGGCACCTTTAAGCTCTTGAACGACGCTGGCATCGCTGCTGTCGAAGTGTCTGATTACACCGGTTTTCCAGAGATGATGGATGGCAGAGTGAAAACACTACACCCTAAAATTCATGGCGGAATTTTAGGCCGCCGTGGCCAAGATGACGCAGTAATGGCGCAACATGGGATTAACGAAATCGACCTAGTCGTAGTGAACTTATACCCCTTTAAGACCACCATAGAACGTGACGATTGCACCTTAGATATGGCCATTGAGAACATCGATATCGGCGGACCTACCATGGTGCGTTCGGCCGCAAAGAACAACAAGCACGTGGCTATTGTGGTGAATTCCTCTGACTACTCAGACGTGATTAATGAGCTCACCCGCACTGGTGGCCTAAGCCAAACCACGCGCACAGATTTAGCCTGCAAAGCCTTTGAACACACAGCTATATATGACGGCGCTATCGCTAATTATTTAGGTGCCCAGCTTGACACAAGTTCTAAGTTCCCTCGTACTTTTAATACCCAATTGAAAAAAGTTCAGGATATGCGTTATGGGGAAAACCCCCACCAAAGTGCAGCTTTTTATATTGAACATGAACCTAAAGAAGCCAGCGTCGCCACGGCTCATCAGGTACAAGGTAAAGCCCTGTCTTTTAATAATATTGCCGACACAGATGCTGCCATAGAATGCGTAAAAGCCTTTCAAGACCCTGCTTGCGTGATTGTTAAACATGCTAACCCATGCGGTGTAGCGATGGGTAAAGACATCACTGAAGCCTATGAAAAAGCTTACAGCACCGATGCCACTTCTGCCTTTGGTGGTATTATTGCCTTTAACCGGGAACTCGATGCAGACACAGCGCAGCGCATAATTGAGCGCCAATTTGTAGAAGTGATTATTGCACCCAGCATCAGCCCCTCGGCAGTAGACGTGTTAGCCCACAAACCTAATGTACGGGTATTAAGCTGTGGTGAGTTACCACGCTTACATGCGGCAGAACTTGACTACAAACGCGTCACTGGTGGCTTATTAGTTCAGGACCGTGACCTAGGCCAAATGCTTGAAGCCGACCTCAGCATCGTTAGTGAGCGCACCCCCACAGAAGCAGAGATGCACGACCTACAGTTTGCCTGGAAGGTGGCAAAATATGTTAAGTCTAATGCCATTGTATATTGCAAAGGTGGCATGACTATTGGCGTGGGTGCTGGGCAAATGAGCCGCGTGTACAGTGCTAAAATCGCTGGCATTAAGGCCAGCGATGAAGGTTTAGAAGTCAAAGGTTCAGTCATGGCCTCTGACGCCTTTTTCCCCTTTCGAGATGGCATTGATGCCGCTGCGGAAGCAGGTATTAGCGCTATTATTCAACCTGGTGGTTCGATGCGAGATGATGAAATCATTGCTGCAGCCAATGAACACAATATCAGTATGATATTTACTGGCATGCGCCACTTCCGTCATTAATAGCCACCATAGGCCGCTTAAAACCCGTCTCTGCATAACGGCCCTAAGGTTGCTTCATCTGCATGAGCAGGGCAGTAACATGACCATCGATTAATCGGCCATACTAGGTAGCTTCATCGAGCGCATATTAATGGTGTAAAGTCTTTCCAATGGCTAGACCCAGCAGCAACTTAAGTAACAGGAAACAACATGAACGTATTAATTATCGGTGCGGGTGGTCGCGAACACGCACTTGCATGGCAAGCCTCTAAAAACCGTGGTGTCCACAAAATATTCGTCGCCCCAGGTAATGCGGGTACGGCCTTAGAAAACAAAACCGAAAATGTAGCGATTGATGTGATGGACATTGAAGGGCTCTTGGACTTTGCCAAGAGCAATAATGTAGACCTCACCATTGTTGGGCCAGAAGCGCCTCTTGTTGCAGGTGTGGTTGATCTATTCCGTGCTGCAGATATGGATATCTTTGGACCCACACAAGGTGCCGCCCAGCTTGAAGGATCTAAAGCTTTCGCCAAGGATTTCCTTAAACGTCATGGCATTCCCACCGCCACCTACGAAACCTTTACCGAGGTTGCACCAGCGCTTGAATACATTAAGGCTCAAGGCGCACCCATCGTCATAAAAGCAGATGGCTTAGCAGCAGGTAAAGGGGTTATTTTGGCGGATACAGTAGCACAAGCGTGTGCTGCGGTTGAAGACATGCTAGCCGGTAACGCGTTTGGTGAGGCTGGAAACCGTGTGGTTATTGAAGAGTTTTTAGTCGGAGAAGAAGCCAGCTTTATAGTTATGGCTGATGGAAAAAATGTATTGCCGCTCGCCTCTAGCCAAGACCACAAAGCCCGAGATGAAGGTGACCAAGGCCCCAACACCGGCGGCATGGGTGCATACTCACCGGCCCCTGTGGTGGACGAAGTGATGCACCAGCGTATTATGGATGAGGTCATCATGCCCACGGTTAACGGTATGGCTGAGGATGGCTATGTCTATACGGGGTTCCTATACGCTGGCATTATGGTGGCGGCTGACGGCACCCCTAAAGTGTTGGAGTTTAACTGCCGTTTTGGTGACCCAGAAACACAACCCATTATGATGCGTCTAAAAAACAGCATTGTCGAACTTTGCATAGCAGGTACCATGGGCGTGTTGGATCAAACCACGGCCGATTGGGACGAGCGTCCTGCCGTAGGAGTGGTACTGGCTGCTCAAGGTTACCCAGATCATTACCCTAAAGGTGATGTCATTAGCTTGCCTGAGGAAGTCGGAAATCAAAGTAAGATTTTCCATGCCGGCACCGCCCTCAATGAAGACGGCATGGTCATGACTAACGGCGGACGCGTACTGTGCGCTGTAGCCCTTGGTGATACCGTGAGTGAAGCCCAACATAAGGCATATGAGCTTGCAGACCAGATCAACTGGGATGGCAAATTCTGCCGCCGTGATATTGCTTATCGGGCCATTGCCCGCGAGCAACTGCATTAACTAGCTAACCAGCTAACTAGCTAACCAAGAGTGACGACTATGAGCACCATTTTTGACAAAATTATTAGCCGAGAAATTGCAGCTGACATCGTTTATGAAGACCAACTCATTTTGGCTTTTAAGGACATCGCGCCCAAAGCCCCAGTGCATTATTTGATCATTCCTAAACAGCCCATTGCCACCCTCAATGACACTAATCTTGAACATCAAGCCTTGTTAGGCCACATGATGCTTACCGCAGCTCAGCTCGCTAAAGAGGCCGGTATTGCACAAGGCGGCTACCGCGTACAGATGAACTGCAATGCAGATGGGGGCCAAGTGGTGTACCACATTCATTTACATATGATGGGTGGCCGCGCGTTCAGCGCCTGACACCATGCACTAGCGCAGGCCCTTGGTCTGCTCGACAATGCGCTTTAGTCTCGGGCCAACATATAACCACAGGTCGAAAAACGATTAGCTATCAGCCACTAATAGCGTTAAGGCCTGCACCAACAACTCACACTCACTCTCACTCCCCACACTAATACGCAGGTAATTGCTGATACGTGGGCTGTTAGTGAGGTGGCGCACTATAATGCCTTGTTGCCGCAATGCGGCCGCAGTATCTGCCGCCGCCATGGTGGCATGGGTCACAAATAGAAAATTAGCAAAAGAGCGTGTCATGCTAAAACCCAAGGCCTGCAGCTGGTTTGCCAAACTTTCCCGCTGCGCAATATTAGCTTGGCAGGTGTGGTGAAAATAGCTTACGTCTTCTATGGCGGCAATGGCCCCCGCTTGAGAATCACTGCTCAAAGGGTATGAATTAAAGCTATTCTTCACCCTTTCTAGGGCTTCTATAAGATGGCTTTGTCCAAACGCAAAACCCACTCTCAAACCGGCTAAAGAACGCGACTTTGATAAGGTTTGAACCACCAAAAGGTTATCAAATTCGGGGATTAACTGAGTTGCTGACTGGCCACCAAAATCGATATATGCCTCGTCTATCACCACAACTCTATTGGCATTCGCCGTGAGTAATTGACGAATAGCAACCAGACTAAGTAACTCACCAGTAGGCGCATTAGGATTGGGTAAAATCACTCCCCCATTGGGCTGAGTATAGTCGGAGACGTTAATAGTGAAGTCGTCAGACAAGGGCACTTCAACTTTCTCTATACCATACAAGCCACAATACACTGGGTAAAAGCTATAACTAATATCAGGAAATAATAACGGCTCACTGTGCTGCAACAAGGCCTGAAAAGTGTGCGCTAACACTTCATCAGAGCCATTACCTACAAACACTTGATCTACTGTTAAAGCCATATTGTCAGCCAAACATTGGCGCAATTTAGTGGCGTTAGGGTCTGGGTACAAACGCAAGGATTGGTTCAGTTGGCCTTGCATGGCTGCAAACACTTTAGGTGAAGGCGGAAATGGATTTTCATTGGTATTAAGCTTGACTAAGTTTTTTAGCTTAGGCTGCTCTCCAGGTACATAAGGCGATAACATATGCACTTTGGGTGACCAAAAACGGCTTAGATGTGTATTCGATAAACTCAAGTTAGGTATCCAGTTCTATGACTTCGTAATCGTGACTTATTTCAACACCACCCTGCTCGAGCATAATCGAAGCAGAGCAATACTCTTCGGCAGATAATTTAATAGCCCGAGCCACATGCTTGGCTTTTAAATGACGTCCGGTCACCACAAAATGAAGGTGTATTTTAGTGAACACAGCAGGCACTGCATCAGCGCGCTCTGCAGTCAACTGTGCCACACAATCAGTCACATCTTGGCGTGTTTTTTTGAGAATCGTCATCACATCAAAAGCTGCACACCCACCCAGTCCCATCAATATTAACTCCATGGGCCTAGCACCTAGGTTTTCACCACCCAAATTAGGTGGGCCGTCGACAGTCACCTTATGGCCCGAGCCTGATTCGGCGGTAAAACTAACGCCACCCGCCCAACTTATTTTTGCTTGCATAATGTTGTTTTGCCTAATATTCCTATTAACCTAAGATTATCCCTGCTGTGGTCGCCAAGTTTGAGTGCGGCCAAATAAAGAAATACCAATATAGCCACGCAGGTCTAAGGTGCCATCGGCATTAAGTTTGATCGTACACTTATAGGCTTTACCATTGCTTGGATCGTAAATAGTGCCACCTTGCCACTTTTGCTTACCTTGCGTTGAAACGGTGAAATTCATCCCATTAAGCATGACTAGCCCAATAATCGGTTGTTGATGTTGGGTAGCATCTGGATTTTTACGATCAACTTTCGGTTGGCCTTGCAAGCCTTCGGCCTGCATTTCGGCGCCATAATTAGGCTCTTTCAGAGATACGAATTTACCAAAATATTGACCATCCTGCTGATAAATTTCCACCACTGCCTTATCGTCTGGCGTCACCCATGAACCAAGAATTTGATCGCCATTAGCCCACACATAAGTGGAGCTCAGGGCCCATACCAGGGCTACAAGGGCCGTCAGCAAGGCGGCTTTTAGCAAACGCAAAATGGGTTTAGGGTGCATTAAGTCAATCGCTTTAGCTTTGGTTTTAGCTGGGTCAACAGGAGTATAGTTTTTCATAGTAATGATCTCTTATTGTTGTTAATTACGAGGGGCCAAATAGTTCTGCTAATTTTGCACCAGGATCACCAGCGCGCATAAATGATTCGCCCACCAAAAAGGCATTCACATTTTGGTTTTGCATCAACACAACGTCAGCAGGCGTATGAATACCACTTTCAGTGATGGCCATACGGTCTTTTGGCATCATGGCTAATAAATCAAAGGTGGTCTGCAAAGTCAGGTCAAAGGTATGTAAATTCCGGTTATTAATGCCGATCAATGGGGTTGCTAAAGTGAGGGCACGAGCTAACTCGGGTGCATCATGAGACTCAACCAATACATCCATACCTAAATCTTCTGCCAAACCAGCTAACTGTTGCATTTGTTGATCTTCCAAACAAGCCACAATCAGTAAAATACAATCTGCGCCAATGGCTCGGGCTTCGTACACTTGGTAAGGGTCAACAATAAAATCTTTGCGAATCACGGGTAGATTACAAGCTGCACGGGCTTGTTGCAAATAGTCTTCATGGCCTTGAAAAAAGTCTGCGTCGGTTAATACCGACACACAAGCCGCACCACCCGATTGGTAGCTGGCAGCAATGTGTGCTGGGTCAAAATTTTCACGTATCACACCCTTACTGGGTGAGGCCTTTTTGACTTCCGCAATCACCGCAGGCAAGCCTTGATCTAATTTGGCCTGCATAGCTTTGGCAAAACCACGAGGCGCCATTGGCCCACTTTGGTTAGCCTCTACCTGGCGTTTTAAGTCATCTATGGTGGTGTGTTGCTGGCGCTCTTGTATTTCTTCCAGCTTGCGCACCAAAATGCGCTTGAGTACCGTTGGGGTGTTCATTATGCATTAAACCCTTGCGTCAATTGAATAAGGTCATCTAGCTTGTTTTGAGCTGCGCCGCTAGTGATCGCACTTCTAGCCTGCTCTATGCCTTCTGCCAGATCAACTGCTAGATCGGCACAATAAATCGCCGCACCGGCATTGAGTAATAACATATCCAGTGGGGCACCTGCTTCACCAGCGAAAGCCTGTTTAATCAACTTTAGGCTTGCCATTGCATCCCCTACCACTAGCGCGTCTAAGCTGCTGTGGGATAAATCATAGGTGGCAGGGTCGATGGTGTATTCGACGATTTGACCCTGCTTCAGCTCTACCACGTGGGTGGGTGCTGCAATACTAATTTCATCTAAGCCATCTTCTGAATGAACCACCATCACATGCTTGCTACCCAAGCGATGCAATACTTCCGCCATAGGCCGTTGCCATTGACGGCTAAACACGCCTAACACCTGATGCTGTGCCCCTGCGGGATTAGTCAGTGGGCCTAGAATATTAAATAGGGTTCGAATCGCCATTTCACGACGTGGGCCAATCGCATGTTTCATGGCACTGTGATGGGCTGGAGCAAACATAAAGCCCACTCCTAGGTCGGCAATGCACCGTTCTACCTGAACAGGGGTCAGCATAATGTCTACGCCAGCCGCCTCAAGCAAGTCAGAACTGCCACTTTTAGAAGAAATTGACCGATTACCGTGTTTTGCAACTTGGGCTCCAGCAGCTGATGCAATAAAGGCGCAGCCGGTAGACACATTGAATATGCCCGAACTATCACCACCTGTGCCACAGGTATCAATCACATGCTCACCCTTTACCTGCACCCCTGAAGCAAGGGCACGCATTGCCACCACCGCACCAGTAATTTCGTCTACAGTTTCGCCTTTCATACGCAAACCCACCAAGAACCCACCCACTTGGGCCTGAGTTGCTTCGCCGGTCATAATAAGGTTCATCACCGCCTGCATTTGGGCTTGGCTTAAGTCTTGTTGCTCGGTAACGGCGGCGATAGCCTGCTGCATATTCATGGACAACCCTTGTTCAACTAAGCAAATTTGGAAGACCTACTACTCTAGCAAATAACGCCAACAAAAATCAGGCTTTATAACCCACATTTGGCAAATAATTGCGCCTTTTTGAGTCATCAGGGGGTCATGAAACAGGGACCCACTGGCAATGAGCTTAAATGGGGTGAATGGAGACGCTTAATGCCAGCAGGCAGTTTAGTTATGGCCAGATGTTTCCGAAAAAAAGCCCATATATTGACGCTTTCTTACCTGCATATGCATTTTTAGAAGCCACTTTGTTAAACCTTAACGTTTGAGAAAGTTTGCCAAAAGCTCGTGCCCTTGATGTGTCAATACAGATTCAGGATGGAACTGAACACCTTCTACATCGAGCGTTTTGTGGCGCAGGCCCATGATAGCCTCTTTTTCACCAGCCGCATTTAAACTCCATGCCGTCGCCTCTAAACAGGCGGGCAATGAATGCGCTTCTACCACCAGAGAATGATAGCGCGTTACTTCTACAGGTTGCGCTAAGCCGGCAAAGACACCCGCTTGCTCATGGGACACCATAGAGGTTTTGCCATGCATTACTTTTTCTGCACGCACTACCTTGCCGCCAAACACTTGGCCAATACTTTGATGGCCTAAACACACGCCTAATAGTGGAATTTTTCCAGCGAAGTGAGCAATCGCAGCCATAGAGATACCCGCTTCGTTGGGGGTACATGGCCCTGGGGAGATGACTATATGACTGGGTGCTAGTCCCTCAATGTCTGCAAGGCTTATTTCATCGTTACGATAAACCACAACCTCAGCCCCCAGTTCGCGAAAATAGCGCACTAGGTTGTAGGTGAAGGAATCGTAGTTATCGAGCATTAACAACACACTAAAGCCCCATTAAGAGATGAATAACAAACGCGTGATCAGTTTGAACTTGCAGGCATTATACTCTCTGCCTGCCAGCAAACCTACCCATGCTTCGCCCTAAGCTAAGCGAAACTTTCTAAGGCCAACTACCATGAGCCCAGTGGCCAACAACAAATACACCACCATGGTTAATACTGATTGCTGAAAACTATAACCTAGATCCACCAGAGACCCTAACCACACAGGGCCTAGCGCTGAGGCAAATACCACAAAGGTCCAATATAAACTCTTGATAGACCCTAGGTGACGTACGCCATAACATTCGGGCCAAAGTGCAGCTTGGGCTGTTTGAGCTAACCCTGAGCCCATACCCAGCAGCACCATATACAGCCAAATAACCCAATAACTATCCACTAGGTTAATCATTAACAAGGCCGCCGCTAAAGGTAAGAGGGTAAACGGCATTAAAGCTAAAGCACTAAAGCGATCAATTAATTGGCCCGCCACAACAGCCATCAGCGTCGCTATAAGCGAGTAAAGCAAATAGTTAGCGGTCATAAAAGTATGGGACCAACCTTTTTCGTCGGCTAAATTAAGGTGATGAAAGAATAACGCTGTACTCACCAAGGACGTGGCACACACGCCAGGTAAAATTAAGTAAAAACGGTAGTCTCTGAGCACATCTCGGCGGCGCCAAGACTTGGTATTGATGCGCTGTTCAGCAGCCTGATTGGGTGACATTGAAGCTTGTTTAAGTAAAGAATTTTCCTCACGCTGCTTGAGTTTTAACTCATAGTCTTGGTGCCGCCCATGATGACCTCGCAACAGCCACATGCTGGTCGGTAATATAATAATGAGCACAATCAGCGCCACACCGGTATAGCTCCAACGCCAACCCACAGCAGCAATGGCCATCACCGCTAACCATGGCAGCACTGCTTCACCCGCAGCAAAACCCATAGCCACCATCGCTGTCGCTTTACCCCGTTGCTGCTCAAAATAACGCCCCATGGAGGTGTAAGCCACATGGCTCATTAAACCTTGGCCTGTCTGGCGTAATAAAAATACACCAACAACTAACCATACCAGACTAGTTACTTGGGCAATAAACCAACACGCGAAGGCCAGACACAAAACTACAAAAAAAGCGTAGCGTTGCAACGGTACCTGATCAATCAATTTTCCAGTAATCGGCAATAACAAAGCACTCAACAAGGTTCCCGCCATGTAAATACCACCCCACTGGGTGTGACTCATGGCAAAGTCTTGTTGAATGGCATGACCAAATATGCCAATAAAGTAGGTCTGCCCAAAGGAAGACGCAAAGGCCGTAATCAAGCCAAACAATACAAAGCGCGTATGGTTTTTTAACAATAATCCGTATGCGCCTATAATCATCCTTTACAACCTCTAACGGGCAAGTCTAAATCAGGAGTAGGCTTACTCCCCTGCTGCAATTAGGCTCGCATTGCCACCTGCAGCCGTAGTATCGACACACAAATGGCGTTCCATGGTATACCGCTGTGGGTCTGCGGTTTCACTAACTAATGGCAATAAGGGCCCAGTTTGGTTTGCTAGGGCCAGCCGCAATTGCTTTTGGTAGTCAGCATCGCCGTTTGCAGCAACGGCATGATAGCCTGACAAGGAAGCGATGTCTGTAGCTGCAAGCTGTCCTTGAACCACGACCAAGGGTAAATCACACTCGGGTAAGTTAAGGTCATTAACAATCATCACCACGCCATTACCTTGAGCTAAGGCTGTCTGCGCTTGTAACAATGCAGTGTGCCGATCTGGCCCTAAGCACAAGACCACACCACGGGCCACGGTACTGAGCTGATTCAACTCCCCCGTTGGACCAGGTAACAAGACCACATCACGGCATAAGTCTTGTAGTCGGCTGGCTTGCGAGCCAAACACCTGAGTCAATCGAGACAAGCGTTCACTGCTTTGCTGCCACTCTGTGAGCCCAGTGAGGTGTAATGAATCTATGGCTTGCTGCACCTTATTTAAATTCACCAAGTGGCCTGCTGGAGGAGCGGTCTCTATTAAAAGTGGTTGCCGTAGCCGCTGAACATACTGTGGCCCACCCGCCTTAGGCCCAGTGCCCGATAGGCCTTCTCCACCGAATGGCTGACTACCTACTACGGCACCAATTTGGTTGCGATTGACGTAGGTATTACCTGCATGTACGCCCTTTACTAGCTGCTCAACACGGGCATCAACCCGGGTGTGAATACCAAAGGTTAAACCATAACCTTGGGCGTTAATGGCTCCCACTAAGTGGTCTAAGTCTTTAGCTGCAAAGGTGGCTACGTGCAGCACAGGGCCAAAAATTTCTTCACCCAGGTCTTCGATGCCGTTAAGCTTAATCACCACAGGGCCCACAAACAAACCTTGTTCTGGTGCTGCAAGCTGCTTGAGCACATTGCCTTTAGCCGCATGGTCGGCAATGTAATCTTCAATCTTAGTTTTGGCAGTCGTATCAATGACTGGGCCTACGTCGGTGTTTAAATGCCACGGATTGCCCAAGGTAAGCTCATCCATGGCACCATAAAGCATCTGCAGCACCTTGTCGGCAATATCCTCTTGCAAGTACAGCATACGTAAGGCGGAACAGCGCTGGCCCGCACTTTGGAAAGCCGAAGCCAATACGTCGCGTACCACTTGCTCTGGTAACGCTGTGGAATCAACCACCATGGCATTAAGACCACCGGTTTCGGCTATCAACACCGCATCTGCGGCTAAGTTAGTCGCCATGACCCGGTTGATGTGCTGCGCGGTGGCAGTAGAGCCCGTAAAACAAACCCCATTAACCCTTGCATCACTGGTAATTGGCGCCCCTACTTCCTGCGCTCCCCCTGGCAAAAATTGAACACTAGCCACAGGAATACCCGCTTCATGCATTAACTGCACTGCCCTATGGGCCACTAAGTTGGTTTGCCCGGCAGGTTTGGCTAAAACCGCATTACCACCTGCCAATGCAGCAAATATTTGGCCACTAAAAATAGCCAATGGAAAATTCCACGGAGAAATGCAACTCACTACACCGCGTCCTTCATGCTGTGGCTCTGCTACCATTTCCTGTGCGTAAAAACGTGCAAAATCGACTGCTTCACGTAATTCGCCCACCGCATCTAACCACGTTTTTCCTGCTTCTTTAGCTAAAATAGCAAACAGCTCTGTTGCATTGGCTTCATACAAGTCTGCTGCTTTCTCAAAACAAGCCACCCGCTGCTCTATGGGCATGGCTAGCCACTCGGCCTGGCCTGCAGGCGCTGCCACCAATGCTGCCTCAAGTTGCTCTTTAGAGGTAATATGAACCTGGCCCACTTGCTCATCATCTGTAGCCGGATTGATGACCCGTTGAGGGGCCGCTGATGGGCCTTGGTAATTAGCCACAATGGGCAGCGCCTGCCAATTTTGTTGGGCCAAATAGGCCCGTGCTAATTGCATCTTTTCCACCGTAGGCGCATCAGTAATATCCCAGCCCTTGGCGTTCTTCCGATAGCGACCGAGACTTTGGCCAAACATATCTTGGGGCCGCACAATGGCATGGCTGCTGCAGCTTAAGCCTTGATCTAAACGCTCTAAGACCGCATTCACTGGGTCTTGAGCAATGGTTTCTGGTGCAATTTCTGGGTTCACTAGCTGATGAACAAAAGATGAGTTAGCCCCATTTTCTAACAAACGCCGCACGAGATAAGCCAACAGGTCTTGGTGCGCGCCAACCGGCGCATAAACCCGACAACGCACGCCACCCTGAGCCATCACACTGGCATGCAATGATTCTCCCATGCCATGCAATCGTTGGAATTCAAAGGCATCATTGGTGCCTGCCAACTGCAAAATGGCGGCCACTGAGTGGGCATTATGGGTGGCAAACTGAGCATAAATACGACTAGTCATGGTTAGCATTTTTTTCGCACACGCCAGATAAGATAAATCGGTATTCGCCTTGCGAGTAAATACTGGAAAATCTGTCAATCCCATCACCTGAGCGCGCTTTATTTCTGCATCCCAATAAGCCCCCTTAACCAAGCGCACCATAATTTTTCGATCTAAGCCCTCGGCTAATTCATAGAGCCAATCCAACACCCAAGGTGAGCGTTTACTAAAGGCCTGCACCACCACTCCAAAGCCATGCCAACCTGCAAGTTCTGGTGCAGCTAAAACGGCAGCAATGACATCAAGGGAAATATCTAAACGATCGGCTTCTTCAGCATCCACATTAAACCCCATGTTGGCGGCTTTGGCCTGCTCAGCCAGCGCCAATACCCGTGGCACTAGTTCGGCTAATACACGCCCTCTCTGACCCCACTCATAGCGGGGGTGCAAGGCCGATAGCTTGACTGAAATACCAGGGTTGTTACGAATGTCATCATCGTTACAGTGTGGCGTGAGGTCTTTAATGGCTTGGCTATAGGATTTAAAATAGCGTGTGGCGTCTGCAGCAGTGCGAGCCGCCTCGCCCAACATATCATAAGAGTGGGTGTAGCCTTTAGCTGTTAGCTTTTGCGCTCGGTGCGTGGCTTCTTCCATAGTGCGACCTAACACAAACTGAGAACCCAGCTCTTTCATAGCTTGAGCCACAGCCGTACGCACTACCGGTTCTCCCACTCGCTTAACTAGTCCACGCATGGCGGAACCCACTTTTTCTGCATCGACTGGCGCTAACAATTTACCGGTAATGAGCAAGGCCCAAGTAGAAGAATTAATAAGTGATGACTCAGAGTGGCCAAGGTGACTGGACCAATCCCCTGCTTGCACTTTATCTTCAATCAACGCATCTATCGTGGCTTTGTCGGGTACTCGCAATAGGGCTTCTGCCATACACATGAGCGCCACACCTTCTTTGGTGCTTAGGCCATATTCACCAAGAAATTTTTCCATCATGGTGGGGCTAGAATGGTTACGCACATGGCGTACCAAATCGGCCGCCTGTGCAGACATTTTTTGGCGACGATCAGGGGCTAGATCCAAGCCCTTTAATAAGGTTTCAACACACACTTGCTCATCAGCTAAATAGGCACTACGCATATTTAAACGAATATTTTTTAGTTGATCTTTGTTAGCTAATTTAGAGAGTATATTAGTCATGATGTGCCCCAGACGTTGATGTGTTCAAAGCGACAGTCTAAGCCCATATTAAAAGTAATATTAACTATATTTTCACGGTATAAGTAAATAAATAACTATAATTTAGTACAAATGCAGAATAATTATATACAATATTTAGGCAATTTTAGGTATATTTAGCAGCAATAGTATATTTGTGAAGCTACGATTAGTTATTATCCTCTCCAAGCCCAGAAGGCAAGCACAGAAGGCCAGCACATGACTAAACTAGATCGCCACGACTGGGGCATTATTACCGCACTGCGTAAAGATGGCCGCATGACCATTACCGCCCTCGCCAACCAAGTTGGATTATCCAACACGCCCTGTCAAATTCGCCTTAAACGCTTGCAAGATCAAGGCTACATTACGGGCTACGTGGCGTTAGTTAATAAAACCAAACTAGGGCTAGATCACGTAGCGTTTGTGCAAGCGACTTTATCCTCCACCAGCAGTAAGTCACTGGCTGCTTTTAACGCTGCCGTAGGTTCCATTGCAGAAATAGAACAGTGCCACATGATTGCGGCTAGCTTTGATTATTTGTTAAAAGTGAGAACCAAAGACATGGCTACTTACCGTGCTGTTTTGGGTGAAAAGATATCCACCTTACCCCATGTGATGCAAACCAGTACTTTCGTTGTTATGGAAAGCGTCAAAGACGTTTAGGACTTTAGCGGGACATCCAGCCAAGGCCCTCGAGGGTGGAGGCTTTGGGCCGGTACTCACATCCAACATAGCCTTCATACGCAGACGCCTCTAGACTCCTAAATACCGGCGCATAATCTAGCTCTCCAGTATTGGGTTCATGGCGCTCTGGCACACCTGCAATCTGCACATGGAAGAGGTGGGGCAATAGTTGTTTAAACTGTTTTAGAGCGTTGCCCTCATGCTTTTGGCAATGAAAAAAATCAAATTGCAAGCCTAGATTATCGGCCTTGATTAGCTTAAGTAATCGCAGACACTGGGCTTGGTTAGATAATAAGTAACGCGGCATATCGACAGGATTAATGGCTTCCATAGTCAGGCGAATATCTAGTTTATTAGCCTCGGTTGCTGCCCAGCGTAGATTGTTTACATACACCCCCTCGGCAGCTTCAAGGCTCACCCCATGGGGCACCAATCCAGCCATCACATGTACCAAGGGTTTGCCCATGGCTAAAGCATAGTCCAGCGCCTGCTTAACCGATTGTTGAAAATCCTGTTGCCGATTAATATCGCACGCCAAACCACGATCACCCGCTAGCCAATGACCCGCACTGGTGTTGATGAGCACCTGCGGTATGCCACAATGATGGATTGCACTAGCCACCTCATCAACATTGAACTCGTAAGGGAAAAGGCATTCTACGCCCACAAACCCTTGATCTGCCGCAGCTTGATAGCGCTGTAAAAATGGCAGCTCATTAAATAACATAGAAATGTTGGCACACAGCTTAAGCATAGGGATAATAGGGCTAACTTCAGTTCACATGTTCGGGCAGCTTATCATGAACACAAACCCACCTGTAGGTTTCATTGGCCTTGGTTTAATGGGCCAAGCCATGGCGACACAATTACTGAATGCTGGTTATTGCCTGTGTATTCACAGCCGCACAGCCGCCAAGGCAGAACCGTTAATAACACTTGGCGCCACTTACGCCAACACCCCCGCAGAGTTAGCGAGAAAAGTGCAAAGCGGCATCATTATTGTGTGTGTGACCGATTCTATTGCTCTAGAAGACGTATTAGTAGGTGAGCAAGGGCTACTGGCTCATATTGCCACCGACTGTTTGATCATTGATATGGGCACCAGCCGTTTTGACCTCACCCAAAAACTGGCTCAAAAGACCCAAGCAAAGGGCGCTCACTACATAGACGCTCCTGTATCTGGCGGCCAAATTGGTGCGCAGCAAGGCACCCTATCCATTATGGCTGGAGGGCAGCTTAGTCAGCTTCAACGGGCTCAACCTTTGTTCGATGCCATGGCCAAAAAAACCACCCATGTGGGAGATATTGGTTGCGGCCAATTGGCTAAAACAGCCAATCAAATGATTGTAGGTGCCACCCTTAACATTGTTGCAGAGGCGCTTTTCTTAGCGCAAAAAAATGGCGCTGATCCAGCCAAAGTTAGAGCCGCCTTGGGAGGCGGCTTTGCTGACAGCAAAATCTTACAAATTCACGGCCAGCGTATGGTCGACCAAGACTTTACCCCTGGTGCTCGCGCCACCACTCAGCTTAAAGACTTACAACAGGCCCAAGACTTAGCTGCACAAAGCCAGCTGCAATTGCCCCTTAACAATACTAGCCTGAGTCAATGGCAAGCGATGGTGGATGCTGATCTTGGTAGTCTAGATCAAGCCGGCATTATGGCTTGGGTGACACTGAACAATTGAGCAGGCAGATTGGCCACTGCCCACAATGCTTTGAGCCATTGCACAGACAAGGGTTATCTCCAGAGCGCAAATAATGAATAGTACCCCCGTGGCACATGGTAAGATGACCCCTGACACACACTGAGCAATACACAGGATATTTATATGAAGGCACATATTGGGCTGATTGGCCTTGCCGTTATGGGTGAAAACTTAGTGTTAAATATGGCGAGTAAAGGCTTTACTGTTGCCGTATTTAATCGGACCATGGAAAAAGTAAACCGCTTTATCTCAGGTCGGGGGGCGGATCAAAATATTATTGGCTGCCAGAGCATTGAACAACTCTGCGACAATCTAGAACGCCCCCGTAAAATCATGATGTTGATCAAGGCTGGTGAAGCTGTGGACAATGTCATCGAGTCGCTGCTGCCCTTTCTTGATGAAGGCGATATCATTATCGATGGCGGTAACAGCCATTATCCCGATACCATGCGTCGCTGTAGCTATGTTGAAAGCAAGGGCCTTTATTATATTGGTGCCGGTGTATCCGGTGGTGAAGAGGGTGCATTGTTGGGGCCCTCCATCATGCCTGGTGGCTCATCAGCCGCATGGCCCGCTATCCAACCCATTTTCCAAACCATTGCTGCAACCACAGATCATGGGGAAACCTGCTGTGAATGGGTCGGCAATGATGGGGCGGGGCATTTTGTGAAAATGGTTCACAATGGCATTGAGTATGGCGATATGCAGATGATCTGTGAAACCTATCAGATTATGAAAGATGGACTTGGACTGTCTAATGAGGCCATGCATGATGTGTTTAAACACTGGAATACTGGCGTTCTGGACTCCTACTTAATTGAAATTACCGCTGATATTTTAGGCTACAAAACCAGTCATGGTGAGGCTGTCATCGATCACATTCTTGACGCTGCTGGACAAAAAGGAACGGGCAAGTGGACTGCGGTTACTGCACTAGATTTTGGTCAACCTGTGACCCTCATCGGCGAAGCGGTATTTGCCCGTTGCTTATCGGCACTAAAAGATGAGCGAGTAGAGGCTGCCAAACAACTCAGCGGCCCACCTATGGTTTTTGAGGGTGACACAAGGGCATTTATTGATGACTTACAGCAGGCACTGTATGCCTCAAAAATTGTCTCCTATGCTCAGGGTTACCAACTATTGCGAGCCTCAGCCCTTGAACATGGGTGGCATCTAAATTATGGCCAGATCGCTCAAATGTGGCGTGGTGGCTGTATTATTCGGTCCGTTTTTCTTGATGATATTAAGGTGGCCTTTGATCATAATCCAGAACTCGTTAACCTCATGCTCGATGGCTTTTTCAAGCAGGCCATAGAGACGGCACAGGCGGCTTGGCGGCGAGTGATTATGCAATCGGTTAAGCTTGGCATTCCCATGCCCGCCATGGCCTCAGCGCTGGCCTATTACGATGGTTACCGCACCGCACGCCTGCCTGCTAACTTACTGCAGGCCCAACGTGATTATTTTGGTGCGCATACCTATGAGAGAATTGATCAAGCAAGGGGTGAGTTCTTCCACACCAACTGGACGGGACGAGGTGGCAGCACGTCAGCGTCAACCTATCTTGTTTAATTAGCTTAAGGCGTTTGCCTTGTGACGCTGAAATAACAGGCCAGTTTTGGACCCTCAACGGGACTGGCCTTGGATGACTAACTGCCCAGTAGAAAGTTCTTCATGAGTTCTTTACCACCTTCTGTAGCAAAAGATTCTGGGTGGAATTGAATGCCTTGAATTGGGAATTGTTTATGTTTTACACCCATAATTTCATAACTTTGTGAACCAAACTCACCCACCACTGCAGTGAGTTGAAGGCAGTCTGGCATGGACTCAGCTTCGGCCATTAATGAGTGATAACGCATGACTTCTAGTTGATCTGGGATGTCTGTAAAAACACCAGTGCCGTCATGACTGATGGCACTGACTTTACCATGCATCGGCACATGGGCCTTCACTACTTTACCACCAAAACAATGCACAATACCTTGCATTCCTAGACACACCCCAAGCAGGGGGATTTTTGGCCCAAGTTGGGTGATTACTTGTGCGCACACTCCAAAGTAACTTTGGTCATCTGGAGAGCCTGGGCCTGGAGAAATAATAATTCTATCGGTATTAGCAGCTTCGATGTCGGCGACGGTGATTTGATCATTGCGGGCAACGATGACCTCAAAGTCGCCAATTTTGCCGTTCAGTTTAGCCGTTGAGAGCACTTCACCTATGTATTGGTATAGGTTGTAGGTGAATGAATCATAGTTATCAACCAAATAGACCGTGAACTTTTTTGGATATTGGCTCATGACTTCACCTCCATAAACTGCTCTAACACCTTTAGCGTGCCGGCAAATTTACGTTGAATTTCTTGGTATTCGTCTTCTGAATTGGAGTCATAAACATTACCACCGCAGGTCTGTACGTAAGCTTTTGTGCCATTAGCAAAGACCGTACGAATAGGGATGGCAAAGGTGCAGTCACCATTAAAACCAAAGTGACCTACGGCGCCACCATAGGGACCCCGACCATCTAGCTCTAACTCATCTATAATTTTCATGGCTTCAATTTTAGGTGCTCCAGTTAAAGTACCGGCTGGAAAATTACTCGCTAAAGCAGAAAACATGTCTTCGTTTTCGGCCATAATGCCAACAATCTCACTGGAAATATGCTGCACGTGACTAAAGCGCTTAATGTCCATTAAACTGCGCACTTTAACCGTACCAAAACGCGCCACCCGACCAATATCATTACGATGTAAATCTACAATCATATTGTGTTCAGCAATCTCTTTGGGATCGTTCAATAAGGCCCGCGCTAAAGCGGTGTCTTCCTCTGGAGTGGCTCCACGCTTGGCAGTGCCCGCTAGAGGGTAAGTCTCCATTTCGCCTTGACGCAGGCGGAACAATAATTCTGGACTAGCACCAATAATCTTTTGCTCAGCAAATTTAATGTAATACATTTGGGGTGAGGGATTAATAATACGCAGTTGCTCATATAGATTAATACTTTCACCCAGCATATCAAAGCGGTACTTAAAGCCCACTTCACACTGGAATATTTTGCCTTCTACAATGTCACCTTTCACTTTTTTAACCGCAGCCGCATGCTGTTCTCGGTTCATGTCTTCACCTTGAGGCACAACCTTTAGGCCACCAATAGAAGGTGTGGGGGTATTGATCAGGGTTTCAATTAAAGCAATACGATTATCTTCATAATAGTAGTAAATCAATTCGCCTGTCATCTTGTCGTAAATAAGGCCATCTTTGTATAAACCAAATTTAAATACGTCAAACGCATCACTGGCCGCGAGGCTTAGGCTTGGCTCAAAGTAATTCATGGCATCGTAGCCAATATAACCCGTGAGTCCACCGGCATATCGGCGGCTGATAATATTTTGTGGCACAATATCACGCAAAAGATAATACGGGTTGTCACTGGCGTAGGTTTGCACCTGACCCGCGCGATCGCTGATATGCAGTTGTTTACCATTAGCCCAGAAAATCTGTTCTGGATCAAATCCAATCAGTGAATAGCGGGAAATATGACTATCCTCGCCTAAAGACTCCAGCATGTAACAGGTTGCAAACTGCTGCTCAATTTTTTTAAATAATTCAAAAAAATCACAGCTAGCGGTGACGGTGGTGTAGCTTGGCTTGCGGGCCATTTTTATTTTATTAGGACGGGTCAATTTTATAACTTCCAGCTTGAAGGGCTCTAGAGCCTCGGGTCACAGTGGCAATACCCACACCGAGTTGTTGGGCTACTTGGCGTTGCGATACCCCTTGGGATAGCAACTCAAAAATTTGTAATCGATTAATCAGCTCTTGCTGTTCATAAGGCGTTAGCAAGCCCTGCAGTGCCCCTAACATCTGCTCGTCAGTGGTTTGAGTCATAAGGTATTTAACGACAGGCATGAGGGGTGGGTTAGTGGCCATAGGTAAATGCTGTTGAGTTATGGGCGATCTACGCCGTATCAATGTACTAGTACGTTAGCATAAGATGAACCTGCTGCCAAGGGTTAAATAGGCCAGAGTTTAATTATTAAAGGGGCAATTAGGCCAGGGGTGATTAGACAAGGAATTAATTAGGCAAGGGCTGATATCAAGACGCTTTACAGGCAGTCAAGCACCCAGTCTGGCTCACACTCAGCTATATCACGCCCATGATTGTAGCCTCCCCGCACCCCCGCACAGGGCATGCCACAGGCCTTGGCGGCATTAATGTCGTTGCTCGAATCACCTATCATTAGGCACTCCTCCACCCCAAAACCCAGCTGCTGGGCCGCTTTTAACAAGGGCATTGGGTGGGGCTTTTTCTCAGCAAAAGTATCCCCTGCAAAGACGAGATCAAAGTAATGCAATATGCCAAATTGTAACAATAATGGCTGGGTAAATTGGCTGGGCTTATTGGTAATCACCCCTTGCCTAACCCCTGATTGATGCAACTCACCCAGCAAGGCTTCTACCCCATCATAAAGCCGACTCTGCTGATTGCCCAGCTGCAAATAGGCATCCATAAATAACTGCAGAGCTTGTTCTAATCGAGGGTCTATGGCTTTTGGTTGCCAATGGTTGGCAAGAATTCGCTGCACTAATACGCCGGCACCATTACCTATCCATTGCTCAACTTGGCGTACACTGGGCTCGGCAATATCGAGCGCGCTGGCCATGGACAAACTCGCTGCGTAAAGGTCCGGTAAGCTGTCTAAAAGGGTACCGTCCAAATCAAACAGCACAAGTTTAGGCTCAAAACCTATTTTACTGAACAGTGGTATCATATTTTTTAAATCAGCAGGCGGCCAGTTCTTTGCGCATCAAATCAATAGTGGCTTGGTAATCATCGGTATTAAAGATGGCAGAGCCTGCGACGAAGGTGTCGGCCCCCGCCCGGGCTATTTCGCCAATATTAGCCACGCCAACTCCACCGTCTACCTCAAGGCGAATATCTAATCCCGAAGCGTTAATGCGCTGGCGCGCTAAGCGTAGCTTATCTAATGTGGAAGGAATGAACTTTTGGCCACCAAAGCCTGGGTTTACTGACATTAATAAAATCATATCCAACCGATCCATGACATGATCTAAGTAGTGCAAGGGTGTGGCGGGATTAAACACCAAACCGGCTTTAGCGCCACCGTCTTTAATGATTTGTAAAGAACGATCGATGTGATCACTGGCTTCTGGATGAAAGGTAATATAGCTAGCCCCAGCTGCCAAAAACTCTTCGATCATGCGATCCACCGGCTGCACCATTAAGTGCACATCAATGGGAGCAGTCACCCCATGGTCGCGCAAGGCTTTACACACCATGGGGCCAATCGTCAGGTTAGGCACGTAATGGTTATCCATGACATCAAAATGCACAATGTCGGCCCCAGCCGCTAACACCTTATCCACTTCTTCGCCCAAGCAAGCAAAATTGGCAGCTAAAATGGAGGGTGCTATTTTAAAATCGCTCATGGCGTTATATTCCAGTATGTGGTGACAAAAAACTACTTACGCGATTTTTTAATGGCGTCGTAAGCAGCTTGAATTTCTTGAGTTTTTTGTTTCGCTATGAGCATCATTTCATCGGGCAAACCACGGGCCACTAGCTTATCTGGGTGATGCTGACTCATGAGCTTTCTATAAGCCATCTTAAGACTTTTGGCATCGCAATCTTGAGCCACACCTAACACGCCATAAGCTTGCTTTAGCCCTGCATTGCCTGCCCCTTCAAACTGACCTTGGCCGCCCCCTTGATGAAATGACTGCTCAGCCTTCATGCGCTCTGCTACCGCTTCAAACTGCTGCTGAGTAATACCTAATAGCTGGCATACTTGAGTTAACACGCGGCCTTCTGCTTGGCTAAATGCGCCATCAACTAAGGCTGCTTGTAATTGAATTTCAATAAACATTTGCTTCACTGAGGCATTGTTCACCAAAGCTCTTCGCAAGGGTTCTAACACTTGGGCTAGGTCAAAAGAGCTGTCTTTGCCCTGACCAAAGCATTCGATGGCACGCTTGCGTAGGGCCTCTGTCAATTGCATGCGCGTCATCACCACTTCTGCATATTGAATTTCTTCAGCCGTGACCTGACCGTCAGCTTTTGCAATTTTTCCCATTACGCAAAAAGTAGCGTCAAAGAAAGCCGTCTGGGCTTTAGCCTGCGTCCAACTCTCAACCCCAGCAACGCTGCGAATTAACTTGTCTAAATAATAACCAATGGCGGCGCCAAAGAGCATGCCAGAAGGCCCGCCAGTTAAGCCTATTAAGGCGCCCAGTACTAATCCCGTTCTATGGCGAGCCATGTTGGCGCCAAAACTGTAAGTATTCACATATTCACCCGTGTTTGAAAACTCGCCCTATAATAAATGGCCCAGACTGGAAGCGCCACATTGAGACTATATAAATTCGTTAAATTGACACTTTTTATGGATTCCACCCCACAGAAGTGCCCATTGCGCATACATTTGGTTTAAACTTAGCCTTCAACTTTTTTGACGCACCAATTTTTTGGTCTACAATTACTGGATTTCTTCTGTCAATGCATATGCCAGCACCAAGCCTCCCTCTGACACTCGCTTTGCTCATTAGCTGCAGTCTAAGTACCCTAGTCACGGCCGACCACCAAGCCATCAGCCTAGATTGGCAAACACCCAGTGTCACCTCCGGTGATCTGAGTTGCGGTTACTACCTGCCCTACCAAGCAAACACCTTAGAGCAAAATGTTAGCCCCGACCAACAGCCTCTTTATACCCATGCTGATACAAGCGAATACAACCAAGGCACCACACATTTTCAAGGTAACGTGGAGTTTCGACAAAAAAAAAAAAAAATGACAGGCGACTCCGCCCGGTTTGACCTAGATAATGGCAAGGTTGATATGATAGGCCATGTGACGATGCGCCGCCCCAACATGATTATTGAAAGTGACTCTGCGCAATTTAACACCACCGATTCTGAAGCCCAACTTAACCAAGCACAACTTGCTCTGCCGATGAGTGAACTAAGGGCAGCAGCACAAATTATTGACTACCACCAGGATGACACTGTCACCATGAAGCAAGGCAGTTTTACCTTTTGTGCGCCTGGTGATAACACATGGGCCATTCACAGTAACAAAATAGAGCTAGACCCAGAATCTGGTATGGGTGAGGCGCAGCACGCTATCCTTAAGATTGGTGTAGTGCCGGTGTTTTATTTACCTTGGATGAGTTTTCCCATTAATGACCAACGCCAATCAGGCTTTCTGTTCCCCACTGTAGAGAGCTCAACACAGATGGGCTTGGATGTGACAACACCCTATTACCTGAACCTAGCGCCCAATTATGATGCCCTGATTACGCCTCGTTTTACTGAACTTAGCGGTAGCAGCTTACACACCAAGTTTAGGTATTTAGGCGACCACAGTGAACAAACGTTAGATGTTGACCTGGCCATTGACGATCTCAATGGCGACCAAAACAGGTGGTTGCTGAATTACACCAACGAAGCCAAAATCAATGATCAGCTCACCAGTTCAATTAACCTTAAACGCATCAGTGATTTTGAACTACTAGACGCTTATGGTTTAGATCACGAAGACACTGAAAAGACCTCTATCATCAGCAAAGCATCGCTTAACTACCAAGGGCAATCCTCCCTACTAGACACGGCCAGCTTAGCAGTGATTAGTCGTCAGAATGTAGGCACCGGAGTGCCTGCGTACGACCAGCTGCCCCATGCAACCCTAACGGGTGGAAGTGTTTTTAATCAGCAACAGCAGGTGATCAATACTGATTACTTGCTCGACCTAACCCGCTTTACTAGAGATATTGAAGGCCTAACTGGCACTAATAAGATTACCGGCATTCGAACCCACTTAGTACCAAGTTTAAGTACATCATGGGTCAGTGATTATAGCTTTATCAAACCAAAACTTAGCCTACCCATTACAAACTACCAATTGAGTGATACACCCACTAACATTACCTCAAGCAAGACTCGTATCATCCCTCAGTTTGAGATTGATAGTGGTTTGCTGTTCGAACGCAGTCTTGCAAGCGGTTACTTGCAAACTTTGGAGCCGAGGCTTTACTATGCCTACGCGCCTTATCAGCAACAAGATGACATGGCTATTTTTGACAGCAGCGTTAATGGCAAACCGTTTTATCGTCCCAACCGATTTAATGGTTATGACCGTATCGGTGATACTAATCGAGTTACTATAGGCCTTGATAGTCAGTTTTTAAGTACCCAAGGTTGGCAAAAAGCCAAATTGTCCATGACCCAAATTCACTACCTGAGTGACCGTGAGGTGCAGGTAAGCAATGCGAGTGTGGCTAATACTGAAACTTTTTCACCCATTTATGGTCACATGAACTACCAATTCACCCCGAACTGGATTTCTAGCTTGAATGTAGATTGGAACCCTAAGTCTGGTAATGTTGAAGCCACCAGCGCCAACATGAAGTATCAAACTGGCAATAATAAAACTATTGATTTCAAATACACTGAAACCTTAAACAGCAGCGAACAAGCTGAAGTGTCTTTGATGTGGCCTATAGCACCCCAGTGGACCTTAGTTGCCAAGCGTAAAGAGGACATCCGCAATCAGCAGCTGCAGGATGAAATTATAGGCGTAAGGTATGTCAACTGTTGCTGGCAAGCCAGCTTGGTTAACCGTTACTGGCTAGTAGACCAAGTGAAGGGCATTGAGCATGGTATCTTTTTTGAGCTGTCTCTTA